>JBFEYJ010000274.1:0-3448 GCA_041562215.1 Thiohalomonadaceae bacterium | reverse complement strand
TGGATTAAAGTATCGACAGTTTTCATGGCGGGTAAGATATAGGAAGTCAGATAGCCACGACAAGCATAAAGGCGAGAGGTGCTCTTGCTGAACGGTAACTAGCAACATCCCCTTATTAGGCGGGAACGGCCTGATGTGCGTATTTGCGTTAGGGATTATGTCATTGACAGTCGTGTAAATACGAAACGTTGTGTAAAGCGCCTCTTCCCTTTGAACTATTTCTAACAAGTGCCTAATCCGGTTGGCTTTTGTCGGCTCGGTCATTCTTTATTGTGCGTGTAAATAACGCAACAAAGAATGCCCCGATAAAGGCTGATTCTATCTGGAGGGGGAGGCGGCTTCCTGAGGCGACTTTAGCTGGAAGCCCCTCTTTGGTTAGTCAAAACGAGCAGCGGCCGCCGGTGTTCCGGCGCATTCGGTAAATGACAGTGTCGAGCAGGTCTCACAATTGCTCGGATTAAGTCTCGACACGATCGTCCTAATGGCCTCTTTTTTGGGGTGAAACAGGTGATCTATTCCCAGATACTCAAGCATGCCACTCAGGCGTAGTGACTCCTCGACCTTGGGTTTGATATTGCATAAATAGAGATCGCCCCCAATCCTTCTTACTGGCACACTTTTCTGCCGGAGTCCGGGTGGTGAGGTTCTATTACGCCATAATAAAGGGCGCTTCATGCGCCTGTAAAAAATTCCACTAGGAGTTTATATTGGTTGGGTAAAGTTCCGGCGTCCCTGCCGGAGTAAGGTATTGCGCAACTTATTAGAACTTGTAGACGATACCCAGGGACAGCGCGGTGCCGTCGCCCTTCAGTTTGCCTTTGTTGGCCAGGCCGCCATCGGTGCCGTTGGCGTAAAGGGCGTAAACGGTGGCGCTCTTATCCATTTTGTAGTCCAGGCCAACCGCGCTCATGACCTCGTCATCAGTGGCGGAGACACCATCATCACGCATGCCGTAAGCAGCCTTCAGCTTCATATTGTCGGCAACCTTGAACTTGGCACTGATATAGGTCTCGGTCTCATCATCAGCCGTCTCGTAGGCGAGGGTCTCGTAGACCAGACCAAGGTCAACCGGACCGATGGTGTAGCCGGCGCCGAGCTTGGTGGCAGTTTCCAGCTCATTGGTATCGGTGTTGTCATCCGCGGCATAGCTCTCGACGGCTCCAGCCAGGTAAAGCGGGCCCGCGCTGTAATTGACCATGGCACTCGTGGCGTCGCCGGCGTTTTCGCTTTCAACGCTGTCATCGCCGGCGTAGTAGGCGGCGGCAACACCGACCGGACCGAAGTTATTCAGATAGGCAACAACGTTACCCAGACGCTCGTCAACGGTGATGATGTTATTGTAGTCAGCGTAGGTATCGCTGAATGGGTCCAGCTTGCTGGTGGCCATTTTGTGTGGGGTGTCATGACGACCGACGCGAACCTCACCGAAACCGCCCTTCAGGCCAACGTAGACATTACGGGCCTTGAAAATGTAATTGTCGTTGTCGGTGACGGTGGCGTCGGTGACGGTGTCACCGTTGAAGTCGAGGGGATAGTCCTTGGACTTGCTGAAGCCGCCGCTGACAGCATCCACTTCAAACTCTGCTTTGGCGCTGATTTTCATGCCGTTTTCCAGACCCTTGCCGGCTTTGACGCCAATCCTTGAGGCGTGGCTGGTAATGGCGGTGGCGCTGGTGTCGTTGGTGCCGTCATCCTGGGTGATCGCGGCGATGGAGGTGTGCAGCTTGCCGTAGACAGTGACACCATCCTCTGCATGGGCGGAAGCGGCAAGACCCGCGGTGATCGCTGCAGCAATCAGTACTTTTTTGTGATGCATTGTATTTACTCCTGATGGTTTACGGGATATCCCAAAAGCGGGCACAGTCTCGCAATGCTTTGTTACGCACAGGTGTCCCGTAGATGACAATGCGTTTAAGCTTTTATTGCAGGCGTGTGACAGTTGGAATATCTGGAGGGGGAAGAGGGCTTGGGGTAAACTGCGTTCACCTTAATACATAAACAGTTATCGACTGACAGGACAATCATGACCGTTTTGCACGATACCATTCGCGCTGTTCTCTGGGAGGAGGACAAACTCAAGTTGCTGGACCAGCGCCTGTTGCCGCAGCAGGAAGTTTACCTTGAATATGACGATCCGCTGTCGGTAGCCGGCGCAATTCGCGACATGGTGGTGCGTGGCGCCCCGGCCATCGGTATCACCGCCGCCTACGGCGTGGTGTTGGCGGTGCGAAAGCGCTTGGCCGAGGACCGTGCGACTTTTATGCATAAACTGGAGCAGGATTTCGGCCACCTGGCCGATGCCCGTCCCACGGCGGTGAACCTGGCCTGGGCGCTGGAGCGCATGGGTAAAGTGTTGTTTGACTTACCGGAGGACATTGACGATCCGCTGGCAGCAATGCTGGCCGAGGCAAAGGCCATCCATGAAGAGGATATCGCCGCCAACCGAAAGATGGGGGAGTTGGGTGCGGCACTGATCGAGGAGAGTGGTTACGGTATCCTCACCCACTGCAACACCGGTTCGCTGGCGACCGGCGGTTTTGGTACTGCCCTCGGGGTGATCCGTACCGCCTATGCCCAAGGCAAGATCGCCCGGGTCTATGCCGACGAGACCCGGCCCTGGCTGCAGGGGGCGCGCCTGACAGCGTGGGAACTGGTCAAGGATCAGATCCCGGTGACCTTGCTGGTTGATGGCGCCGCGGCGGCACTGATGCAGCAGGGCCGAGTCAAATGGGTTGTAGTTGGTTCCGACCGCATTGCCGCTAATGGCGATGTTGCCAACAAGATCGGCACCTACAGTGCGGCAGTAGCGGCACGGTATCATGGGGTGAAGTTCATGGTGGTGGCGCCGACATCGACCGTGGATATGTCCCTGGCGAATGGCAGTCTGATCCCGATCGAGCAGCGCAGTCCCGAGGAGATCCTCTCCCTCGGTGACAGGGCGGTGGCGGCAGACGGCGCACAGGCCTGGAACCCGGCCTTCGATGTTACTCCGGCCGAGCTGGTGGATGCCATCGTCACGGAAAAAGGTGTGGTGCTTAACCCTACACCGGAAAAAATGGCTGCCATGATGGAACAATAGGTCATTATCCACCCTCGACAGGCGCTGAGAGGCCCCCTGAGGGCCTCTCGTCGTTTTAATGATAGATGCGGGGTGGAAGAGGGGTGTGTTACAATTCAGCCTATTTCTGCGTTTACAAACCCAGAACAAAGCCCTGGCTGAGAAGGATAACGCTCTCCGATGACCGAGTTTGCTAAAGAGGTCCTCCCGATCAATATCGAGGAGGAGATGAAGCAGTCCTACCTGGATTACGCCATGAGCGTAATTGTCGGCCGGGCCCTACCGGATGTGCGGGACGGCCTCAAACCGGTACACCGCCGTGTGCTCTATGCCATGCGCGAGCTGGGTAACGACTGGAACAAACCCTACAAGAAGTCGGCCCGTGTGGTC
>JBFEYJ010000273.1:0-3470 GCA_041562215.1 Thiohalomonadaceae bacterium | reverse complement strand
GAGGCTTATGGCATGAGCGGCAGGGCGGAAACGGTGGCGGCGCTGCGCGATGTGTATCGGGATATTCTTGCTTACTATCGCGAGCAGGGGATTTTGTCCACTGCCATGGATTGATTCTGAAGTTTCACCACGAAGCACTCTGTTGAATTCCCTGCCTCAAGTGACGATGCAAAGTGTGTTCTTCCAAAGGTCATACTTCCGCACTCCGAGGACGCTCGCCATGCCGGCTTGTTCTGTATTTGATATGCAAAGTTTTAGAGCCCTTCGCGTGCTTCGTTGAAATTTGTTTTCAGTCATCGATTTCTTCGGCGAAGCGCCGGATCAGCGCTATCTTCGACTCGAAATGCTCGTAGGCGTGGTTGCCGCCTTCCTCGACCTCCAGCCGGGCGCCTTGGAGAAAGTCGATGGTGGTCCGGTGATCAATGAGTTCATCCCCGAGCTGCGCCATCAGCAGAACTTTGTCGGTGCGCGCGCCGGGGCAGGCGAATTGCTGCAAAGATTCGAGGTGGCCGGCGGTAAATTCGAACAGGGAACCGTCATAGTAGTGGCGGTTCATTCCCAGCACCTGCTCGAGAGGCGTATGCAATTGCACCACCGGGTTGACGAGAACCGCTGGCAAATCGAATCGCTGTGACAGATAGAGCGCGTAATAGCCGCCGAGAGAGCTGCCGAGCAGCAGCGGCGCCGTGGGAAGGGCATGGATGAACTCCTCCAAAGTCTCCACCGCCAGGGTGGGGATGTGGCTGAGGGATGGTGTGCAAACCTTGGCAAAATGGCGGCGTAACATCTGCGCCTTGACGGAGTGGGCGGAGCTGGCAAAGCCGTGGATGTAAAGTAGTGGTCGGGTCATGGCTGGTGAGTCATTGGTCGCGGGAATGACCGGTTGTTACCGGTACCGTCGTGCGCCGGAGTGGTAGAGGCGGTTGTCAGGCCTCGGCGCTCTCCTGCAGCAGCCAGTCGATGGTTTCAAGCATGTTATCCGCGCTCCGGTAATCGATGGATACGGGCCAGAGCGAGTGGTTGATTGCCAGCACCAGGCTGGGATAGCTGTCGACACCGAGTGCCTTGGCCTGAGTCATCTCTTGTTGCAGCAGGGTTTGTGTTGAGGGTGCTGCGAGCTCACGGGTGAAGGCGTCGACATCCAGACCGATCTCTGTTGCCAGTGCGATCAGGGTGGCGTTATCGGAAGGGTTGCGCGCTTGTTCGTAGTAGGCAATCTGGATGGCCTCGAGCATCTTCTCATCCCATCCCTCTCCCTGTGTCCGCGCAGCGATCACTGCGCGGCAGGCCGGCCAGGTGGCGCGCCGTGGCGTGGTGCTGGTCCAGAAGGCGTAATTGAAGTGGGTGCCGGGTACCATCTGCTCGATGCGTCGCCAGGTGGCTTGCAGGTGTTCACGCATTTCCCCGGCCATCGGCTCCTTGGTATCCGGCGCCAGTCCGCCGAGAAGCTTAACGACGTGGATGTTGTGAGGGAGTTGTTGCAGGAGTCGTTGCCACTGGGGGCGCAATGCCCAGCACCAACTGCACATGGGGTCGTGAACGTAATAGAGGGTGATGGTCAGGGCTGTACTCCTGAAAAAGTGGCAGTGGCGTCATGTCATTGGTGCAGTCATGATATCATCGCCGGTGGAACTAATAAGTGATGGGGGTCAAGTACGTGTCTCTTGTAGCGGCTCGTCCCATTCTTCCGGGGTTGTATCGGTGATCTCTGTACCGTAGTCGTCCGGCTCACCGATATCGACAGGGCCACTCCAGTTTTCCGGCTCATCACAAATTTCAATTTCAAGTGAATACCAGCTTTCCAGCTCGACTTCCTCGAGATCGCCGTCAAAGTGCTGGAGCTCCACGGTGGCGTTGGCCTCATCCAGGGCGACGATCTGGAAGCACTGTCCCTTGTCCAGATGGCGGTACCAGTTGCCTATAATGGGGTCTGATTCGGTAGCCATGCAGATTGCCTCCTGGTTTGCCACCGGAAGAGGTCTGGCTCGAGGTGAATCACACCGGCAGCAGACTTGTTTTAACTCTAGTTGAGATGACCCCTCCTTCAAGCGGAGTGTGAGGGTGCCGCCGGTCAGGCTCCTCGGGTTTGCGAACTTTTTCTTACTCCCTCCGTGGGATACCCACATGACAGCTACCCCCTGTCGCAGATATACTCCGCATAAATAAGCGGCGACACCGGATTGCCGTCGTTTTCCAGCCAGCCAGTCAAAAGAACATCGCCCATTGTCTCTTGCCAACGCTCTTTTTGCCTGTGCACTCCGGTTATCGCGGTGCATCCATGAAACGACCAGCCAACTCATCACAGGCACAGGTATTGTGCCCTGTCGAGAGATGTGGCGCTGGAGAGACGCCCGGATGGATCGCTGAGCGACATGTTTTTCACTGACGATCACCCCCACCTCTTTCGCCCGCTTACCGGCAAGTATCGCGAGCAGGTCGTTGCTTGCCTGAGCGCGCTCTATGGCCGCTTCTACACCACCCACGCCGACTACAGCCGACTGTTCGACCGCGAGCAGGTGCTGGAGGTGTTCGCCGAAGCGATTACCCGCACACCTTTACTCGACGGTGACGATGAGACCGGCGCCCCGCGTGGCGAACGAGAACAGGCCAACTGGGTGCTGAATCTGTTGCTTGAGCACGGCTGGCTGGAACGGCAGACCGATGAGGCGACGCTGCAGAGCAGCTACGCCTTCACCCGAGTCGGCCGCCTGTTCACCCAGCCGATGATGGAGACCGCCGGCGGGCGATTTCGCACCCGCCATCGCAATACCCGTAACACACGCAATGCGTTGCGTGTGTTTATCGATCGTGGTGAGGTCTATGACCTGCTGGACGCCTACGAATATTCCGAGCGTATCGTTGCCGACTTCTCCGATATCATCACTGAACTGGACGAGCGCAAGCGCCAATTGGTCCGCGACGTTGAGGCACAGCAGATCGTGCAGCGCGCCGCCGACGAGTTTTTCGACTTTATGGAAAAACGCTTCATGCCGGACCTGGCCATTCGCCTCTCGGCCGACAGCGTCGAGAAATACCGCGATGAGATCGCCGAGCTGATCGGCAAAGCTCGGCGCAAACAGCGCCAGTTCAAGGCGGAGGCCGAGCGAGAGCTGCGCCGCGCTGCACCTGAGCTCATCACTGATCCGGCGCGATCACTTTACCTGGCTATCCTCGATGGCATCGACGCCCGCCTGCACGCCGCCTGCGAGGTGATGTTGCCGGCATTGCGTCGCGCCTTGCACGGTTTTACCCGTCGCGCCGATATCATCATCCGCCAGCTCACCTTCAGTGGATCTGCGCGTAATGAGGTGCTCACCGGTTGTCGGCAGCTGGCAACACTTAACGAGGAGGCACGTGACGCCGCGCTCGATCTGATCGGCGAGCGACTTGCCACGCTACAGGTCGGTTTTGTCGACCCTGACGGACTGCGCCTGCATAGCCGACGCACACGCCGTATGGTCAATACGTCT
>JBFEYJ010000272.1:0-3503 GCA_041562215.1 Thiohalomonadaceae bacterium | reverse complement strand
TCAGTTCTCGCACCGATTTCTCTCCGAGGAGATACGCCAGTTGCGCACCATGGCTACGGTATTCCCGCTGATTTTCATCGGGGTGGCGGCCTTTTTGCTTAATGTGGTGATCACCCGATTGATTAGCACCCAGCGTGACCAGATCGCGATCCTCAAGGCTTTCGGCTACAGCAATATGGCGGTCGGTGTGCATTACCTCAAATTAGTCCTGCTGATCGTGCTGCTCGGAGTGGCGCTTGGTGTCACTCTGGGAGCTTACTGGGGTAAGGAACTGAGCCTTATCTACATGGAGTTTTACCGTTTTCCCTATCTGCATTACCTGCTGCCGCCCACGGCGGTTATCACTGCCGCGGGGGTGACTATGCTTGCCGCGGTCAGCGGCACCCTGTTAGCCGTCAGGCTGGCTGTCACTCTGTCTCCTGCCGAGGCAATGCGTCCTGAATCACCGGTGATTTACCGTGCCACTCTGCTCGAACGCATTGGACTGCAGCGCTTCTTCAGCCAGCCGACGAAGATGATTTTGCGACATCTCGAACGGCGCCCGCTCAAATCCCTGTTGTCGATTATCGGGATCGCACTGGCCGGAGGCATCATGATGGTGGGGAATTTTCAGGAGGATGCGATCAGTTACATGGTGGATGTGCAGTTTTCCCTGAGCAAGCGCGACGATCTCTCCGTACGCTTTATTGAGCCGACAGCCCGCCGCGCCCTCCATGAACTCCAGTCAATGACGGGGGTGCGCCATGTGGAACCTTTCCGCACAGTCGCGGTGCGCATGCGGTTCGAGCATCGCACCTACCGGACCGCACTGGAAGGGGTCGAACCGGAAGGTGAGCTGATGCGGGTGCTTGACACGACACTTCGGCCCATTGAAATGCCGCCTGAAGGGGTGGTGCTTACTGATCATCTGGCGACCATCCTTGGTGTGGTGCCTGGTGACCTGCTTACTATCGAGGTGCTGGAAGAGAGTCAGCCGGTACTTCAGGTCCCGGTGGCGGCGCTGACAAAGCAATATCTGGGAGTATGGGGTTATATGCGCATCGACGCCCTCAATCGTTTGATGCGCGAAGGAGACGTGATTTCCGGCGCTTATCTCGCCGTGGCTCCCGGGGACCGGGAACAGGTCTATGCGGAACTGAAGGAGATCCCTCGGGTGGCGGGCACCGTGGTGCGCAAGAGCGCGATCAAGAGTTTCTATGACACCATGGCCGAGACGGTGCTTTTTTTCAGTTTCATCGCCAATTTGCTTGGTGCGACTATTGCGGTCGGTGTGGTCTATAACACCGCGCGAATTGCGCTTTCCGAGCGCGGAAGGGAGTTGGCGAGCTTGCGGGTGCTAGGCTTTAGCCATGGTGAGATTGGCTATATCCTCCTGGGCGAGCTGGCGTTACTGACACTGATCGCTATTCCTTTGGCTTTCCTGGTGGGCGAGGGACTTTGCGCCTTTCTCGCCAGCCAGTTCAAGACCGATCTCTATCGGGTGCCGCTGGTGCTGGAGCCGGATACCTATGCCAATGCCGCCACCGTGGTGCTTCTCTCTGCCTTTGTTTCCGGGGTGGTGATCTGGCGTAAGCTCGGCAAGCTCGATCTGGTCGCTGTGCTGAAAACAAGAGAGTAAGCCGTCTGAAGCTGGATAGGAGAGTGCCGGGCAATGCCCAACCTTGTCTCCCCCCAGGGGGAGCATAGAGGGTGGTAATACATGCGAATCAAACGAAGCATCGGTCTGACGTTGCTGGCCCTGATGGTGGTGGCCGCCATTATCTACGGCTTTATACCGGAGCCGGTGACGGTCGATGCTGCCCCGGTGGTGCGTGATCCATTGCGTGTGACCGTTAGCGAAGAGGGCATGACGAGGGTCAAGGATCGCTTTGTCGTCTCCGCCCCCGTGGCAGGCTATCTGCGCCGCATCGAACTTCGAGTGGGCGACAGGGTGGAGCAGGGAATGACCCTGGCGGAACTCGAACCGGTGCGTTCTGAGGTACTTGACCCACGTAGCCGTGCCCAGGCCAAGGCACGCGTCGCCGCCGCCGAGGCGGCGTACAAGGCGGCCCGGGAAACAGCGCGTGCCGCCGCTTCCGATGCCGATTATGCACAGAGTGAATATCAGCGCCTGCGCAAGCTCTGTGAGGTCAAATGCGTGATCTCCGAGGACGAACTGGAACGGTCAGAGGCCCAGGCCGAGCGCAGTCAGGCCAACCGACGCTCATCGGAGTTTGCGGTAGAGGTTGCGCGTTTCGAGCTGGAGGCCGCACGCACCGCCCTTGAGTACTCTGCGGCCAAGCCGAACGAGGAGATAGCGGAAACCGTCGAGGTCAGCTCACCTGTTAACGGCCAGGTGCTCGGTCAGCGACGGGAGAGTGAAGGGGTGGTGGTTGCCGGCCAGCCACTGCTGGAGATTGGTGACCCCGGTGCCCTGGAAGTGGTGGTTGACTTGCTCTCCACCGATGCGGTGAAGGTGGAACCGGGCACCCGCGTTCTGTTTGAGCGCTGGGGCGGCGAAAACACCTTGGAAGGGCGGGTGAGGGTGGTCGAGCCAACCGGTTTCACCAAGATCTCCGCCCTCGGTGTCGAGGAGCAGCGGGTATGGGTAGTGGTGGACCTGACCTCTCCCCCCCAAGCCTGGCAGCGTCTTGGCGATGGCTACCGTGTCGAAGCCATGTTCATTCTTTGGGAAGGCAGCGATATCTTGCAGATCCCCTCTAGTGCCCTGTTCCGTCATGTCGGAGACTGGACAGTTTTTGTGATCACCAATGAACGTGCCGAGCGACGTAAGGTGACACTGGGAAAGCGTAATGGCCTCCGTGCGCAGATCTTATCCGGCCTGACCGAAGGGGAACAGGTCATCCTCCATCCGGATGAGAGCATCGAGCCGGGAACGCGGATTCAACGGCGAGAGTGAGGAATGGGATGGCCACGGAACACACGGAATAATTCGTTGCGAGACTCTGCATGGGCATGACGGCCGTGACGCCTCTGCACCAAGAATCTCGCTCCTAACATAATCGGACTCACTTTTGTTCTACTACTATTACTCCTGACAGAGGTCACTCTCAGGAATCACCTTGGTGATACCGATGGCCGGCGGACACGGAGAGCTGACCACTGTCCGAGGGTCTTTCATTGCCGTGTTTTTCCGTGGATTCCGTGGCCCTATTCTTTTGGGGGTGTTATGCCTGCAAAGAGTTATCACCACCGTGGCGGTGTCGAGCCGCTCCTCGGTACCACCATCGCGCAACATTTTTCTGCGGTGGTTGCACGTTTTCCGCAACGGGATGCGGTGGTCTCGCTGCCGCAGAACCGTCGCTATAGCTATGCCGAATTCGCGACCGGGATCGAGCAGGTCGCAGCAGGGCTTCTTGGCCTGGGCTTTGGCCGTGGCGACCGCATCGGTGTCTGGTCGACCAATAATTGTGAGTGGTTGCTGGTGCAGATGGCCACGGCCCGGATCGGCGCCATCCTGGTCAACATCAATCCAGCTTACCGCCTTAAGGAGCTGGCCTTTG
>JBFEYJ010000271.1:0-3519 GCA_041562215.1 Thiohalomonadaceae bacterium | reverse complement strand
TCCCTGCCGCGTAGACCGACTTCGGCGACAGCGTGTCGGTCAATCCGCAACAACACGCCATCAACCGGCCGCCCAACAGTATCAGGGCGTATCTTCCCAGGTGGATCGATGGTCAGCAGCGGGGCGGTTTCGGTCAGGCCATAACCGACAGCGACCTGCCAGCCCAGGGCCTCCAGGTTCCAGGCCAGCGCCTCATCCAGCGCAGCGCCGCCGCATGCCAGTACCCGCAATTGCCTGCCCAATTGGCGGTGCAGAGGGGATAGCAATTTTTTGCCAAGAGACAAACCAAAGTGCACACGTGCGAGTCGGCTGAGACGCAGGACAAAGCGGAAGAGGGCGGCAGGAATAGGTCCTGAACGTGAGGCTTTGCTCAAGATCCCCTCAAACAGGGCGGCATAGAGACGTGGAACACCGATAATCACGTTAACCTGACCATCGCGAATCGCCCGCATTAGCTGCGGACCGGTTAGCGCATAGGGAATGACCAGGGTCAAACCCAGCCATACCGGCGCCAGCATTCCGATGACGAAGGGATAGACATGGTGCAAGGGCAGGGGAAGCAATACGTGGTCGCTCTCACGCGTGATCCCCGACTCAGCCACGGTCACCAGTTGAAACTCGATATTTTTATGGCTCAACGGTACACCCTTCGGCGGTCCCGTGGTGCCTGAGGTGTAGAACAGCGCAGCTCGATCGTCTGCACAGTTCTCCGGCAGGTCAGCTTCACTGTCGGCAAGAGTGCGCCACCCGTTCTCATCCTGTACCTCGGCATCCAGCAGGACGATCCGAACCTCCGGAGCACTGTTTCGCACTCGCGCCAGATGGTTGGAAGTGGTGAACACCCAGGATGCACCGCTGTCACGCAGCACATGCGCCAGCGTATCGTCGGGGAGTTGCACGTCCAGAGGCGTGACCACCCCTCCCGCACGTATTATCGCCAGTGCCGCAATCACCCAGGGCGGCCTGTCAGCACCGAGCAGCACAACGGCCTCACCCCGACTGATATGTTTGCAAAGACCTCCGGCAAGTGCCCGCACCTGTTCACCGACATCACCATATGACCAGGATTCGTGCTCGTTCGCCGTCCATGTCAACAACATCGGCTTATCTTTGCGGTCGGCCAAGCCATCGATAACCTGATCGAGTCTTGATCGGTTTTCGTACGTATAGGTCTCCGGCTCGTTCAACGCCTTATCTCCGCGCTTCAGCTCACTTACTACTTCACACCCTAAGCGTAGCGCTGTTCATGCCGCGAGCCACTTTCGTCATCAAAAAATACGGCTACTATCTTTGAGTGGAACACTGTTTGTTTCGATTAAGCTGGAATGGAGGATCATGAAACGACCAAAACAATTACTGGGACTTATGATGTTTCACTCAAGATTAAGAACGCGCAGGAAACTGAGGGACCAGACCGAAGAAGACTAGCTGCCCTGACAGTGAGGACAATACCATGCGGTACGACTGACTACTTTGGCTGCTTTAAGCGGCGTATCGCATTTTGGACAGTGGCCGCCCTCTTTGCGATTGGGCAGGAGAAAACCGGATGGCATCTTATCAGGATCTGCCTCTGCACTGATGGCCGTTTTTAAAACATCGAGCATCGTTTTATAGAGCCTCACCAAGGCCGCTTTGTTTAGACTTCTGACAGAAACGGTGGGGTGGATGCCTGCCTGAAACAGGATCTCATCGGAATAGATGTTACCGATACCGGCAATGCTACTCTGATCCATGAGCCAGGACTTGATCCCCCCGCGGCGCGGCGCTGCCCGCTCGATAAATTCTGCCTCGGTCAGATCAAGCGCGTCCTGTCCAAGACCATTCTCGTTGATCCATGTTTGTGGTGAATCTATTAGCGCAATTCTACCCAGTTTACGTGGTGCGATGTAGGCCAGGTGAAAGCCGTTTTCAAAGGCAATCAGTAAGTTGGTATAGGCAGGCGTATCGTCCTCGTGTTTAAAGTACTTGAGATCACCGGTCATACCGAAGTGTATGAGCAGCCATTTTCCATTACCTACGTCAATAAAGAGATACTTTCCATGACGCTGGGTGGAATGAAACGATTTGTCCTTGAGTGCATATCCTAAACCCTGTGGTGTGGTCTCAACCAAAATTGAGGGGCTCTGCACATGAATCCGCTCGATAGGCTGATGCAGCGATGTGGCATTGATGTAGCGCCGGTACACTTCGACGTCGGGAAGCTCAGGCATATTACTTGAATTTGTCCACAGCGCGTTCGAATGAATCCTTTAAGTCTTGCCATGAGAGCTCCACACCGGCTTTGACTTCTTCCCAGGCGCCTTCACTGGCCGAACGCAACTCATCCAGCTTCTCGTGCAGATGTTGCTGCTTGGTGCGCAAGGATTCGATCTTTTCGTAGAGCTTAACCTTTTGCGCCGCTTCAGCCTGTTCCGCATTGGCCTTGAGAAGGTCGATTTTCGCCTGCAATTCATGAAGATTGGCATTCATTTTTTCCTGATAAGCTTCTTTAATTCCCATGGAGGGCTCCTCTGTTGTTGGCAAACTCGAATAGATCACTCCGCAGAAGCGAATTAACCTGAGTGTAGAAGCCGATAACAGTTCGTGCCACTCTCGATGATATGCTGGGGATTCATGGTACTCAGTTCATCTCACGATGCGAGTGGCTAACAGAAAGTGCATTCAAGGCATGAAGAGACAGTCACAAATCAGCTCTAACCCATGCAACCGGCCTCTCCCCGGAACGGGACACCCGTTGAGGGTTGAAAGAAGAAAGACCACTTCACCGACTTACTGATCGGATAGACACGCCTAGCCTGATATGGCATTGTTCATCAATAACAACGGGCGGTCGTATACGGAAATAATGAGGACGCTGCCAAAAACCGATTGTCCACGAACAGACTATCAACGTTCGTGTCATTCGTAGTGAATACTCCGGCGACAGCGGGTTTCTGAAGCCCTTACGGATCTCAAGCAGGAATCTTAAAAATGTCAGCAATATCATTTGATAAAGAAAGAGCATCCTCTCACGAAAAGCGATTTTCCAGGCTAGCACCTATACGGGAAACACTTCACCTATTTACTCGTATGATTTTTTCCGAGCTCCCGACTGAATCACAGATACTTTGCGTCGGCGCCGGTACCGGACCGGAGCTTTTCTATCTGGCTGAAGCATTTCCTGACTGGCGGTTCACCGCTGTTGATCCGTCACCGGAAATGCTTAACATCTGCCGAGAAAAAGCTGACAAACTTGGCATCGGAGAGCGCTGTACGTTTCACGAAGGTTATCTTGACTCGCTTACCGATTCAGGAGAATTCCATGCCGCGACGTGCTTTCTCGTATCCCAGTTTGTGCTGCAACCGGAAAAGCGAATTGATCTCTTTCGTCAAATTTTTCAACGGATAAAACCCGGTGGACTCATGGTCAGCGCAGATCTTTCCTCAGACATGCCCGGACAAATCTACCAAAACCTCCTGACAGTTTGGGCCAGGACCATGGAGTTTTCCAGCGCACCAAAAGAAGATATTGAAAAACTT
>JBFEYJ010000270.1:0-3538 GCA_041562215.1 Thiohalomonadaceae bacterium | reverse complement strand
GACAGAGGAATGGCCGGTAAGACCCTGTACGACAAATTGTGGGATGCCCACGTGGTGCGCACCGAAGAGGACGGCACTGCACTTATCTACATCGATCGCCATTTGGTGCACGAGGTAACTTCACCCCAGGCCTTCGAAGGGTTGCGTCTGGCCGGCCGCAAGCCGTGGCGTATCGACTCAGTTGTTGCCACCCCGGACCATAATGTCCCGACTACCGGCCAGATCGGCGGTATTGAGGGCATCGCCGATCCCATCGCCCGACTCCAGGTCGCTACCCTGGATGCCAACGTTACGGAGTTCGGTCTGACCTACTTCCCGATGAACGATGTACGTCAGGGGATCGTCCATGTGGTCGGCCCTGAGGAGGGGGCAACCTTACCCGGCATGACGGTGGTTTGCGGCGACTCCCACACCTCTACTCATGGTGCCTTCGGTGCATTGGCCCATGGCATCGGCACCTCCGAGGTTGAGCACGTACTGGCCACCCAGTGCCTGGTGCAGAAAAAGATGAAGAACATGCTGGTGTCGGTGGACGGCAAGGTCGGCCCCGGCGTTACAGCCAAGGACATCGTATTGGCGATCATCGGCAGGATCGGCACTGCCGGCGGCACCGGCTATGCCATCGAGTTCGGTGGTGAGGCGATCCGCGATCTCTCCGTCGAGGGGCGCATGACCGTGTGCAACATGGCCATCGAGGCCGGTGCCCGCGCCGGTATGGTGGCGGTGGACGAGAAGACCATCGAATATTTCAAGGGCCGTCCTTTTGCCCCCAAGGGCGAGATGTGGGGGCGCGCGGTCGAGGCCTGGCGGGAGTTGAAGAGCGATCCTGATGCCCGTTTCGATGCTGAGCTGCATCTGGATGCGACCGAGATCAAGCCGCAGGTCACCTGGGGCACCTCGCCTGAGATGGTGGTCCCGGTCGATGTTACCGTGCCTGACCCGGCCGCTGAGAGCGATCCGGTCAAGGCTGAGGGGATGCGCCGCGCGCTGGAGTACATGGGGCTGGAGGCCGGAATGGCGATTACCGACATCCCGGTGGACGTGGTCTTCATCGGTTCCTGCACCAACTCGCGTATTGAAGACCTGCGCGAGGCTGCCGCCGTGGCTAAGGGGCGCAAGGTGGCCTCAACGGTGAAACAGGCGCTGGTGGTGCCCGGTTCCGGTCTGGTGAAAAAACAGGCAGAGGAGGAGGGACTGGACAAGATCTTCATCGAGGCCGGTTTTGAATGGCGTGAACCGGGTTGTTCTATGTGCCTGGCAATGAATGCCGACCGCCTGGAACCGGGCGAGCGCTGTGCCTCCACCTCGAACCGCAACTTCGAGGGACGCCAGGGCAACGCCGGCCGTACCCACCTGGTCAGCCCGGCGATGGCCGCTGCGGCAGCGATCAAGGGCCACTTTACCGATGTGCGCGAGATGATGGAGGGTTAAGCGATGGACAAATTTGAAAAGTTAACGGCGATTGTGGCGCCCCTGGACCGCTCTAACGTGGACACCGATGCCATCATTCCCAAGCAGTTCCTGAAGTCGATCCAGCGTTCCGGTTTTGGGCCCAATGCCTTCGACGAATGGCGTTATCTGGACCATGGCGAGCCGGGGATGGACAATTCCAAGCGGCCGCTGAATCCTGATTTTGTGCTGAACAAGGAGCGCTACCAGGGGGCGAAGATCCTGCTGGCACGAAAGAATTTCGGCTGCGGCTCATCGCGTGAGCATGCACCGTGGGCGTTGCTGGACTTCGGCTTTCGCGTGATTATCGCACCGAGCTTTGCTGATATCTTCTTCAACAACTGCTTCAAGAACGGCATTCTGCCCATCGTGCTGAGCGAGGCTGAAGTGGACCAGCTGTTCAAGGAAGTCGACGCGCGTGAAGGTTATCAACTCAGTGTGGACCTGGAGGCGCAGACGGTGACTACCCCGTCCGGAGATGCATTCCATTTTGAGGTCGACCCGTTCCGCAAGCACTGCCTGCTTAACGGCCTTGACGACATCGGCCTGACCTTGCAGCACGTGGACGAGATAATGGCTTACGAAGAGCGGCGCAAGCAGGAAGCCCCCTGGCTGTTTAGCTGAGTTTAATGCAGGGAACGCAGAGTTTTGCCAGGTGTATCTCTGCGTTCTATGTGACCTTTGCGTTGAAAATTGTTTTGGAGTGAATCAATGACAAAAAAGATTGCAGTGTTGCCGGGTGATGGCATTGGTCCGGAGATCGTCGCCCAGGCGGTGAAGGTGCTGGAGGTTCTGAAGGCTGACGGTCTGGCCATCGAGATGGAGGAGGGTGCGATCGGCGGTGCCGGTTACGATGCGGCCGGTGATCCATTACCAGAGGCGACCCTCAATCTTTCGCGTGAGGCCGATGCGGTGCTGCTAGGTGCCGTTGGTGGTCCGCAGTACGACAAGCTGGAGCGCCCGCTGCGCCCTGAGCGGGGGCTACTGCGTATCCGCAAGGAGCTCAACTTGTTTGCCAATCTGCGTCCGGCACTGCTGTACGAGGAGTTGGCTGGCGCCTCCAGCCTCAAACCGGAGGTGGTTGCCGGGCTGGACATCATGATCGTGCGTGAACTGACCGGTGATGTCTATTTCGGTGAGCCTCGCGGCATCGAGCAGCGTCCTGGCCCGGATGGTAAGCCCGAGCGTGTCGGCTTCAACACCATGCTCTATTCCGAGTCCGAGGTACGTCGTGTCGCCCGTGTCGCCTTCGATATCGCGATGAAGCGCGACAAGCGCCTCTGTTCGGTGGAAAAGGCCAACGTACTGGAGTGCTCTGAATTGTGGCGCGAGGTTGTACTCGAAGTATCAAAGGATTATCCCGAGGTCGAACTCAGCCACATGTACGTGGATAACGCGGCGATGCAGTTGGTGAAGTGGCCGAAGCAGTTCGATGTCATCGTTACCGGCAATATCTTTGGCGACATCCTCTCCGATCAGGCCTCCATGCTCTCCGGTTCCATCGGCATGTTGCCGTCGGCCTCGTTGGATGAGAACAACAAGGGGATGTATGAGCCGATCCACGGCTCTGCACCCGATATCGCCGGTCAGGACAAGGCTAATCCGTTGGCCACTATTCTCTCCGTGGCGATGATGCTGCGCTATACCTTCGGTGACGAGGCCAATGCCCAGCGTATCGAGAATGCGGTCAAGGCGGTGCTGGCCAGGGGAATTCGCACAGTCGATATCATGACTGATGGTTGCTCAGAGGTTAGCTGTAGCGGCATGGGCGATGCTGTTGTCGAAGCGATGCGAAGCTAAGTGCTTTAAATCGCGAAGGTCGCAAAGGAACGCTAAGTACAAAGCCTTTTTATTGGCCCGGCTTCGCCCCTTTGCGGCAAAACAATCTTTTTCAGGAGTATAAGTATGAAACGTGTAGGTCTGGTAGGTTGGCGGGGTATGGTCGGCTCAGTGCTGATGCAGCGCATGCGTGAAGAGAACGATTTTGCCGACATTGAGCCGATCTTTTTCACTACTTCCCAAACCGGCCTGCCCGGTCCTGATATCGGCAAGGATGTGCCTCCGCTCAAGGATGCCAAGAGCATCGACG
>JBFEYJ010000269.1:0-3552 GCA_041562215.1 Thiohalomonadaceae bacterium | reverse complement strand
GTGCCGATATTGCTGCGTTTCTGTCCCTGAGCGCGGAGGATGTTACGCATTCGCACCGAGACATCACCGAAATCGATATCCACCGGGCAGGGTTTTTCGCAACGATGGCAGATGGTGCAGTGATCGGCCACATCGTTCATCTCATCGAAGTGGCGCACCGAAATCCCGCGCCGGGTCTGCTCCTCGTAAAGGAAGGCCTCGATCATCAGGCCGGTGGCGAGGATCTTGTTGCGAGGGGAATAGAGGAGATTGGCGCGCGGCACGTGCGTGGTGCAAACCGGCTTGCACTTGCCGCAGCGAAGGCAATCCTTGACCATATCATTGAGCTCACCAAGTTCGCTCGCCTCAAGGATCAGTGCCTCCTGTTGCAGCAGGCGCAGTGATGGAGTGTAGGCGTTATCGAGCCCGGAGCCGGCCAGCAGCTTACCCCGGTTGAACCGCTGCTCCGGGTCGATCTTCTGTTTGTAAGCGGTAAAGGCCTCGACAACATCGGGCGCGAGAAACTGCATTTTAGTGAGACCGATGCCATGTTCACCGGAAATCACACCACCGAGCGATTCGGCCAGCGCCATGATACGCTCGACTACCCGCTCAGCCTCATGGAGCATCTCGTAATCGCTGGAGTGCACCGGAATATTGGTGTGCACATTGCCGTCACCGGCGTGCATATGAGTGGCGACGAACAGACGACGGGTTCTCGTCGCCGCATGGAGGCTATCAAGCTTATCACGCACCGCTTCGAGCTCACGACCACTGTAGATCTCCTTGAGCGGTCGCTCCACCTCATATCGGTAGGAGACGCGCAATTCCTGGCGCTGCAGCAGGCTGAACAGAGTATCGCCGGGGCGCAGCCTTTCGCACAGCTCAGAGCCGAGTGCTGTTGCATGCTCTTTTGCCGGGGTATCGAGCCCATCGAGGAATGACTGCCAGCGGGCACGGACAGCCTCAAGGTGTGACAGTGCGGCACTTCGCTTGCCTTCGACGATGGCGTTGTTCTCATCACTCTCCTCATAATCAGGATCGCGAGGGCGCTCAGGCATCGCCCCCTGTAGATACGTCACCACCTCATCGACAATACACAGCTTGTTATTGATCGACTGCTCGATATTGATGCGCTCAATCCCCTCACTGTAATCAGCCAGGCGCTCAAGCGGGATCACCACATCCTCATTGATCTTGAAGGCATTGGTATGCGAGGCAATGGCCGCAGTACGTGCACGGTCAGCCCAGAATCGATGGCGTGCCTCAGGACTAACGGCGACAAAACCTTCCGCTTCACGGGCATTGGCCATACGCACTACCGTGGATGCCGCCTCAGCGACCCGATCCTCGTCCTCGCCGACGATATCGGCGATCAGCACCATCTTCGGCAGATCCGGGCGTGGCGCCTTGGTACTGTAATTGACCGCTTTAATGTAACGGTCATCCAGGTGTTCAAGGCCCGCCAGCATCACATCGGGCAGGGCATCAAGGTAATCCTTTGTTTCGACGATCGCCGGGACAGAGCGGCGAAGATCGGCGCCGAAGAACTCCATACACACTGTACGGGTATACTTTGGCATGCGATGCAGCACGAATATCGCAGAAGTGATGATCCCATCACACCCTTCTTTCTGCACCCCAGGCAAACCACCGAGGAATTTGTTGGTGACATCCTTGCCAAGGCCGCGCTTGCGCAAGTCCTCGCCTGGGATGGAGAGGATCTCAGGCTCCCCCTGTAGGCTCTTGCCATCGGCGCCATAGCGGCTGACACGAAATTCGGCCAATGCCACTTCGTGAATTTTGCCCAGATTGTGGTTGAGCCGTTCAACCTCCAGCCAGTTACCGTCCGGGGTTACCATGCGCCAGGAGACCAGGTTGTCCAGGGTAGTGCCCCACATCACCGCCTTCTTGCCGCCGGCATTCATGGCAATGTTGCCGCCGATGCAGGAGGCATCCTGGGAGGTGGGATCGACGGCGAACACATGGCCCGAGGCCTCGGCCTTCTCCGACACACGACGGGTTACCACCCCGGCGCCGACGAACAGGCTCGCAACCTGCTGCTCGACACCGTGGACAACACGCGGGGTCACCTCACCCATCATCTCCAGCTTTTCGGTGTTGATCACCGCGCTCTCCGCATGCAGCGGCACCGCACCACCTGTGTAGCCGGTGCCGCCGCCGCGCGGGATAATGGTCAAGCCAAGTTCAATACAGGCGCGGACCACCGCCGCCACCTCCTCCTCAGTGTCGGGGGTGAGCACGACGAAGGGGTACTCGACACGCCAGTCGGAGGCATCGGTGACGTGAGAAACGCGTGCCAGCCCGTCGAACTGGATGTTGTCGCGACGGGTAACCTTCGCCAGGCGGCGCTCTACCTTCTGACGCCGCTCACGAACCAGCGGCAGCCATTGCTCGAAATTGCTGACGGCATCACGTGTCGCCGAGGCCAGCGCAATAGCCTCCTCATTGCCCTCCGCGCGCTCGACAATCTGGTCAAGCCTGTGGTGCAACGCATGGGCCAGGGAAGCCCAGCGCTTATGATTTTCGATTAAATCATCCTGGATGAACGGGTTACGGACGATAACCCACATATCCCCCAGCACCTCAAACAGCATCCGAGCCGAACGGCCGGTAACGCGCTCACCGCGAAGTACGTTGAGACGCTTCCACTGCTCTTCGCCCAGAAAACGGATCACGATCTCGCGATCGGAAAAGGAGGTGTAATTGTAGGGAATTTCGCGGATGCGGACGGGAGAATTGCTGCTCATCGAGGCCGTAACGTCTTGACTTCAGAAATGGACGTATAGTTTAGCACGACGATTGACTTTATAGGAGCGGCTTCCCTTCGCAAAAGAGTGGCGGCGCATTATGAATGCACAACTGAAGTTATTAGCTTGTGATACCGCTATATCAGGCATGCCATGTGCATTCCTAAGGAAGACTCTTTTGGGGGTGGGACTCAATAGGCAATAAAAAACGGGGCCCGAAGGCCCCGTTTCTAAAGTGCTATACGATTCTTGGAATCGATTAGAACTTCACGCGCAGACCAGCAGTGACACCTGAGTTCGTTGCGTCGGCATCGTCATCCAGACCGATGTAGGCAACGTGAGCAGAGGTGCTCTTGCTGAAGCTGTGAACCATACCCAAAGAGACGTAGTTCGGGGTAGCGTCACCACCGTTGTCCACCTGACCATAGGCCAGAGCGAAGGTGTTGGCGCCCATGGTGTAGGTACCGTTCAGGTAGAGGTGATCGGTGTTGTCATCAAGACCGGTGTCGATGGTCTCATACTGGAGGACAGCACCGATGGGGCCGGCGGAGTACTTCGCACCAAGCTTCATCGCGGTGTTGTCACCGGTCTCAGAAGCGGGTACTGCGGCAACAGCAGCGGTATCATCAGCAGTACCGTCCAAACCATCAGGGCCAGCAGTCGGTCCTACAGCGGGGCTACCGGCTGTGGTGCCGAAATCACTGGTGTCCTGGTAAGCGAATGCCACTTCAATCGGGCCGACAGGAACGTTAACGCTCAGGCTGATGGCGTGATCACCGGAGGTCTCCCCTGCATTTTCGTC
>JBFEYJ010000268.1:0-3557 GCA_041562215.1 Thiohalomonadaceae bacterium | reverse complement strand
GCAGATGAAGCGGGCTGTTGCCGAGCCTCTGCCCGAGCGCCGAAATGAAGCCGCGCCGCTTGCGGTCCACACCGCATGGTCTCTGCGGTCGGATGATCCCGGTCGCCATCAAGTGCGAACGACACTTGATCGCAACATCCAGCAGAAGGCTGCGGATCTGCTGGCCGATTATGTGAAGACGCTCGATGCCAACGGAATTTCAAATGCCTCGGCGGTGGTGATCGACAACCGATCACGGGAGGTATTGGCCGTGGTCGGTTCCACGGATTATTTCGATAGTGAACGCCTGGGCGCCAATGATGGTGTACGGATGGCGCGCTCCCCCGGCTCCACGTTGAAGCCTTTTCTCTATGCGCTCGGCTTTGATCAGGGGCTGATTTCCGAGAAGACCATTCTTTACGACATACCGGTGAACTACGGAGGGTATTCACCGGAAAACTACGCCAAGAATTTCCGCGGGCCGGTCACTGTTCGCGAGGCACTCACCGAATCACTCAATGTGGTGGCGGTCAAGCTCACGGCCGAGGTGGGGCTGGCACGCTTCCACAGTCTGTTGCAGGCGGGCGGTCTCACCGGTCTTAACAAGGACGCCGGCTACTATGGGCTGCCACTGGTTCTGGGCGGGGTGGAGGTGTCGCTGCTCGAACTCACCAACCTCTACGCCAGTCTTGCCGACGGGGGTGTCTACCGACCTTATCGACTGCTCGACAGCGATCCGACCGGCGACAAAAAGCGTCTGTTGAGCAATGAAGCCACGTGGCTTGTCACTCATATTCTTACGGATGTGGAGCGGCCTGATTTTCCGCAAAGCTGGAGCTTCGCCCGCAACCGGCCCACGGTGGCCTGGAAGACAGGCACCTCCTATGGACATCAGGATGCATGGAGCGTGGGTTACACGCCGCAGTACACCATCGGCGTCTGGGTGGGCAATTTCGACAGTCGGCCGGCCAGTCACCTGGCCGGTAGCAAGGTGGCTGCACCCCTGTTGTTCGATCTCTTCCAGGCTATCGATGATACTCAAAACGCCCGCTGGTTTGCGAAACCGGAGGGGGTAAAAGAGCGACGGATCTGTAAGACCTGCGGTCGTTTGCCGACCCAGGCCTGTCAAAGTTTTACCTCGGAATACTTCATTGCAGACGTGAAAGGGCCTGCCTCTGAGGAGTACTGTCGGGTGCCGCAGTTGATCGCGGTGGACCGTCGCACGGGAGAACCGGCTGGAAACATGACACCGGCCAAGGAGGTAGAGCAGAGGGTATATGATGTCTGGCCGTCGCGAATGGCGGCGTTTCTGGTTCGTCATGGCGTGCAGGTGGACAAGGCTCCTCCCTATGATCCGGGCAACATGGCTGGCGAGGCCTATTACCCGCCGGAAATTCTCTCACCGGTAGCGGATGCCGTTTACTACCGACGGCTCGACCGCCTGAAGGCGGAGGATCACGCCATCAAACTGTCCGCTGCGGTGACCAACAGGATCCACCGAATCACTTGGTTCCTTGACGATGAGCTGGTTTACCAGGGTTCGCCCTGGGATGACGTGCTGATCAACCCGCCGCCGGGCGATCACCAGCTGCGCCTGGTGGATGACGTTGGCGGGGAAGCCGCCATGATTCTACAGGTACGTGATTACCGTGAAGTGGCTGACGCACGGTAACGCACTTCTTGCTTGTTGGGTGATGCTGACAGGGGTTGCCCTAGCGGCGGACGATGAGATCGTTCGGGTGCGGGTCCTCTCCAGGTTTCACCCTGTGGAAATGACCATAGAAGCATCACCGGGTGAGACAACAACACTCAATGCGAACTCCACCTACCCCATCCGCTTTCGCGCCGAACCGCAATACCGGGTACATCTTCCGGATCCAGGGGAGACGCGTTTCTACACCGGTTCGCTTGATGCATGGTGGAATGATGGCGAGATCGTGCTGGTGAACAACGCCCCATTGGAGGACTATGTCGCCGGCGTCGTCGTCGCCGAGTTGGGAAGCGGCCATCCTGAGGCGCTGCGCGCCCAGGCGGTGATCGCCAGAACCTGGGCGCTTCGCCACAAAGTCGCCGAAGCGGACTACAGCTTCGGCGACCTGGCCAATCATCAGGTGTTTCATGGTTTTTCACCGCAGGCCGAGCAAGCGGTGGGGGAGCTGGAGGCCACGCGGGGGATGATTTTGACCCACGGTGGAGCTCCTATCGATGCGGTCTTTCATGCCGAATGTGCCGACCGGGTCTATTCAGCGCGCGAGATTTGGGGTGGCCGAGGGCAGGAATACCTGCGTGCGGTTACCTTGCCGGCGGTTATTGCGCCCAGCGCAGAGCGTGGCTGGACCCGTCGTCTACCCAGGGAACGGGTGGACACGCTTTTCCAGGCGGCGCCCGGGCAGCGTCCCGAGTACCGGATCGGTCGGCGAGAGGGGCAATTGGGGGTTTATGTCATACCGGGAACGTGGATCGGGATCGACCGTTTCCGGCTGACCATCGACCGCGCGCTGGGGTGGAATACGCTGCGATCAAATGCTTTCACCATAGCCCCTTCAGGCGACGATCTGGTTTTTAAGGGAGAGGGGTTCGGACATCTGGTAGGGCTCTGCCAAACCCAGGCGGTGGAACTGGCCGAACAAGGCTGGAGCTTCGAAGAGATACTTCGCCTGTTCTATCCGGGTACGAGGTTGGGATCAAAAGACAGGAAGTAAGCGGCGCTCCTACAGGTCGGCCATGCTCCTGCTCACTTCCGCTGGAGTAATCTTCAAGTAATTACAGTACTTAACCGATTTTGAATGACCACAAAAAAGGGCTGCCTAAGCGGCAGCCCTTATCAGCTGTGCGGTGGTGAGCCCTGACAGGCTTTCGCTAGTCGCCGGGACGTTTATTGACCCTCCGCTGATGGTTTTTTCTCATCGTTGAACAGCGATGTCAGTCCATTGAGACTGTCACCCTTCAAGCCGACCTCATTGAGCAGGCTCTCCACCAGCGGCGCTTGGGCGCGATAGCGGAGCGCGCTATTGACCACTTGATCGGAGAGGTTGCCATTTGAGCCGGCGCTTACGCCCTCACCATGATGATTGTGGCCGTTAAGACCGTCAATTTGGAAGATTTTGATACCGTCGATCTGCTCCATCGGCTTGACGCTTTCGGCGATAATTTGTGGCAGTCGTTCAATGAGGGCCAAACGGATCTCGCGGGCGATCTGATCGGCCGCAAGCAGGTTAGCCGCTTCGTTGAGGGCACGCTTACCGGCAGCATCGACACGGTAGCGTTCTTCGGCGGCGAGTGCAGCCAGCTTTTCCGCTTCAGCCTGACCTTCGGCCTCTACGCGGGAACGGTCGGAATTACCCTGTGCCTCAATACGCACGGCTTCTGCGTGATCTTCGGCGGCCGCCTTCTCCGCCTCGGCAGCGACTTTGATCTTGATGGCCTGTCGCTCCGCCTCCTTGGCCGCCTCGATAAGCTCGATCCGCTTCTGACGTTCCGCAACCTCTGATTCACGCACCGTGATCACCGATTCCTCGGCCTGTACCATCTTCGCACGGGCAGCGGCGGCCTCTGCCTCTGCCTCGGATTGCTCCCTC
>JBFEYJ010000267.1:0-3617 GCA_041562215.1 Thiohalomonadaceae bacterium | reverse complement strand
GCATGCTGAATGCTTCGACAGGCTCAGCACAGGCTCTGTTGAAGCATGCGGGCCAGCACAGCAGGATCTTCATCCGTCAATCCGCCCCTTCAACAAGTTCAGGGCGCTCAATTTCTCTGCAGCAGGGGACCGGTTGAGCCGCTTATGAAGAGATCGGAAAATGCCAGATGGCGGGTAAGCTCTACCAAGCCTTCCCGCGACTGTAACACGATAGCCGGATGTGCCGTGATTCCCTGACACACTTGTCGGGCCACCTCTTCTTCTCCCGGCCCCGCAGTGATGACGAATGCCAGGAGGCGTCTGCTTTGCAGGCTATTCGCCAGTGCTGCGTACTGGGTTGGTGACAGATTGTTGGCCGAACCACCACTTCCCGGATGGATGAAGATTAACAGGCTCTCCGCTGTTAGTTGGTGCGCATCGCAGAATTCTGTGCGCAGTTGTTTGATTTTATTTTCATCGAACTGCAGCAGTGGCCGTTTGATCTCCGCCGGTAGGAAACCATCTTTTTCGCTCGTGGCAGCAACCGCAATGTGCTTCAGATCGTGCAGTAGGCGATAACCGAGGTCCAGGTTATAGGCGTACTCGGGTTTTTCCGAACGAGACCGTCGTTGAGTTAGACGCTGATTGTAGCAAAGTTGCGCCAGTTTGGTGGCCGGGGCAAGCCGATACGGGATACCTGCCAGCCAGGTGGCCAGGCCAACCCGGCCCGTGGAGAACAGGGTAAGTATCGCAGCATATTGCCCTGCCGTCATCTGTCGATGAAGGTTGAGGAGATCGGCGAGTGTGCAACTCTTCCTCTGCTCAATGAGCACCTCGTCGATCCAGGGGCAAAGCCTGGCCATTGGTTCCGTATACGCGGGTACCAGCGCACTGATATGCGCCTCGGGCCAATGGTGTTTCAGTAGAGCGAACACCGGCCATGCCAGCATGAAGTCGCCTAGTTTATCGTTGCGCACAACCAGAATGCGCATGATTACCGTTCCCTGTTGGCGTCGAGGTGGGAGTCCAGTCCCACTGTACAGTAGGGGCTCGCTGCTGCGCGAGTCTGTTTCAGTAGCAAGCGGTTCCGTTCGCTGACCTGGTAGCTGCGTGGATGGTGGAGGTGGTATTGCACTGCGGTGAACCTGATATCGTGCAGCCTTGCTCCATATTGGTTTAGTCGCCACTCAATGTCGCTGTCCTCTCCGATTCCGGGTGCTTCGTACTCCTCATTAAATCCATTAATTGCTATGAGATCACCGCGTTGGGCCGAAAAATTACAGCCAACGATTGGAATTGAACGGTTTTTTAACAGGGGTTGGAGCCAGGGCAGAGGGAAACCAAGTTCGTAGTTTTTGATGCCGTCCCGGTGAAGTGAGCGAGCCATGCGCAGGTAGGAAAGACGACGGGTGAGCCGTTGAAGGCTGGATGGATCTCCGCGCAATTCTGCTGAGATTTGCGGGCCCAGCTCAATACGCCTGCCACAATTGACATGTCCGGCTGCGGCGTAGCGGAGGTGTGCCTCGACGAAGCCGTGGTGGGGAACACAGTCCCCATCGATAAAGATTAATGTCTCGGCTGTTGCTTCAAGGATCGCCCGGTTGAGCGCTCGATTCTTGCGAAAACCGCTATCAGGCTGGGTCAGGTGTTGTATCAGTAGTGGTGACTTGCGGCCTGAGAGGTAATTCGCTACCTCAGGGGCCACACCATCTTGAGATACGATGACACTGAATTGTTTTACGGTCTGTTGTTCCAGGGCACAGAGAATCAACTCCAGAGCCTCGATATCACGGTAGATGGAGATAATGACCGTCGCTTTAGGGGTGGCAGACATGGTGAAAACCAGATCTTCAGGATGATAGCGTCAACAACATATCAGGGGCTCAAGTCCTGCGCAAGAGTTCATCAAAGAATGCAATTGTTTTCGGCAAACCTTCATCCAGTGTGGTGAGCGGTTCCCAGCCTAGCTTTTCCCGCGCCAGTGTAATATCCGGCTGGCGTTGTTTTGGATCGTCATGCGGGAGTGGTTTGTGTTCGATCTGCGAGGATGAACCCGTCAGTTCTATGACCTTTTCGGCAAGCTCGAGAATGGTAAATTCGTTAGGATTTCCGGTATTTACCGGGCCTGTAAAATCATCGGGTGTGCCCATCAGGCGGACGAATGCTTCGATGAGATCATCTACATAGCAGAACGAGCGGGTCTGGTTTCCGTCACCGTAGATGGTGATCGGCTGGTTCTGTAGTGCCTGCATGATGAAATTGGAGACCACGCGGCCGTCGTTGGGGTGCATGCGCGGACCGTAGGTGTTGAAGATGCGTGCCACCTTGATACGTAGCTGATGCTGACGGTGGTAATCGAAGAACAGGGTCTCAGCACAACGCTTGCCCTCGTCATAACAGGAGCGGATGCCGATGGGATTGACGTGACCCCAGTAGTCCTCGGTCTGCGGATGGATATGCGGGTCGCCGTAGACCTCGGAGGTGGAGGCCTGCATGATCTTGGCTTTGGTGCGTTTTGCCAGTCCCAGCATGTTGATCGCACCGTGCACACTCGTCTTGGTGGTCTGCACAGGGTCGTGCTGGTAGTGAATCGGCGAGGCCGGGCAGGCGAGGTTGTAGATCTCGTCTACCTCCACATAAAGGGGGAAGGTGACATCGTGACGCATCAACTCAAAATGGTGGTGGTCCAGCAGGTGCTCGATGTTGTCCTTGGTGCCGGTAAAAAAATTGTCCAGGCATATTACATCGTGACCTTCGGCCAGCAGACGCTCCGACAGGTGCGAGCCGAGAAAGCCGGCGCCACCGGTAATGAGGATACGTTTGCGCAAATGCATTATTGTTGACCCCTGATGTTCCGGCCGATGCCGGTGTAGTCGAAGCCCAGTTCGAGCATTTCGCGCGGGCTGTACTGGTTGCGCCCGTCGAAGACCACTTTGGACTTGAGTGCCTTGCCGATGCGCTCGAAGTCGGGCTTGCGAAATGGTTTCCACTCGGTGACCAGCACCATGGCATCGGCTCCCTCAAGGACATCATACTGGTGTTCGTTGAAGGTGATCTTGTCCTCCTCCAACCAGGCAGCGTTCATCTCGCAGCGTGCGGTTTCAATCGCCACCGGGTCATGGGCCTGAATACGCGCGCCGGCGGCGATAAGTTCGCGGATCAGCACCAGCGAGGGAGCTTCGCGCATGTCATCGGTGCCTGGCTTGAATGCCAGGCCCCAAAGGGCGAAGGTCAGGCCTGAGAGGTCGGTGCCGAATTTGTCGGTGATCTTCTCGAACAGGCGAAGTTTTTGCTGATCGTTGCGTCGTTCAACCGCATCGAGTACCAGTGGTTCGAGATTGTTCTCCTCAGCCATGCGTAGCAGTGCCTTGACATCTTTCGGGAAGCAGGAGCCGCCGTAGCCGCAGCCGGGATAGATGAAGTGGTAACCGATGCGCTCGTCCGAGCCGATACCGATGCGTACGTTCTCCACGTCCACATCGAGCTTTTCGCACAGTGCGGCAACCTCGTTCATGAAGGAGATCTTGGTCGCGAGCATGGCGTTGGCGGCGTATTTTGTCATCTCCGCATCACGTACGCCCATGATCAGGATGCGGTCATGGTTGCGGGTGAAAGGCTCGTAAAGATCGTGCATCATC
>JBFEYJ010000266.1:0-3633 GCA_041562215.1 Thiohalomonadaceae bacterium | reverse complement strand
TCAAGGTGCACATCGACACCCATGACCGGTGGGACCGCCTCGTTCAGGTCGAGAACGAGGCGGATACCATTCTCATCAGCCACGCTTTTGATAACCTTGCAGGCGCGTTCAATCACCCCGTTCAAATCCAGAGGCGCGGAGTCGATCGTGCTTTGGCTGATGAATGTACGCAGGCGTCGAATGGTCTCTCCTGCGCGCAATGCCTGCTGGCTGACCTGCTGCATATTCTCCATAAGAGTGCGTTGATCCAGAGGTTTAGAGCTAAGCAACTCCAGGCTTGTGTCGGCATACATGGTAATGGCGAGCAGAGGCTGATTGATCTCGTGAGCCAACAGGGTGGCCAGTTCGTTAGCGGTCTGCACGCGCTGTAAGCGGGAAGCCTCCTCTAGATGCTGGCGCGCTTCATTTTCGACCTTGCGCTGCTCTGTAATATCAAGACCGGAACTGATAATGAATTGAACGTTACCGGCTACGTCTTTGAGCGCTGTATGATTCCAGCTGACAAGGCGCATCCCTTCCTTTTCGGTGCGCCAGCGACTCTCAGTGGTAACGAGTTTTTCTCCGCCCCTCAGCCTGTCCAGCGCCCCCCTTACCCCGGCTACATCGTCCTGCGGGATCAAATCCCACCAATCGGTTGTCCCCACAAGTTTATCGAAACTGTAGCCGGTGACTTTCTCGCAGGCCTTGTTGAATCGAACCACCCGTTCATCGGCATCGATAACCAGAATCAGGCTTGCCACGGTATCCATTACCGCTTCGCTGAAACTGGATTCCTGTCGTAACTGCTCACTACGCTCTTCCACCCTCTGCTCAAGGGTTTCAGCCATCTTGCGCAGTTCCAGTTCTGCCTGCTTGAGGGCAGTAATATCGGTAAAGGTGAGCACCACACCTTCAATGCGGTTGTCCTCGGTGCGATAGGGGGTAACCTGGCGCAGGTACCACTGTCCATTCTCACCGTGGACCTCCTTCTGACGCATGGTGAGATCCCTCAACACCGCATCGATATCCTGTGTCAGGTCAGGATCCTCCAACCGCATGGTGATGTCGCTGAGGGGCCGCCCCAGGTCACTGTCGCGGAGGTTGAGCAGCCGGGTGACACTGGGCGTGAAACGCTGAATCGTGCCATCGATCCCGAGGAACAGGATCGCGGTGTCCACACTCGAAATCAGGTTTGCCATGTCGTTGGTGGTGCTCTCAAGCTCCTCCACCTTGTCCTGCAGCTGCGCGTTAACCGTACCCAGCTCCTCGTTCAGGGACTGCAGTTCCTCCTTTGAGGTTTCCAGCTCCTCGTTAGTGGACTGCAGCTCCTCGTTCATGGACATAGCCTCCTCGTTGGAAGCCTTCAGTTCCTCGTTGCTGCTCTCGAGTTCCTCGATAGTACTGCGAAGCTCTTCCCGGGTGGTCTTGAGTTCCTCCTCCAGCTGGCGCAGCAGAGATTCATCCCCGTAGTGCCCATCTTCTATGCCAACATTCTGCGCTGCCTCTGGTTCATCCTCGAAAAGAACAAGAAACAGTCCCTCCGCCACACGCGGGCCCAGCAGCGGTTGGGCCGCGATGCGAACCGGCACCGCACGGCCATCACGCGTGATATTGATATGCTTGCTTTCAGCACGAGACTTTTCTTCTTTCGCCTTGTTGAGTGCCGCGCGGATACGCGGGCGCAAGGTGGCATGGGCAAGGCTAAGCAGATCAGAAGACGGTGCTCCTCCCGGTTGCTGCAGGTAAAGGTGGGTGGGACCATAGTAGTGAAGCACCTCGAAGTTACCGTCGATCACGACAGCAGCAGGAGCGTACTCCTCGAGCAGTACCTTCTGGATAGTATCGGTCAGGTTGCCGCGCAGGGCCGGACTTGATGTATAAGCATGCTGCGGCTCTAATCGTGAACTGCCCGCCGGTATGGGAAAGCTGGACCTGAGGGGACGCGCGCCCCCAACACGGCGGAAAATGCGCCACTTTTTGGAAATCGGTTTGTATTGCTCCACAAGTCGACCCACACTCTCGGACGGCCCGAGTATCAGATAACCCCCTTCGTTTAGTGCAAAATGAAACAGGCCCAGTAAATTGTGCTGGATCTCTGTTTCCAGATAAATAAGCAGGTTGCGGCAGCTCACAATATCGAGTTTGGAAAAGGGCGGATCGGACAGAATATTCTGCGGCGCGAACAATACCGCTTCACGCAGTTGCTTCTTCGCCTGCCAGTGCTGATCACTGATCTTGGTAAAAAAACGTTTCAGCCGCCGGGGCTCCATGTCTTGCATCATGGCCTGCTGATAGATGCCGCGGCGGGCAATTTCGAGTGCATTTTCGTCCACGTCGGTAGCGAAAACCTGTACGCGACAATCCTTATCCATCGCATCGAGACATTCGATCAGCAGCATGGCAATAGAATAGGCCTCTTCCCCCGTAGCACAGCCTGGTACCCACACCCGTATAGGCGTATCCGAGTCCCGTCCATTGATCAACTCCGGACACACCTCACTCTCCAGGAGTTTGAACATCTCCGGATCACGGAAAAAGCTGGTGACGCTAATGAAAAGATCCTTGCACAGTTGCGTGAGCTCATCCGGCCTATCACGCAGCAAGGCCCGATAGTCAGCGAATCTGTCCAGGTGATTGAGCCCCATACGCCGCTGGATCCGTCGCAATAGCATGCGTTTGCGATAGGCCCGAAAATCGAACTTTGTGCGCGCCTTGAGCAGTTCCAGTACCTGGTTAAGCTCATCCTTCAGGTCCGGGGTGTCAGGCAGAACGGCCGTTTCAACAAGGAAGTGCCGCATGTATTTGAGCAGCTCTCCGGGCATCCGCTCGGGCGGCAGGATATAGTCGGCGAGCCCACTATCGATGGCGCTCAGAGGCATACTGTCATACTCGGCAGTGGCGGGGTCCTGAACCATCGCCATGCCACCGGCAGCCTTGACCGCCTTGAGCCCCAGCGCACCATAGCTGCCGGTGCCGGAGAGAATGATGCAGATCGCATGTTCCTGCTGGTCCTCCGCCAGGGAACGCAAAAAAGGGTCGATAGGCGGAGCAATGGGTGGAGCGTTGACATCACGCTTGGAGGGCAAGGGGCTCAAGTGGATAACACCCTGGTTCAGGGTCAGATAGCGGTCAGGCGGGATAACATAAACATGGTTCGCCGCTAAGCGCAGACCATCCTCAGCCTCAATGACCGGCATGACAGTCTGCTTGTCCAGCAATTGGGCCATGAGGCTGTCATGCCGGGGGTCCAGGTGGGGGATGAGTACGAAGGTCGCGCCGCTGTCAGCCGACATATGCTGTAAAAAACTTTTGAAGGCAGCCAGACCGCCGGCAGAGGCGACGATGCCTACCACCGGCAAGGCGGTAGAAACAGCACCTTCGGCGGGCTTGGCTTCTTCGGAATTGACCAAAGCCGTCTTTTTAGCCGGGCGCTTCTCTTTGGAAGTTACTGCTTTGTTGTTTAGCGACGCGGTTCCATCATGCGCTTCGTCCTTGCTGGATTTGCCACTTTTGCTGTCTGTCATTCATCAACTCCTTCCAGCCGGCTTCACAGCTGAAACCAGGTAATTCTAATCATCGTGCCTTTTCAGTTGTACAGCGAAAGGGGCAACCAGCCAGCCCTCAGTGACGATAGACTCAGGCCATGCCGCCCTG
>JBFEYJ010000265.1:0-3655 GCA_041562215.1 Thiohalomonadaceae bacterium | reverse complement strand
GAAGCATATCCTGGGGGTGCATGTGCCCAAGGGAGAAACTTTCCTGCATACCTGGGCAGATATCTTCAGCGACTGGGCGAATATCGATCCCTACCTGGTGGCCATCGCCGCTGTCACGCTGATAACCGCGCTGCTGATCAAGCGTTTCCTGCCAAAGGCACCCAACCTGCTCGCCGGTATGGTGGTGGCGCTGGCCCTGATCCCTGAAGCGATCGCCTTTTCCGTGATCGCCGGTGTCGACCCCAAGATCGGGCTCTATGCCTCCTTTTCCATGGCGGTCATCATCGCCTTCACCGGTGGCCGACCAGGGATGATCTCGGCGGCGACCGGCGCCATGGCGCTACTGATGGTGACACTCGTGAAGGAGCACGGTCTGCAGTACCTGCTGGCGGCTACTTTGCTGACCGGCGTGCTGCAGATCATCGCCGGCTACCTCAAGCTCGGTTCGCTGATGCGCTTTGTCTCCCGCTCAGTGGTGACCGGTTTCGTCAATGCACTGGCGATCCTCATCTTCATGGCGCAATTGCCGGAGCTTAACCCCGCTACCGTGGGGGTCACCTGGCATGTCTATGCCATGACCGCGGCCGGTCTCGGCATCATCTACCTGTTTCCTTATGTCACCCGCGCAGTGCCTTCGCCGCTGGTGACCATCGTGGTACTGACCGCCATCGCCATGGTGCTGAATCTGGATATTCGCACTGTCGGCGATATGGGGGAGCTGCCCGATACGCTGCCGGTATTCCTCTGGCCAGAGGTGCCGCTCAATTTTGAAACATTGGCGATCATCTTCCCCTATTCGCTCTCCCTGGCGGTGGTGGGCCTGCTAGAATCGCTGATGACCGCCACCATCGTTGATGACCTGACCGATACCTCCAGTGATAAAAACCGTGAGTGTAAGGGGCAGGGTATCGCCAATATCGGCACCGGTCTGTTGGGTGGGATGGCAGGCTGTGCGATGATCGGCCAGTCGGTGATCAACATTAAATCCGGCGGCCGCGGGCGGCTCTCGACGTTCTCCGCCGGAATTTTGTTGTTGCTGATGGTGGTGTTCCTCGGCGACTGGGTGGGGCAAATCCCCATGGCGGCGCTGGTGGCGGTGATGATTATGGTCTCCATCGGTACTTTCAGCTGGGAGTCGTTACGCAACCTGCAAAAGCATCCACTGAGCACCAACATCGTAATGATTGCCACGGTGGTGGTGGTGGTGGCGACTCACAATCTGGCCTACGGTGTGTTTGTCGGGGTACTGTTGGCGGCGATGTTCTTTGCCAATAAAGTTGGCCAGTACAAATACGTCACCTCGAGTCTGAGCGAGGATGGCGCAACGCGCACCTACACGGTGGTGGGCCAGGTATTCTTTGCCTCGGCCGACAAGTTCGTGGAGTTCTTCGACTTCAAAGAGGCGGTCGACAAGGTGGTGATTGACCTGTGTCAGGCTCATTTCTGGGACATTACCGCGGTGGCCGCGCTGGACAAGTCGGTGCTCAAGTTCCGCCGCGAGGGTACAGAGGTGGAGATCATCGGCCTCAATGAGGCAAGCACCACTATCGTCGACAAGTTCGCTGTTCACGATAAGCCGGATGCGGTAGAAAAGCTGATGGGCCACTAATGCCCTCACCCCATCCCTCTCCCTTGAACGGGGGAGGGGGAATAAGTGGTTGTTGTCGCGACACTTAGCCTCTGGAGGAGAATAATAATGACCAAGGTAATCGCCTGTATCGATGGCACCGATGTTTCCACAGCCGTATGCGACTATTCGGCATGGGCCAGTTTACGCATGGAAGCGCCGCTGGAGTTTCTGCATGTGCTGGAAAAATCGGAGTATCCGTCACAGAGCAATCTCAGCGGCAATATCGGGCTGGGCAGCCGCGAGGCGCTACTGGAAGAGCTGGCTGAACTCGACTCCAAGCGCGGCAAGCTCGCCCTGGAGCAGGGAAAACTGATGCTTGAAGCTGCCAAGAGGCTGGCTATCTCCGACGGTGTCGGCATCCCCACCAGCCGCCAGCGCCACGGCAGCCTGGTCGAGACCCTCGCTGAAATGGAGGAGGAGATCCGTCTAGTGGTGCTGGGCAAGCACGACGAGCACCTCAGCGTACATGTGGGCAGCCGGTTGGAGAATGTGGTTCGCACCATGCACCGGCCGATCCTCATCACCACCGCCGAGTTCAGGATGCCGCAGCGGGTGATGATCGCCTTCGACGGTAGCGCCACCACCCGCAAAGGGGTGGAGATGGTCGCCACCAGCCCGCTGTTCCGTGGCCTTCCCTGTCATCTGCTGATGGTTGGCGCCAATAACGAGAGCAACCGAGAGCAACTGGCATGGGCAAAGTCGACCCTGGAGAGCGCCGGTTTTGAGGCCCCCGCCGGCATCATCGAGGGTGAAGTCGAGCGCACACTCTGTGACTATCGGGCTGCCAATGATATCGATTTGTTGGTGATGGGTGCCTACGGCCATTCGGTGATTCGCCGCTTCCTGGTGGGCAGCACCACGACAAGTGTGATCCGTAATGCTTCGGTGCCGGTTTTGCTATTACGCTAGCAGGTTGCGCCGAAAGGTGGGTGATCTTGGCGAGTCGGTAGCTTGTTGTAAGGGCTTCTGACTCACTCCCGGTGGGCCGGGAGGCCATCACCCTCTTACCAATACTTTCGACCGTTGGGTGCAGGTCCGGGGATCATTCAGTGACGGGTGATGAAGGGGAGCAGAGCCTCCATGGTCGCCCTGGCACCCTCCCTGAACGTTAGTTTCACTCCATGCTTATCATGGCCACTGACTGTCGCCGGGATGCGATAGGTTCTGGTTTGCTTGTCACTGCGGATACTGAGGACGATCTCCACCTCGCTGTGATCATTAAGCGCAATGCAGCCGGTATCCACACAGATGCTGTTTTCTCCGATGAGGGTCTTGGTGGCACGGATCAGTCCGAGCGGCCCATAACTGAGCATCAAACTGATGTTGGGTTCGGTTGTGGTTGTACTGTTATGCAGCATCTTTATCTCCGGGGGTTGCTCGCGGTGCGCGGATGCTACCGGTCAAGAAAAAGTAGTCGGGCATCGGCGAAGCGCAACCCAGATAGCTCTATTCATCGCATGGGTATTGCCCGGTTGAACGTTAGCCGTGTCATGATTCTCCTTTCCAGGACAATGTCGACCCGTGTGGTTTGAACAGGAAAAGTTCCTGCTCCCGGTATCGGTTAGGTGGTTCTTTATCGGAAAATCCGCCTTGTCGCCGAACATGATTTGTCTGCGGAAAAATTGATGGTGGTTCCGATAAGGATAAGAAAGCTTTATGGATATTTGCTGATATCCACTCGTATTTCAGAGCGATGCGGCAAGAGGGCTCAATAGGGCTAACGAGCCGACAGGAGATGCCCACAGCCTGCCGAAAACCGGATTAGACAACGGGCTTTGGACCTAAGCGAGGTAGTGAGTATGGTTTAGAAGTGAAACCAGCTGTTGTGCTTGCGCAGGTGGCGAAGGAAAACCCCGTACTCGACACTGGTCAGTTGCTCCATCGCCTTGCCGTGCGCATCGAGCTGCCGTAGGCGTTTCTTTAATCGCGGGCCCTTGGTGGCGAGGGCGATGATATTGTCCTTCCCCTCGACCGGCAGTTGTAACACGTTCCCGTCAAAGCTGACACGCATATCCTCCAGCATGT
>JBFEYJ010000264.1:0-3660 GCA_041562215.1 Thiohalomonadaceae bacterium | reverse complement strand
GAAGGGAAAACCTATCGGGAGCGGGCTCAGGAACTGTTAGTCGACGTTCCTGACATCGATCAGAAGGTGGTCGCCGCACTGAAAAGCACGGCACAGGAAAGTCGCATCAATGCGGCCCGCTGGCTGGCCCGCCTTGGCAAGAAGGAAGCGATCGGACCGATCAAGGAGGCTCTGGGGAAGGAATCCCGTGAGGCGGTCCGGGCAATTATGATCAGCGCTTTGGAAACCCTTGGAGAGGATATCTCCGAACTTCTGAGCCCGAAACTCCTGCTTAAGGAGGCGCAAAAAGGGCTTAAGAAGCAAATACCGAAGGGGCTCGAATGGTTTCCTTTCCAATCAATCCCTCCCCTGGAGTGGCAAGATGGCGGCAGTGTCGATCCCGCACTGCCCCAGTGGTGGGTGGTGCTGGCATGCAAGCTCAAGGACCCCGGCGGAAACGAATTACTGATGAAATATCTGCAACGGCTTGCCGAAAACTCCCGCCATTCCCTTGGCGGCTATGTGCTAGGCGCTTTCATCACGCAGGATACCCGGACACCCACTCTTGATGAGGCCGAAGAGAAGGCCCGGCAGGGTGCCCCCGGCCTGTTGAAGCAGTGGCAGCAATGGGCTCAACGCAACTGGGGCAAGGAATACGAGAACAGGACGTTGGAACAGGCCCACACGGCGATAAAGCAGGAGGTGCTGGGCACCTATCTGGGTTCGGCGATCAAGGAAAAAGGGATTCTGGCCCTGTGCGCTTGCGCGCCGGGCGCCGAGGCGGTTGCCATGGTTCGGTCTTATATGAAGGATCACTATACCCGGCGTGCCCAAATCGAGTCGATGCTCAAGGCCCTGGCTCCCGGGAACGACAGCAATGTCATTCAGCTGCTCTTGTCCGTCGCCCGTCGTTATCGTACGCGCTCGGTACAGGAGACGGCGCGGGTCCTGATCGAGGAGATCGCCCAGCGTAACGGCTGGACCCAGGACGAGCTGGCCGACCGTACTTTGCCCACGGCCGGGTTTGACGAGCAGGGGTGTTTAAATCTCGATTATGGCAGCCGTCAATTTGTTGTTAGCCTGGACGACAGTCTCAAGCCGGTGTTGAAGAACGAGGAGGGCAAGACCATTAAGTCCCTGCCCGCGCCGCGCCAGGCGGATGACGGAGAACTGGTCAAGGAGGCGAAGGCCCGGTTCGGTGCCTGTAAGAAAGAGATCAAGCAGGTGCTTCAGCTGACCACCGGGCGCTATTACGAGGCCATGTGCGCAGGCCGGGAATGGCCAGTGGCGGATTGGACCAAATACCTTTTCGAGCATCCGATCGCCAATCGCCTGATTCAGCGGCTGATTTGGATGGTTGAGGACGATACGACAACGGTCTTTTTCCGTCCGACGGAGGATGGCGCGCTCATCGATGCCGATGACGAAGAGGTGACGCTTGCCGAAAGCGGCAGGATAAAGTTGGTTCATCGTTCCCTGATACCTGAGACTACCGCCGAGGCCTGGTCGGCCCACTTGAAGGATTACGGCGTCAATCCGCTGTTTGAACAGATGAGTCGTCCGGTGCTGTCGGATGAAGCGGATCTGAAAAAGACCACGCTCAATACCTATGAGGGCTATCTCAGCGACAGCTTTACCCTCCGCGGTCTGTTCTCCAAGTTGGGTTATCAGCGCGGTGAAGCGGAGGATGCAGGCTTTTTCTATTACTACTACAAGGACTTCGGAACGCTCGATGTGCGTGCGGTGATCCAGTTCTCCGGCAACTGCCTGCCGGAAGAGAATGTTCCCGCTGCCTTGCAGACAATGAGTTTCATGCGCCTGGGAAATCGCGGCTGGTTCAGCGAGAGCGATCTTTTGGCTTTGAAGGATGTTCCTCCCATTTTATTATCCGAGGTGATGGCTGATTACAAAGCCGTGGCTGATAAGACCGGCGGTTATGATCCGGACTGGGAAAAAAAGACGCCCTGGTAGACATGAGGTGTGATCCGCCATGTATAACATGATGAAACCAATAAACTTGACCTGTGCTTGTCGATTCGCCTTTATGGCCAGGTTCCGAGACAACCGACTCCCAGGGTGACTGATGGAAAACACGATCATCAAGGCCAGTCCCGAGATCCGCTACCAGGCGGAACTCGAGCACCTGGCACAGACTGACGACAAGCCCAGGCCTGAGGGCTGGCGGCTGAGCCCCCAGGCGGTGCGCCGCTTTATTCTCGGCGACGCCGAGGCGCAAGTGTCCCGCAAGTTCTACGGTAATGATGCGCTGGTGGAAAGGGCCATCGTTACCCTCATGGGCAACCAGGGGCTTATGCTGGTCGGCGAACCCGGCACCGCCAAGACCTTTCTTTCCGAGCTGCTGGCCGCCGCCATTTGCGCAGATTCGGGGCTGACCATACAGGGGACGGCGGGCACCACGGAAGACCAGATCAAATACACCTGGAATTACGCCTTGCTGCTGGCCGAGGGGCCGAGCGAGCGGGCGCTGGTGCCCGCACCGGTTTACCAGGGCATGACCCAGGGCAAGCTGGTGCGCTTCGAGGAGATCACCCGCTGTCCGCCAGAGGTGCAGGACGGTGTCATCTCTATCATGTCAGACAAGCAGCTTCTGATCCCTGAGTGGGGCGATAAGGGTCGGGTCTTTGCCAAGCGAGGGTTTAACCTGATCGCCACGGCCAACCTGCGTGACCGGGGTGTCAATGAGATGTCGGCCGCCCTGAAACGACGTTTCAATTTCGAGACCGTGCAGCCCATTGACGATCCGGAGTTTGAAACCAAATTGGTGTTGCAGGAGGTCAGTCAACAACTGGAACAGACCGAGACCAAGGTCGAGCTTTCCACCGATGTAATTCGCATGCTGGTCACCGCCTTCCAGGACCTCCGTCAGGGCCAGACCGGCGAGGGCACCCAGGTGAAGACGCCGGATACCGTAATGTCCACCGCTGAAGCGGTGAACGTGGTGCTGTCGGCGGCCCTGCGCTCAGCCTATCTGGGCGATGGCAAGCTCTGTGCCGAGGACGTCGCGGCACAACTCTGGGGCGTCGCGGTCAAGGATAATGCGGAGGATCGCAAGAAGCTCAAGCACTACCTGAACACCGTCGGCCAGGAGCGGGCCCGCAAAGACAAACACTGGAAGGCCCTGGTCAAGGTCGCAGGTCAGTTGGAGTGAATGTAGAGTCCTTGTTAAAGGAGCTCAGGGATGATGCAGGGCAGTTATGGCAGTCGCCGCTGTACTTTGTCCCGATCAGGCACCACAGTCCTGCCTGCGCCTACGCACTCAAGCGGCTTCTGGATGAAATAAAGCCCCGCACGATCCTGATCGAAGGGCCCTGGGACTGCCAGCGACTTATTCCTTTATTGCAGCACGCCGATACCCGCCCACCGGTAGCCTTACTCACGCAAAAAGGGCAGGGCGAAGCGCTCTATTCCGCCTATTTTCCTCTTTGTGAATATAGCCCCGAGTGGGTCGCGCTCCGTGCGGCGGAGTCCATTGGCGCCGAGACGCGGTTCATCGATCTGCCCTACGGGGAACGGCCTGCGCCGGATGTGGAGGAGCGGGTGCAGTCGCTGATGGCCGAGCGCTACTTCCAGCATAGTCAGTACCTGAAGGCTATCGCTGCAAGATTAGGCTGCCGTGATCATGACGAGGGCTGGGATCGCCTGTTCGAACAAAGGACCTTG
>JBFEYJ010000263.1:0-3662 GCA_041562215.1 Thiohalomonadaceae bacterium | reverse complement strand
CCCGCCCATCCGCTATCGGGCAAGCATACCGACCAGTTGGCTGATGCTGACCATCAGTGAGGGGCGTAATCGTCAGGTGCGACGCATGACCGCTGCGGTCGGCTTTCCCACACTGCGCCTGATTCGCTGCGCCATCGGGCCATGGCAACTCGATGAGTTGCAGCCCGGACAATGGCGTGAAGTGCTGTCCGATGAGGTCAATGCACTCGTAGACAGCTGCCGTCGGCTGCCAATACGCCGCGGCGCGCAAGTCAGCCTTGGACGCCGGGCAGGAGCAAATCGGCACCTGCAGAAGGGGAAGCGCAGACGATGAGCACCATCTGGACCCCGCATCTTACCGTGGCAGCTATTATCGAGCGTGACAGCCATTTTTTACTGGTCGAAGAAAACGCCGATGGCCGTATTGTCCTCAACCAGCCTGCCGGCCATGTAGAAGAAAACGAATCCCTCGCCGAGGCGGTAATTCGCGAAACCCTTGAAGAGACTGGGCGTCACTTTGTCCCGAAAGCCATTGTCGGTGTGTATCGATGGCGCAGTCCGATCAACCACACCACCTATCTGCGGGTCGCTTTTTGCGGCCGTAGCTCCGCCCGCGACCGTGACATTTCTCTCGATGCCGATATAATCACTACCCACTGGCTGAGTTATGCCGAAGTGATGGCAAACACCGCACGGCTCCGCAGCCCGCTGGTACTACGTTGCATTAATGATTATCTCGCTGCGCAAAGGCATCCCCTTGATCTGATCAATGAGCTCACCTAAGTCACCACACCACAAAACATGAACCAGCCATCCCTCCCCCAACACGTGATCGTCGGCCTCTCCGGCGGAGTCGACTCCTCGGTTGCAGCGGTATTGTTACAGCAGCAAGGATACAAGGTCGAAGGCATGTTCATGAAGAACTGGGAAGAGGATGACAATGAGGACTATTGCAGTGCGACCGAGGACCTTGCCGATGCCAAGAGCGTCAGCGACGAACTGGCCCTCACACTGCATGCGGTCAATTTTTCCGCCGAATACTGGGACCGCGTATTCAGTTACTTTCTTAGTGAATACGAAGCGGGCCGTACGCCGAACCCTGACATCCTGTGTAACCGGGAAATCAAGTTCAAGGCCTTTCTCGAACATGCACTGAGCCTCGGTGCCGACCATATCGCCACAGGTCACTATGCCCGCGTTGACTCACTTGATGGGGAGTACCGTCTGCTGAAGGGACGCGATGCCGGGAAGGACCAGAGTTATTTCCTCTACACCTTAGGCCAGTACCAGCTATCCAAAACCCTCTTCCCGGTTGGCGAACTGGACAAATCCGAGGTCCGGAAGATTGCCGAACAACACCACTTGGTGACTTACAACAAAAAGGATAGTACCGGGATCTGTTTTATCGGCGAGCGAGATTTTCGTGAATTTCTCAGTCGATACCTCCCGGCACAGCCCGGCGAGATCCGCACTCCCGAGGGACAAGTTATCGGCCACCACAATGGTTTGATGTACTACACACTGGGACAGCGTCAGGGACTCGGAATCGGCGGAGTGGCCGGCGCCAATGACGACCCTTGGTATGTCGTTGGCAAAGAGATGGAGCACAATGTGTTGCTCGCCGCGCAGGGCCACAACCACCCACTCCTGTTCAGCCAACGCCTGTGCGCGACGCAACTGAGCTGGGTCGATGGCAAAGGACCCTCAGCACCGTTTTCCTGCCGTGCAAAAACCCGATACCGCCAAGCCGACCAAGCCTGTACCATCACTAATCTAGGTACTGACAACTGTGAGGTCGAGTTCGAGCTACCACAACGTGCGGTGACACCGGGACAATCCGTCGTGTTTTACTCTGGTGACATATGCCTTGGTGGCGGTATTATCGATGAGACCTCTTGAATACGATTACGCAACTCACCACCCTGGATATTATGAACATAACACTGACTGACAGAACTCTGGCCCTTGGCGGTGTGTTCCAGGCAGCCTATCTGGTCGATCAGATCGCCAGGAGCGGCATGCTGCCACAATCCGAGTTTGAAACCTGCCTGGGCAGCTTATTTGAAATCTCGCCTCCCAACACCGAAGCTGTTTACGGTTCCCGCTTCGAGATCAAACGCGGACTGCAGGTACTGAGTGAACAATTGCAGGGCGATGAGGACAAACGCAATCCCTACATCATGCGTTATGCCATCAATCTGCTGCAGCTGGAACGGAAACTAAGCAAGCAAGCTGCCATGCTCAAAAAGATCGCTGATGGCCTTGATGGAGCCACCCACCAGATCAAGCATTTCGGACTCACCCACAGTAATGTTGTGGCACGTCTTGCAGACATTTATTCGCAAACGATCAGTACCTTGACCCCGCGGATTATGGTCAGTGGTGAGAACAACCATCTACAAAACACTGAGAATGCCAACAAGGTACGGGCACTATTATTGGCAGGAATTCGTTCTGCCGTCTTATGGAGACAGTGTGGTGGCCGCCAATGGCAACTGCTATTTCAACGTAGAAAACTAATGAACAGTGCGAAAGAAATAATTGCCTGATTGACCGTTGCACACTGTGCTACAGGAAAAAGCTGATAAGGTGGTCTGCTTGGGAGAATGCGGAAATAGCTGATTTTGCGTCGATAGTGATTTTCAATCTCGACCGCCTCAACAAAAAAGACCGCCATGTGGCGGTCTTTCCTGAGACAAACAGGGTTAGCTACTTCTTATCACTCACCCTCAGGTTGTCACGATTCTGCTCAATCAGTTTCAGGCCAATCCCTCTAATCTGGGTCAACTCATCAACCGATTTGAATGGCCCATGCTCTTCACGGAAATTAATGATTGCCTGTGCCCGCTTCTGCCCGACACCGATAATGTTATCCGCCATTGTCTGGGCATCGGCAGTATTGACATTGACAACATCCGCCAGCGCATGGGAGGAAAACAGAAAGAAAAGAGTCAGCGTGAACAGCCGAATAACGTTTTTCATATGATGTACTCCTTGTACGTAGTAGAAAAATCCATTTGCCTGGCCAGGCGAGCTCAGTAAAACGCATCTCACAATCATGTGCAATACAGCGACTGTAGGAGATTTCTCTATTTAATGTAGGAGTTAATCGAAAACGCTCAGCCCAACAGTTCTTCCTCAATCTTTTCCAGCGCCTGCAACGGATCCTCGGCACCTGTAATCGGGCGACCGATAACCAGGAAATCAGAACCCAGACGAATCGCATCCGCAGGGGTAGTAATACGGGTCTGATCTCCCTTTTCGGACCACGCAGGGCGAATACCCGGGGTCACGAGCTTGAAATCCGCGTTAATGGTCTCTCGTAGCATTTCGACTTCTCTGGGTGAGCAAACGACACCGTCCAGCCCAGCCTCCTGTGCCAGCAAAGCCAAGCGATTGACATTGTCTGCCGGTGTTCCGGAGAGGCCGATTTGAGCGATATCTTCATCTCCCATGCTTGTAAGAATGGTGACGGCGATAAGCTGCGGCCGATTACTGGCTTTTTCCAGAGCTTCACGCGCAGCAGCCATCATCCGCGTCCCCCCGAGCGAGTGAACATTGATCATCCACACACCCAGATCAGCAGCAGAGCGACATGCTCCGGCAACGGTGTTTGGGATATCATGAAACTTCAGATCAAGAAACACATCGAAGCCCTTTGCCACCAGTTTCTCGACCAGTTG
>JBFEYJ010000262.1:0-3674 GCA_041562215.1 Thiohalomonadaceae bacterium | reverse complement strand
TCGCCGGACCGACTCTCGGTGTTCAATTACGCCCACTTGCCGGAACTGTTCAAGCCGCAACGGCGCATTAACGAGGCGGACCTGCCGGCGCCGCAGGAGAAGCTCGATATCCTGCAGAACACCATCGAAACCCTCACCGCCGCGGGCTATGTCTATATCGGCATGGATCACTTTGCCAAGCCCGATGATGAACTGGCGGTAGCGCAGCGCAGTGGTACCCTGTATCGCAACTTCCAGGGCTACTCCACCCACGCCGACTGCGATCTCGTCGGCCTGGGTTCGACCTCCATCGGTCAGGTCGGCGATAGCTACAGTCAGAACCTCAAGGAGCTTGAAGCTTACTACGCGAGTATCGATGCGGGTTCCTTGCCCATCTATCGTGGGTACGAGCTTAATGCTGACGACATGTTGCGCCGCGCGGTGATCACTGACCTTATCTGCCACTTCCATCTGGACAAGGCCAAGGTGGAGCAGGCCTATAACATCCGCTTCGACGATTATTTCGCGGCGGAACTCAAGGACCTGGCTGAGATGGAAAAGGACGGTCTGCTGGCTTTGACGCCTGAATATCTACAGGTGGCGGATGCCGGCAAGCTGCTCATTCGTAACATCTGCATGGTGTTCGACCGCTACCTGCGCGAGAAGCAAAACCAGCGTTTTTCCAAGGTGATTTGAATTCGCGCACTGTAAAGACGCAAGAAAAACGACTAACCGCAAAGGACACAAAGTCACGCAAAGGAAAACCCCTGGTTTGAGTCGGGACAGTGTAGATACCTGTTCGGGAACCGTCACAGCGGAGTCTCTTGGGTGTGGATGACGGGGCGGTGTGAAGGGAAATAATTGTATCCCTGCACCTATAAGCCATCGTGCGGTAAACTGCTTTTTGCTTTATTTTGACGCATCTACGTCGAATGTATTTAACCAATAACCAGCCAGAATAACCGCCATGTCAGGAAACAGCTTCGGAAAACTCTTCACCGTCACCACTTTTGGCGAGAGCCACGGCCCGGCGCTGGGCGCCATCGTCGACGGTTGTCCGCCGGGGCTCGAGCTGAGTGAGGCGGATTTGCAGGCCGACCTCGATCGGCGTAAGCCAGGCACTTCGCGCCATACCACCCAGCGGCGAGAGGCCGATGAGGTGCGGATCCTCTCCGGGGTATTCGAGGGTAAAACCACCGGCACGCCCATTGGCCTGTTGATCGAGAACACCGATCAGCGCTCGAAAGACTACTCAGATATTATGGACCGCTTCCGACCGGGCCATGCCGATTACACCTACCACCAGAAATACGGAGTGCGCGATTATCGCGGTGGCGGTCGATCCTCGGCGCGCGAGACCGCGATGCGTGTCGCTGCCGGCGCCATTGCCAAAAAGTATCTGGCGGGGCAGGGTATTACCATTCGTGGTTACCTGTCGCAGCTCGGGCCGATCACCCCCGAAATCTTCGACTGGACGCAGGTGGGGCAGAACGCCTTTTTCTTCCCCGATGCTTCCAAAGTGGCCGAACTTGAGGCCTATATGGATGCCCTGCGCAAGGATGGCGACTCCATTGGCGCCAAAGTCACGGTGGTGGCCGAAGGGGTGCCTCCGGGACTCGGTGAGCCGATCTTCGATCGCCTTGATGCGGAGTTGGCCCACGCACTGATGAGTATCAATGCGGTCAAGGGCGTGGAGATTGGCGCAGGGTTTGGGAGTGTTACGCAGAGAGGTACCGAGCACCGCGACGAGATTACCCCCGAGGGTTTCCTCTCCAACCACGCCGGCGGCGTCCTCGGCGGGATCTCCTCTGGCCAGGACATCATTGCCTCCATCGCGATGAAACCCACTTCAAGCCTGCGCATCCCCGGCCGCAGTGTGAATGTGAACGGCGAGCCTGTCGAGGTGGTGACCACCGGTCGCCATGACCCATGCGTCGGCATCCGCGCCACCCCCATTGCCGAGGCAATGATGGCGCTGGTGCTGATGGATCACTATTTACGGAACCGCGCGCAGAATGCGGACGTGCAGTCAGGGACGCCGGTTATTCCCGCAGAAAAGTGACAAGGCTCGCAGGCTGGGCACTTATGTCCGGCCTGTCTGCGTTTTGTCTACCTGTAATCTGACACTTGTGACCTGAACTTTCTTCATGCCCTATTGGCGCCTCTCCGGCTTTTACCTCTTCTATTTCGCCAGTCTCGGGGCGCTTGTCCCCTACTGGTCGCTCTACCTCAAATCGCTCGGTTTCAGCAGTCTGCAGATCGGCCAGTTGATGGCGATCCTGATGGCTACCAAGATCGTCTCACCCAACATATGGGGCTGGATCGCCGATCACACAGGCAAGCGGATGGCGGTGGTTCGTCTGGGCTCTTTGCTGGCGATAGTCACCTTTGGCGGGGTCTTTTTTGTCGATAGCTATTGGGGGCTGGCGCTGGTGATGCTGTTGTTCAGTTTTTTCTGGAACGCCGCCCTGCCGCAGTTCGAAGCGACCACTCTGAGCCACCTGGGTGAGCACACCCACCGTTACAGTATGATCCGTCTGTGGGGCTCGATAGGCTTTATCCTCACCGTGGCAGGGCTGGGGCCATTGCTCGATTGGTCAGGCGCCATAATATTGCCGCCGGTGCTGCTTGGACTGTTCCTTGCCATCTGGGGCAGCTCCCTGATAGTGCCCGAGCGAGAGGTCGAGCACCCTGCGATAGGGATACAGCCGTTGAGTCGTATCATACGTCGCCCCGAAGTGATGGCTCTGCTTGTTGTCTGCTTTTTGATGCAGGCCAGCCATGGCCCATATTATACCTTTTACACCATTTACATGGAGGAGTTCGGTTATTCCCGTGGCGTCATTGGCCAGTTCTGGGCGCTGGGGGTGATCGCCGAGGTGGTGATCTTCCTCATCATGTCGCCACTGGTGCGTCGCTTCGGCCTGCGCAGCCTGATGTTGTGGACAGCAGCGCTGACGGCGCTTCGCTGGTTGCTCACCGGTGCCCTGCCTGAGTCTCTGGGTATCATGCTGTTCGCTCAACTGCTCCACGCGGCCAGCTTCGGCGTGTTCCATGCCACTGCCATCGCACTGTTCCACAAATTTTTCATCGGCCGCCACCAGGGACGCGGACAGGCTCTTTACAGTAGTCTCAGTTTTGGCGCAGGCGGTGCCTTCGGCGCTCTCTATAGCGGTATGGCATGGGACAGCCTCGGCGCCGAACTGACCTACGGGCTTGCCGCCTTGCTGGCTGCCGCCGCTGGGGTAATTACCTGGCGCTGGATCAAAGGCTGAGGCAATACTCAATACGAGTCTTTTGAAAAATAGAATTTCCAGGAGCGCAAAGAGAGGTCTGTCAGAGTTGTTACGCACCGATTGATTTGAGCTTCCTTTGCGCGCTTCTCGTCCTTTGCGGTGAAATCTATTTTGCTTTAGCCGTAAGTATCATGATTGTCGAATTGATACTCACCGCGTTGTTTCTCCGGTTGTTCCATCCGTTCAATTACCTGTGCCGTAACCAGTAATTGTTCCAGTGAAGAGGGGGAGGAGGGCTGTTTTGCCAGCGGCAGTTGCCTGAGCTGGTGGTGACGTTTCAAAACAGTAAAGTAATCATCGGCGGTGAAGAGGTTGCGCGCCAGGTTGAAGCCTTGTTCCAGATGCTCCAGCGCACCGTTCAGTTGCCGACTGAGCAGGAGCTGTCCGTAAATCAGCTCC
>JBFEYJ010000261.1:0-3706 GCA_041562215.1 Thiohalomonadaceae bacterium | reverse complement strand
GGGATCATTGTCGCCGCAATGGACAATACAGTATCCCCACTGAGTTACATGGTTGCGCCGCCGAACATAACCAGCGGAATTGAGGCTATATTCAAAAGGCCTATCAAGGGGGCCGATCCCTTCATTGATGTTATCGCAACTGTGGTGAATCGATCTGATTCCAGTATCTCCCTTCAAGCGGAGGTACTGAATGCCAGAGGCAAGCGAGCAGCAATGGGCATAGCGAAGTGCACCTTTATCAAAGGGCGCGGGGGCGAGTCGAATGGCTTCTAATACCCACTAGCTGCATTCTGAGAAAGCCGCTGCACATGTGGAGTGTTATGAATATCTGAGGTTCACAGTTTGAAAATAAGATCTAAATAAGAACTCCATGATTATGTAAACAAAGGTAATAAAGCGAAGTACAACCGCAGGAACACACATGAGAATTACTCTGCTAAGGCATGGAAAACCAGCGTATGAACTCAAAGGAAATGTTCGAGCGCGGGATTTAGGTGAAATTGCACGATTATATGATTCGTCTGGTATTGTAGGGAGCCCTCCTAGTCAAACTATTGCAGCCGTTAAGAGGGATAGTTTAGTTGTATGTAGTCATCTTGAACGTTCAGTTGAATCGGCAAAGGCACTCGGCTTTACCGAAATCCACTTGAGTGACGCGCTGTTTTGTGAAGCCGCAATACCGTATTTTGGCGGTGGCTCTATTACACTTCCAATTCGTATCTGGGTGGTTATCCTGAGGATTATGTGGCTATTCGGCTTTTCAAGAAACGGTGAGTCTTTTGCAAGCACAAAGAAACGTGCAACTGAAGCGGCATCAAGACTGGCTGTTTTGTCTACGGAACATCAAGATGTTTTGCTTGTGGGGCATGGGTTTATAAATCATTTTATCGCCAAGGCCTTACTTAAAAACGGCTGGTCTGGACCATCAACGCCAAGTAAGCAATTTTGGGGGTTTGGGATTTATGAGCGGTCTGCAACATAATAAAAAGATCCAAATATAAGGCTCGTTAAAAGCATCGTTGAAGATATTATGGTTGCCACAATTGTCGGCGGGGCACAAACCAGAACACAGAGACGGAAAGCGAGTCAGTGCGGCAGGGTCTGTGGTGAACCAGTCAGGTGGACCTCGGCCACCGTACCCTGGCCTTCTCGCGGCAACAGCTTTACCTTCCAGCCGTTTGCTTCGGCCAGTTGCCGGGCGATGGCCAGCCCTAGTCCACTACCGCCTGTGCTGCTGTTACGCGATTTTTCCAGACGGAAAAAGGGCTGAAAGACCGCCTCACGCATCGCCTCCGGAATGCCCGGCCCGTGATCACTGATGCGAATAGTCAGTTCGTCAGCGCTACATGTGTAGTCAAGGAGGATGGGCTCGGGCGCACCATAGCGAAGGGCATTATCCAGCAGGTTTGAGATGATACGGCAGAGGGCAAGACGGTTGATCTCCTTACGGCAAGGACCGCTGTCGATAAACTCAACGGTGGCGCCGCCACGTACGGCATCATCAGCCAGTCCCTGCAACGCCTCGCGTATGTCCGTCTCCTCCAGCGGGTTTTCTCCCAGTGCACGGCCGACATCGAGAAACTGCCCGATGAGGCTGTTCATCTCTTTCAGGTCGTGCTCAAGGCTGTTTCTCAGCTCTTCATCCATATCCTCGGGCAGCATCGCCAGCGCCAGCTGCATACGCGCCAGTGGGGTACGCAGGTCATGGGATATTCCGGTCAGCATGGTGGTGCGGTGTTCCAGTAATTGCTGAATTTTTTGTGACATGGCGTTGAAACTGGCGGCCAGTGAGGAGAGCTCTCTGCCCCCCTGTTCCGGCAGGGGCTCGGGCCAGACACCGGTGCCTATGAGCTGGGCTGCGCTGGAGATATCCTCAATCGGACGACTTATCCGGCGGGCCAGTATGACCGTGGTCAACAGGATCACGATACCGCCGACACTTAGAACGATAAACAGGGCAAAGGGTGGATGTACTCCGATGCGGGACTCCGGAAATCCGACCCTCACCCATCCATTATCAACTGCGATATCGGCCCAGTACCAAACATGCCCTTTGAGATCTTGGCTTTTTAACAGATGCGTCTCAGGACTGACAAGGCGATGTAAGGATGACTCGACAAACCACAGGTAGGGTAACAGGCTGTTCGAGTATTTAAGCGGGCTGGAGTCCTCGGAGATGCGGATGCTGTGCTCCTGCCAGAGGTGTTCTGTATAGGCGCTATCTTCGGTGCCGGAAGCTGCTTGATGCCACTGCCGGGCAGAGTCCTGCATGATGGTGACCAGATCGTCCGCTGAACGCTGACCCAGCGGCACCAGCATGAGGGAGCCGATAATGCCAAGGGTGAAGAGCTGGAAGAGGATGGAAACAACACCGATGGTTATTAAGATACGGCGAAACAGGCTTTTTCGTCGATGAATGGTGTGGGCCGACATATCAGGTATCCGGACAGAACATATAGCCTTCACCCCAGACCGTGCGGATATAGGAGGGCAGGGAAGGATCCGGCTCTAGTTTTCGCCGCAGGCGGGTTATCCGTACATCGATGCTGCGATCGTAGGGGTTGCGCTCATAGCCTTTGAGCCGGCTTAGCAGTGTATCCCTTTCCAGTACCTGATTGGGGTGTTCGGCAAATATCCGCAGCAGGGAAAATTCTCCGCTGGTCAGTGCCACCGCCTCGTCCTCACAAAACAGCTGGTGGCGCTGCAAGTCGAGCCGGTACGGTCCGAATGAAATTATTTGCTCAGCCGGTTTTCCGGGCGCTGGTTCGGCGGAAGCGGGGCGCCGCCGCAGGACGGCGCGAATGCGGGCAAGCAGCTCGCGTGGATTGAACGGTTTGGCAAGATAATCATCGGCGCCGATCTCCAGGCCAACGATCCGATCCACACCATCTCCCCGTGCCGAGATCATGATCAGCGGCAGACGGGATTCGCTGCGTATCTGCTTTGCCAGGGTCAGCCCATCCTCGCCGGGCAACATCAAATCGAGAATAACGAGATCCACCTCCTGCCTCGCCAGAACCTGTTTCATCGCCGCGCCATCCTGCACGGCGCTAACGTGATAACCGTTTTCCGTCAGATAGCGGCTAATCAGCCTGCACATAGCAGGGTCATCGTCAACAACCAGAAGCTGTTCTTTGTTTTCTGACATCTGTACCGCCCATGGACCGATTGAAATATTTTGTAACAACCGGTTACAGCTTGTTACCGGAGCGAAATCGGATAGCAACAGTATCGGCGTAGCGTTTTAGTGGAACCGCAATTATTCAACGGCATTGTACTTGGGAGAAAAAGATGAACACAACTGAAAACCGAATTGCATCAAACAGAATGACAAAGAGGCTGCGCCGTTTTGTGACGGTCTCTTTGCTGCTCTCATGCGGGGCTGTCATGGCCGAAGTGGCGCCGCCGGCCAAGCCTGATATGGCGGCGCTGCAAAAGGTCATGCAGCAACAGATCAGCCTGATGACGCCGGAGATGCAGAAGCAGGTCAAGGCGCTGTCTCCCGAGAGCAAGGCGGCACTGATGAAGATCTATTCCCAGCATACCCGTCGCAGTGACACCATCACTCTGCGTCAGGTGATGCACGAGGTGCTGTCCGATTATCAAAGCATCGCGACCGGGCTGCTTACCGATAACGCCGAGCAGGCTGCAGGGGCGGCACGCCGTCTTGCCAACCACCGCCTGCCGCGTGGCGGCCTGCTGCCTT
>JBFEYJ010000260.1:0-3707 GCA_041562215.1 Thiohalomonadaceae bacterium | reverse complement strand
TCGATGCTGCCCAGCATCTCCTGCACCTCAGCGGTGGTCACCTGGCCACCGCCGTAGGCAATGGCCTGATCGAGCAGGCTCAAACCGTCACGCATCGAACCATCGGCGGCACGGGCCAGCGCGGTCAATGCCGGGGTTTCCGCCGCGACCCCCTCCTGCTGAAGAATGTGTGCCAGATGGTCGCGGATCAACTCCAACGACAGGCGCTTGAGGTTAAATTGCAGGCAGCGAGAGAGGATGGTTACCGGCAGCTTCTGTGGATCGGTCGTGGCGAGCAGGAACTTTACATGCGGCGGCGGCTCTTCCAGGGTCTTGAGCAGCGCGTTGAAGCTGTGATTGGAGAGCATGTGCACCTCGTCGATGAGGTAGACCTTGTAGCGACCGCGGGTGGGGGCATATTGCACGTTCTCCAGCAGCTCGCGGGTATCCTCTACCTTCGTGCGAGAAGCGGCATCCACCTCGATTAAGTCGACAAAGCGCCCCTCGTCTATCTCGCGGCAGGTACTGCAGACACCGCACGGGGTGGAGCTCATCCCCTGCTCACAGTTGATCGACTTGGCGAGAATGCGCGCCACCGAGGTCTTGCCCACTCCGCGGGTGCCGGTGAAAAGGAAAGCGTGGTGCAGGCGATCATTGTCCAAAGCATTGATCAAAGCGCGTAACACATGGGCCTGCCCGACCATTTCGGGAAAATTACGCGGCCGCCATTTTCGCGCCAGAACCTGATAACTCATGCCGTTACTCCATACTCCACCAAGAGAAGGATTATAACGCACAGAAGGTATAACAGGGAGGAGTTAGGCCGAATGACTGATGCCTTCTCCTGTCACCTGCCGACTAATCGGTATGGGGACTTGGAAGGGCGGCGTGCGATGCCGGATAAATGCGCACGAGGTCGAGATAAGGGTGGCAACCTGCACCAGCCACACCCCGGCGCCCGAGTCCACCGCTGCGGCTGCTCCCTTCCGGGCCTGACCGGGTTCACGGTATATCGTCGCGAGGGGACCGATACAGGTCACCATTGAACTTGCCGCCAGCCTATCGGCATGCGATAGCTGACGAGCGCGCATCATACCAGAGCTCCACCTTCTGTACTATCGCATTTAAGTTGCTATACCTAAGTTTGTCGTGCGCATGAATGACACGGCCCTCATTTTCGCTATCAGTATCACCTGCAAGTCCGGTCCACAGGAGCAACGACAATGTCCACCCCCCCTCATCTCGGTCCTTCTATCCAGCCCCTTTCTCTTTGCCAGCACCTATGCCGCAGAGGGCGAAGTGCGCTTTTCGAAGAAATCGACACCGACCACAGCGGAGCTATCAGTCGCTATGAAGCAAAAATTCGTACAGATCTGGTAAGCAATTTCGACGAAATTGATATAACGACAACAATTCTCTCTCGGTGGATGAGTATATGATCTACCACAACAAAGGACGTCTGGCCCCGGAAGAAGTAGAGATCCCGGAACCTGGGGCCGCCCCGATCCGCTGAGCGAACCGCGCCACACTACCCGTAAGGGGGAACACGCCAAAACGGCATCAAGTGTCACCCTGCCCTGCTCGCTGAGATTCCGTCCAGCGCGTCGACGATGTTTGACTATATGGAGGATGTACCTGATGAAAGTGCTCATCGTTTACTACTCGATGTATGGCCACGTTCACCGAATGGCAGAAGCCGTGGCCGAGGGCGTCCGTGAAGTAAAGGGAGCGGAAGCGGTGCTGCGGCGTTGTCCTGAGACACTACCCACCGAGGTACTGGAAATGATGGGGGCAGTTGAAGCGCTAAAGGCACAGGAGAATATCCCAGTGTGTCAGGTGGAGGAGCTTGCCGAAGCCGATGCCGTCATCTTCGGCACACCGACACGCTATGGGAATATGTGCGCACAAATGAGGCAATTCCTCGATGCAACTGGCCGGCTCTGGCTATCAGGGGCTCTGGTCGGCAAGGCCGGCAGTGTGTTTACCAGCAGTGCAACACAGCACGGTGGCCAGGAATCCACGCTCCTCAGTACGCACATCAACCTTTTGCATCTTGGGATGGTTATCGTCGGACTGCCTTATTCCTTTACCGGGCAGATGACGATGGATGAGATCAGCGGTTGCTCACCCTATGGTGCTTCGACCATTGCCGGAGGCCAAGGTGAGAGGATGCCGAGTGGGAACGAGTTGGCGGGAGCCCGATTTCAGGGGAGTCATGTCGCGCAGATAGCCGTAAAACTGTGTATGTAGATAAAAACCGCCGGGCACAACAAACTGACTGAGGATAATGATCACCGTATTATTCCGTGCGAGTGTTCGACTCAGCAATCATCTCCAGATCATCACCGACTAACGGCGAAGCACCGGTTGAATCAGCAGGCAAGTTCAAAACCAGCCCGGTATAGGAACCGGGAATATCCAGGCGCTTGTAAAAACTCCCGTTCAACTGGGTGTGCGTGAGCAAATATGTACGAAAACGTTCAGAGAGTTCTCTATCAATCCTTTCCTCTGCAGCAGCCTCCCAGAACATATCCAGCCTCCCCTGAAAGGTTAACCCCTGCATGTCATAAATCGCACGGCCACAGACCTTGACCGGCGAGCCATGATGTACCGCAGAGAGGCCCACCGTGCTATTGATCACCACCACACCGCGAGCGTGATCGAGCAATGTGGGAAGGTGCTGATCATGGATAGATATCACCCGTCCGGCGATCCCCAAAACTTCCGCTTGATGGCGAATGAATCTGCCATACTCGCGATAACCGCGATCCAGAGGATGATGCTTGATCACGAGCATCGTCGATGGAGGCGCGTGGGCTGCAAAGGATCTCATCACATGCAGAACAAAATCCTTCATTGAATCGAACCGGGAATGCACCCTGACCTGTGCATCGTTATGTACCTGAAGCGGGACGAGAAAAAACTCACCTGAAAGGCTGGTACACAACTGTCCTTCCAGCCCGCGCTCCTTGAGATGGAAATAAGCCTTGCGCCATACGGCCCTTAGCCATGGCAGAGATTCCAGCAGAGTGAGCGGGCGGTGATGACGGTAATGGCGAAATAACGGGGACAGCACGGCGCTCGCCAAGTAATAGAGCATGGCCCATAGCATCACATGGGGAAACGTATTGCCGACCTTTCCGGGCTCCGGAGGTGGCTGTGCGGAATTGTTCAGATAATAAATCGGTGTCGTGGGGATCTGTGAATAACCATTCACACCAACCTTCTCAAACGTGACGTTATCCGGACGGACGTAGCCCTCTTCGAAGACCCCGACCTCCACACCGTGCCTCGCAGCTATACCCTGAACCACCCTGTGTATCGGCCTGCAGTCTCCCAGAAAGAGGACATCATCGACCTTTCGCTCCACGAGTAATCGTTCGAAAAAATCGTGCCACTCTTGCATGCGCCCACGAAAAGTGATCGCACCCAAAGGATAAAACAGCCAGTCACCGCCATTGAAATTCACCTTGCACACCTGTGCTCCTGCCCAACGCAAATCGCGTGCAAGTCGCCAGAAAAAGGGGCCAACGGGTCCCTGCAGCAACAAAACCCGCTTGCCACTGTAAGCATCAAGCTTCTTCGCGGTCATGGTCTCACTCCCCAGGATCTCAACACCCAGCGCAAGGGAATACGCCAAAGCGACGACTCTTTTTCTTCATGCTCACGCCACTCGATCAGCTCATCCAGTGCACGTTCAGGTGAGGTAAATCTTCCCGTCGTACGAC
>JBFEYJ010000259.1:0-3712 GCA_041562215.1 Thiohalomonadaceae bacterium | reverse complement strand
GTCCGCAACGACATCGCGCGACGCACCATCCACAGCCAGGGCCTGACCCGCTTCATGGCCATCTGCCTCCTGTCCGGTTATGCGTGGCTCGCCGTCGCGGCGCTCATCGGCCTCTTCTCCGGTGGTATCTTTGCCGTCAGCACCTACGATGCAACGCTGCATGCGGTATTCCTCGGCTTCGTCTTCTCGATGATTTTCGGCCATGCACCTGTGATCCTGCCGTCGGTGACACGCCTCGATGTGCCCTTCCATCCCTTCTTCTACATTCACTGGGGATTGCTTCAGCTCTCCCTGCTGTTACGCGTGACGACATTGCCGTCTGAAGCACATCAACTGGCGGCCGTACTCAACGGCATCGCCATACTTCTGTTTATGGTAAACACCGTTGCCGCCGTCGTGCGCGGTCGTCTTAAGGGAAAAGCACAAGCCCTCTCAATCACACCCAATGAATGAGCATCTGACACAACAGAGGAAACCATAATGAAACTCACGACCATCCTTGCCGCATGGATTGCCGTCGCTGCGGCATCGCCCCTGACGGCCGCAGAAGATCATCAACAACACCAGGCGCCTGCTCATTTACAGCTGTCCCTCGATCAGGGACGGAAATGGGCCACTGATGAGCCATTACGCGCCGGCATGGAGAATATCCGCTCCTCCATGGCCGGCAACCTCGAACGGATCCATAACGGTAAATTGACCTCCGAGCGGTACCACGCACTGGGCACAGCGATCCAACAGCAGGTCACCACCATAATCACCCAATGCAAACTCGATCCGCAGGCCGATGCCATGCTGCACATCGTCATTTCGGATCTGCTCAGCGGTGCCGATGCCATGCAGGGTAAAGGAGACATGGCCCCCGCCAGCGGGGCACATAAGGTCGTCGAGGCCCTGAACGCCTATGGAGACTATTTCAACCACCCAGGCTGGCGCAGCTTGCCCTAGTTACCTGAATTAGTTACCTGAATTGCTTGCCTGATTCCCGACATTCCCACCACCAAAGAGGTAAATCACCATGAGTCAAGATCCACACCTGCATCTCTTACCTGATCAACTCTACCTGTTCGATGCGCGAGGCATTGCCAAACGTTTCCGACATGCCGCTATCTTCGGCGCGCTGGATGCGCTTGTTCCCGGCGAAACCATGCAATTCGTCAATGACCACGATCCCATACCGCTCCTCGGTCAACTCCAGCAACGCTACGGCGCTGCAGTTTCCATCACCTACATCCAGCGCGAGCCGGGACAGATCGTGATCAATTTCGAGCGCGTGCAGAACTAACGGTTCGCAGAACTTCTGATGCTATTCGCTCTTGTCATGCTCGCCCTGGCGGCCTTCGCCGGGGCGATGCTGTTATACGTCTCGGGTTTCGCTGCGGTGGTGCCCGTTCACCTGGCGCTGGCGAGCGGCGCCATGCCACTCATTGCCGGTGCCATGTTGCACTTCGTTCCAGTACTGACGCGCAGTGCACCGCGGGGTCGCGGCATCCGTGCGATACCGTGGCTAATGTTCTTTGCCGGATTAATAGTCTTCTCCTCGTTTGTCTTCCCTGTATCCACGGCTTTCGTGCGTGATGCTGCAGCGACGCTCGGCATCGTAGGCGCAGCTGTGCTTTTGTGGTGGATCGTTCGCTTATCCCACCGCAGCCTGGGTGGACCACACCCAGGCGTATATTGGTATCTGGCGGCCATGATCTGCTTGCTCCTCGCACTGACCACCGTCCTGCTGATGCATGCATGGCCGACACAGTATCTCGCCTTACGGCGCTTTCACCTGCACCTCAATACACTCGGCTTCATTGGCATGACTGCGGTAGGCACACTCCAGGTGTTGCTGCCGACCACCGTGGGACTAGCTGACGGACGCGCCAGTCAACGCCTTCAGCAAGATTTAAAATGGGTACTTGCAGGCTCGCTCCTGATCGCCGTCGGCGCCGCCTGGTTAAGGCCACTCGTATGGCCGGGCCTGCTGCTGTGGCTGGTGCCACTCCTGCGACTCGCCAAAGCCTGGTTGACGCTCTATCAAAAGGCACCGACACAATGGAATGGCAACGCCACGGCGCTCGCCGGAGCGCTGATTGGATTCGTGGCGGTGCTCGTGTTCGGTGCCGGACATGCAAGCAGCACTATCTCCACGGCCCATGCCAGCGTGGCGTACGTATTCACCTTCCTGTTGCCGCTGGTCACCGCTGCAGCGAGTTACCTCCTGCCTTTATGGTTGAGACCGGGACCGCAAACCGAATGGCACATACGCGCCAGGCAAAGACTCGCACGCTTCAGTTTTATTCGTGTGGTGTTGTTCATCAGTGCTGGAGCGATTACCGCCTGGAGTGGAGCCGGCTGGGGCTGGATTCCTGCCGTTGCCGGTCTGGTAATGTTTGCTGCGCAGTTGCCGGTGTTGGCGAATCGCTGACATTCCCGAACGGTTCAAGACTATCTGATAGTTATTGGAGGCAACCCCTTCAACTCGACGAGTGTTCAAGTCAAGACCTCGTTCTCAGCTTTTTCCAGGGCAAAGAGCGTAACCGCACAGGCTTATCGGAGAGCAGCGGTCGGACACCATACAACGGCGGAGGCATCTCCGAGTGGCACAGCCTTCCCTTGCAGATAGAGACAGCCAACCCATGCACAGACAACCGCATCCAGCGTATCCTCAAAACTCTTCAGGACTCTCTGCAAAACTGGAGCATCAGAGCGCGGCACAGTGAAAGGTAACTGACCCAACGCCGCCGTAAGGCCGGCTTCAATCGCATGGAGCTCAGCGAGGACAAGAGCGGTTCGCACCTCCGCCGGCTCATTTGGCCAATACTTGCGCACCTTGGCGACCTTATACGGCACGCGTCGATCACGACCCAACAAGGCAAGGAGTGCAGGATGCGGATACACTTCAATTAATCGATGGAGTGTTCCGGCTTGCGTTTCAGTGGTTGCGACAGGATAACCAAGCGACAAAAATGCCTCAGTCAGTCTTGCCCCTAACGGGCCCGGCCTGATCGTATTGGGCGTGTGGGTTGAACACCAACGCCCACCAAACTCCCGTGATACAGCCTGATCGGCAGCACGTCTTCCAATGATTGGGGCGTTTGAGATCGGCATGTCGATTGCAATCACATCAACAGCCTTTCCCGCCATCACTTCGCAAGCCGAAAGCAGTTCGGCCACAGGAGGTTTGTTACCCAAGTGACGACCTTCCCAATCCACCACCCCGCCATCGGCGACCTCAAGAAAGGCACTATAACTAGGGACTGCAGCCACGCACTTTGAATCCGGCCGGAGGGTATCGACAAGAGCCACGCCACTCGGCTGCGTAGCCGTCCATGCAGCATCGATTCCCAGTACTATGGCCATAGCTGTCTCTTCCCGGCACTTAAATGGACGAGTTGGAAGCACACCCACTTACTGTTATCCATACGATTTATATTAGTCTTCGAGTGGATAAACGTGGGTGACAGCCCTTTATTGTCATAAGTTTCTTCGCATCCGCGAACTCCCTAACGAGGCCGCACCGCAAACAATAGAGACTTGACTCTAATTATCCAAGACCCAATTCGCACTTGGCCGATACGGGAACAAACCGGACACCCACCCCAAACTTGCCAGCCGAGTATACTTCTGTCAATCTTTAATGCCATAGGTTTGACATCACGATATCAAGGAGGGATATCATGCCAAAACCAAGGAAAGCTCAGGTCTCGCTTGAGGCCACCCC
>JBFEYJ010000258.1:0-3715 GCA_041562215.1 Thiohalomonadaceae bacterium | reverse complement strand
TACAAGGAGCTAGTAGCATGTCACAGTCTAATTTTGTTTATCCCCTACCTACCAACGATCTCACCCTCATCAATAACAGCCGCTGGCAGGTGCGTGAGGAGGAAGACGAGTACGGCAACAAGCCGGATCTGCCCCTTCTGACTCAACTCTCCAACCTCTCCGATTTCATCACCGAGAAACTCACCAGGGCCGAGGCCTTATCGTGGGTGTTGCAGGGGGCGAAACATTATCCGGAAAGCGCCGATTCGGTGACGGCGATGGTCATCGCCGAGTTGATCCATGAGGCGCTGGAAGCGAATGAAAAGCAGTGGGAGTTGACGCGGCAGGCTGTTAAGCGGGAAAGTTAACATCGACTGACCCACCCCCGGTGGTGCTTACTACCGGGGGTTTTTCCGTTGCGCGGTGCGCCTGTCGGCAGCACCCCACCCGTTGGAAGTGGTGAAACACGATCCGCATCGGTCTCGGGTGACAAAGGCTCATTTCCAGATTTCCATTACGCATGTCGCGGTACGCAACACACCCTCCTGCACCCACTGATTTTCTGAAGTGTCACTAAAAAAGCAAGGGGCAGGTCTAGCAATCACGCATGCTGTATTGCAAGACCTGCCCCCGCTTATTTACGGCGAACGCTCAAAATGCGTTCAGAATTTGATTGAAAATATTTTGTGTCCCTGTTTTTCTCGTTGGCCTGATAAGGTTACTGCCCTCTTTTGTTAAATTAAAACAACTTACCCGGCGGCAGATAGCGCCACTGCCCCGGCGGCAACTTCCCCATCAACACACGTCCGATACGAATGCGCTTCATCGCCACCACCGTCAGTCCGACACTGTTACACATAAACGCAATCTGCTCAGGCCGAACCGACTTCATGGCAAAACGCAGACGCGTCTCACTTTGGCGGCTCACCTTAGTGTCAGGGATCGGCCAGTTATTAAAGGTCATCGGGCGATTCAGCCGCTCCAGTTGCTCAGGCTCAACCTCGCTACCCACCTCCACGATATACTCCTGCTCATTCTTGCTTGCATCATCCACCAGCCTGCGCACCACCCGCCAGTCATTGCTAAAGGCCAAGAGACCCGTCGCCCCGGGTTCAAGCGGCGCAGTGGGTTTAAGCTGGATAAAGTGACGTTTAAGCAGACGAATGCCCGAGCGATCATCCTCGGCATGGCTATCCGGTGTAATCAGCTGTAGCGGCGCGGTGGGGTCACGCACATCAAAGCCCGTCGGCAGATTCAACAGCAGTGTCACCGGTGGTGTCGGCTCCAGACTGGCATCGGCATCTAACTCAACCACTTCATCCAGTACCTTGAACTGCGGCTGATCCACCACCTCACCGTCCACCCGCACCCAGCCACCTTCAATATACTTCTGGGCCTCGCCACGGGAGCAGCCAATCAGCGCCACCAGATGTTTGTCGAGACGAATGGGTTCACGCATAACAGTTACTCAAAAGGCAGGATAATCGAAAAGTCATCATGGAAAGGCGTTACCGGTGTTGTGGTTAAGGTTTAATTGTAAACGATTCTGGGCGGTTCCTTCTCGCTCTCAATCTTCTTCCAGTCGGCAAAGTGCTCCCAAGCGCTGGAGATGGTGTCAACCTTCGACTGCACCCCGTTGGAGAGCACTATTAATTGGTTGTACCAGAAGAGGTGGGGAATGGTGTTACGGTAATCGGTCAGGTTGTCTTTATACGCATTGATAAGCTGTCGGTGACTGGCCTTCAGCTCCACAAAGAAAAGCGGCAGGCCGTTAACAAAGCCAATCAGATCGGGGCGGCGGGTCTCAATCTCCCCGGTAATGCTCATCTGTGAGCAGAACAGGTAATCGTTATTCTCCGGCTTCTGCCAGTCGATAATGCGGACGGTAACGTCCTCTTCTTCATCATCACTGACCCTGTACTTGTAGCCTCACGCAGGAGTTGGTATATATCTTCGTTGGCCGGAACAGGAAGCATTGCTGATCGGTCGCGAGAGAGTGCTTCTATCGCCTCGTCGATGGCGAGCTTGGGGGCGTCAGGGTTGAGTTGTTCCAGTGCTTCGCGCAGGCGGTTGGGCAGGACAACATCGCCACGCACCCAGCCAAGCGCTGAGTAGAGCTTGATGGCGGGTTGTTCGACTAGGATATCTGCCGTGTAGGTCATTGGTTTTATTGAGTTTACCTGACTGATCCAAGTCTTTGATAGTAAAGTAAGACTTGCGGTTTGGTAAACAGACAATATCGACTATAATGGGCGCATGAAAGCCAATTCTCTAAAAATGACCAATCCCCACCTTAAAGCGGGCAAGAATCAGGTGCAAAACATGCGCGTCCGTGGCATTGCCAGCTCAACGGCTATCGAAACTGGGGAAGCCATTCATGAGATCGAAAACAAACTTAGAACTGCGAAGCGCTCACGGCATCGTGTAACGCTTGCCTGACCAGCTTCTGCATCGGGGTATAGTCTATCCCCATCCCCTCATGGATAGCCGAGAAATATTTCTCTTTCATCGCATCCCAACTGCTGAAATCCAGTTCAGGATATCCAGCTTGCAAAGCCATCACATCCGCCAATAACCGAGCCAGACGACCATTCCCCTCACGACAGGGATGAATCAAGATCAGCTCAACATGCACAATGGCGATAGCCTCGATTAACTGCTCCTCATCGAATCCTCTGCAAGGGGTATAACGCTCCAGGTATTCTCGCTCCAATGCTGACATTAGCGCCGATAGCTGTGTGACAGCGGCAAATGGAAATCCGTCTTTACTCATTGTTACGGTACGCAATTGACCTGCCCAGGAATAGACATTCCCCAACCACATACGATGCCACTCACACAGATCACTTGCCCGTATAACCTGATCATCCGTGACCGACTCAAATACACGCTCGTAAAGATCAACAAGAAGTTCCAGTTCAACCCGATCCATCTCCCTGGAATCAGTAATGCCAAGCCTGTTTAGCAAAACTTGTCCATCAGACCCCGGCTGCCAAGTCCCTTCCGGGTTCCCTTCAGTGTCGTATCGGTCAGCCATCTGAGTTACTCATGTGAAATAGCGTGCCAAGTTGTGAGCATACCCCAATCAGCCACGTCTGCATTGCCCTCTCAGGCCACAGACACTCGCCACCCCTCATGCATTTTATCGTCACAGGGCACCGGTTGAGGCGGGCTGAGGCGGAATAAACAGGCAAATCCAACACATCGGATATCCCTCTCAAATAACCGTCCAGCTCCTGACGGCTTACCCTCATTGTCCCCTGCACGGAGCGGTCACAGACCGTATCGAACTGCAACGGATCGATCAGTGTCATCACCTTTTCGATTAGCGCCGTATTGTAGCCCAGCTTCAGCATGGTGTTGGCAAAACACGAAAACACGGGACACCCACAACTTTCAACCAAACGAACACTAATATCCTGAACGCATATTGCGCTTTCGCGGTGAGAGTGACGGGATCCCTGCACGCGTGGTTGTGAGAGTTAAATAATGGGTGTCCCCGGTTAGTTGGCAGCAAGGAGCCGCTTATTGTATCCCGGATTATCAGCTAGCGTTACTGGATGAAAAAGAGGATGGTGAGGAGGGTTTAGTCGAGGCTAAATTTAGTGGGGGTCACTTATTATCCCGTTGATCTGATTGGATATTTCGTGGGGTTCCCTCAGTCTCTGACCCGGTTTTTTACGCTTGTCCGCTTGTTGCAGTCTCTTTATAGTGTGTTTTTTTTGGAAATGTGTGG
>JBFEYJ010000257.1:0-3719 GCA_041562215.1 Thiohalomonadaceae bacterium | reverse complement strand
GTCATGGTCTCACTCCCCAGGATCTCAACACCCAGCGCAAGGGAATACGCCAAAGCGACGACTCTTTTTCTTCATGCTCACGCCACTCGATCAGCTCATCCAGTGCACGTTCAGGTGAGGTAAATCTTCCCGTCGTACGACTCACATAGGCGGGATAGAGGATCAACACACCTGCCACAAGCTCATCCAGCAAGAGTTTTCGGGTACGGCGTTGAGCAACCTCATCAGTTAAAGCACGATCCTCAGTCAGACCCCATCCCGCGTAGAAAGGCTGACCATAGGTCGTCACCGGTATGCCACGGAGAAGCGCTTCGAATCCTGTCAGGGAAGTGATTACATGCACCTCGTCCACGTTTTCCATAAGATCATTAACCGGGACATCTTCAACACGCTCATCACAATAAGCACACGCCTCCGCCTCTCCATCACCCGCGAGACGCAGACCACGCAACACATCAGGATGCGGCTTATAGATAATATAGGCGGAGGGGTTGGCCTTTCGCACAGCGCGCAGCAGATCGATATTTCGGCGTATCGAAGAGGCCCCGTAACGGATAGAAGCATCCGTTTCCACCTGTCCGGGGACCAGAATAACCCGTCGCCCGGTAAAGGTATTTCCCTGCCCGGAGGGCATGGATGTGTCATTCAGGGGTGGTGACCAGTGACCCTTTCCGACGTTATACTTCGTCAGCCCCGCGGCCACTATGCGACGGCGCAGCCGTGTGGCGCGTGCACATAGAGCGACGTCAAACTCACTCATCTGCAACAGGTGTTCAAGGTCCGACGGCCGAGTGGCGTCATAATAAATCCCGCGCCTGTCCATAACCCAAGAAAGCGGACGAACCAGTTCCGCCCCAAGACCGACCGAGCGCAGAAATCCATCCTCCAGGCGCACAGTAATGCCTTGATTTTCAGGTCGCGCTGATGCAGGCGAGTCACCGGCCAAGGCCGTGATCCCACTCGAGCCCCAGATCGCTATAGCCGCCCCTTCCAGAACTCTTTCGTTATAATGGCGGAAATGCACCCTGGAGCCGGAAAAAAAGCGGCGCACGTTTCTCCTTTTTAATAACGAAAAACCATGAGCATAAATCTGAGGAGGAAAACGTTCGCGCATTCGGCGTTGTAACGCCAGATGAGCCAGAACAGCCTCCACTTCGCAGCATTTACCGGTTTCAGGGTTGACGTAACGCGGATAAGTTATCAGTGTCGCATGGACAAGCTGCTCCAGCGTCACCCTCCCCCGGCGCTCAGGGGCGGCCAACTCATCCCGCGTCAATCCCCAACCCGCATAGAACGGCATGCCGAAAGTCCTCACCGGCTTTCCCCAGATCAGTGCCTCAAAACCCATCTGGGAGGTAACCACATAAACCGCTTCGGCCAGTTCCAGGATTCCAGCCGGATGGAAATCCTCCTTTAACACTTTCACCCGCGGATGACGAAAAAGCGCCGTCAAATCAAAATGGCCTCGTTTTTTGCCCGCACACACCTCGGGGTGAGTCTTCAACACAATTGAACAGTCAGGATTTTCACGAAGCGCCGCTTCCAACATGTCTTGAAAAGATTCCTTTCCCGCCTGACCATATTTAATGGAGGCATCGCCCATGGTTTGGTCGACAACCAGCACATAGCGCTCAGGCAGGGGGGGCGCTCCCGGCACAGAGTCCTCCCAACGAGAGGTGTCATGCCGAATGAATTCCCGCTGATGGTTATACTTGGAAACCCTGCCTTGCCGCCATAATGCGATCAGCCGGCGGCTGCGACATAATTGTTCCGACGACAGTGATTGGCTGATCAAAACTTCAAGACGAGAAGCACGAATGGCATCGTAATAGATCCCGAGATCATCGATCACAATAGATAGTGGCGGATCCTTCTTTCCGGGACCCAACGAACGCAAAAAGCCATCCTCAAGCGCCAGATAGGGGAGACCACGATATCGGGCGTAACGGATCGCTTTTTGTGCAGCCTTGCGTAACCCCCATCCGGCAACAGCATCAACGCTCTCCCACGTATCACGGGTTGAGCCGCGACAAACCGTTGTGCCGAGGAGTGTCTCAATGTACGGAAGCCTCCGAATACCCGGTGAAAAGATGCGGATCATGGACACCTCACCTCCACTAATTAGCAGTCAATGAAACAGTAAAATGCTAAGGAGAACAGCCCTGTTGTCCGGCCCAGGGGAATAAAGACAGCCGTTATCCTGAACAGGATGCCTTCTAGGCCAAGGTGACGGCTTTCTATAACACCTGATCAGAGGCCAGAGAAGGAAGAAGCAAGACGAGCTGCTGTATCATCGGACAACGCCGTACCAATGGCCCGACTTCTTGCAGAAATCGCAATACGCTTGCGCTTTACCTCTTCGGTAACAAGTTCAAGAATAGCCTCGCCCCATTGATCGGGGTCATTGTCCACCAGAAGCCCATCCACACCATGACGAATAAATCCCTCATAAGGTGGTACGGCACTATAGATACCGGCCGCATGCATACGCGCATAGTCAAGGAATTTGGTAGGACCACGGGCACGATTAAAGCCATTTTGCAAAAGCGGCGCCAAGGCAATATCACGCCGCACTGAACCAGACCATGCAAGATACTGGCTCCAGTTCATCGCATGCAATATAGACACACGGGGTATCCCGCGATAATGACGCTTTACCACGGAGTCACCGAAAATTTCAAAATGCGTATTTGGTGACGACAGCTGTACCACACGTATGACATCCGCCAACCAGTGGATCTCGGAACGATGGGAAGCTGTAGCATGATAGCAAATACTAACTAAAGAAGAGGAAGAGTGGATAAGTTCCCGTGACGGTGATGCCTGGATGAGCCGCGGTTTGAGATCTGCATATTTTTGTACCAGATAAGGTGTAGAGACCCAAAACTCAGAACACAGTTCCTTCAGGCGGCGTTTTTGTATAATCGCCAACCGCACGATTTTCCACCGATATCGCCAAGGCAAACCACGTAAAACACAGGGATCGAATAGGTCATCATCCATAAAGTAGACAATTCGGCTCCCTGTTTTTATCCATGATGCAAGGACATCCTGCCAGTCAGGGGGAAAGTAACGGGAGAGGACAACCAGCGAACCTTCCTTGTGCGGCAACAATCGGCTTGGCGCTTGACGGGTATCGATAAGCTCAGGAGTGTAGCCAATCGACTCCAGATACGGCAAGAGAAAATAGTCAGTGCTCGCCGTGTTTCCCTCCGAAAGCACATATGCATTAGACATCATCCCGACACTCGGTCTTTCAGGAACACAGTCTTGCAGGAGAAACGATCTCTTTCTGCATAAGCAGTTCAAGAACCGCAGTAACCGAAGCCTCTAGCGTAAGCACATTCGTATCAAGCAGAAGCTCGGCTGATAGCGGTTCCTCGTACGGAGATGAAATCCCGGTAAAATGAGGAATTTCACCGGTGCGTGCCTTCCTGTAAAGACCTTTGACATCACGCTGCTCACACACATCCAGAGGACAGCGGCAATAGACCTCAAGAAAATCCCCATCGGGAAACAGGGCACGAACCCGCTCACGGTCCAACCTGAAAGGTGAGATAAAAGCGGTCAGAGTGATGACGCCAGCCTCAAGCATTAACTTTGCGGTCTCCCCGACACGGCGAATATTCTCCACACGATCCTTAGCGGTAAAACCTAAGTCACCACATAGGCCATGTCTTACGTTGTCGCCATCCAACACAAATGTGGTGCATCGGTGT
>JBFEYJ010000256.1:0-3722 GCA_041562215.1 Thiohalomonadaceae bacterium | reverse complement strand
TCGATTCACAGCGGGAATGAGTACAAAGCCTAGCATGGACACTATCAAACTTCGTGGGGCCAGGACCCACAACCTGAAGAACATCGATCTCGATTTGCCACGTGATAAACTCATCGTTATTACGGGCCTGTCCGGCTCGGGTAAGTCCTCACTCGCTTTCGATACCATCTATGCCGAGGGGCAACGCCGCTATGTAGAATCACTCTCCAGCTACGCGCGCCAGTTTCTCTCTGTCATGGAGAAACCGGACATTGATCATATAGAGGGTCTGTCACCGGCCATTTCCATCGAGCAAAAGTCCACATCGCATAATCCCCGCTCCACCGTGGGCACAGTAACCGAGATCTACGACTACCTGCGACTGCTGTTCGCCCGCGCAGGGGAACCCCGCTGCCCGCACCATGACACCGTACTCGAGGCGCAGACCGTCAGCCAGATGGTCGATCAGGTCCTTGCCCTGCCTGAGGGCAGCAAACTGATGCTGCTCGCCCCACTGGTACAAGGACGCAAAGGCGAACATGTGCATGTGCTGGAAGAGCTGCGCGCGCAAGGCTATGTGCGAGCCCGGGTCAATGGTGTGGTTGTGGAACTGGATCAGGCGCCAAGTCTGGAACTGCGCAAGAAACACACCATCGAAGCGGTGGTCGATCGTTTCAAGGTTCGCCCCGACCTCAAGCAGCGGCTCGCCGATTCCCTGGAAACCACGCTGCATCTCTCAGACGGTCTCGTCCGGATTGCTTTCATGGACGAAGATAAGGCAGAACTGGTCTTCTCTGCGAAATATGCCTGCCCGGTATGCAACTACTCACTTACTGAGCTCGAACCGCGTCTATTCTCCTTCAACAACCCCGTAGGGGCCTGCCCCACCTGTGACGGTCTCGGAGTACGCCAGTTCTTTGACCCTGCCCGTATCGTGATCCACCCTGAACTGAGTCTTTCTGGTGGGGCCATTCGGGGATGGGATCGGCGCAACGCCTACTACTTCCAGATGCTCACTTCTCTGGCAGAGCACTACCAATTCGACATCGACACCCCTTATCTCGAGCTGCCAGAGCAGATTCGCCACGTTCTTCTCTATGGCAGTGGCGAGGAGTCCATTACCTTCCACTACCAATCGGATCGGCTTGCCTCCAGCACACGTGAACACCCGTTCGAAGGCATCATCCCCAACATGGAGCGCCGATACCGGGAGACCGACTCCAATGTGGTACGTGAGGAGCTTAGCAAGTTTCTCAGCCAGCAATCCTGCCCCAGCTGCCACGGAACCCGCCTCAACGAAGCTGCCCGCCACGTCTTCATCGCCAACAAGCCTCTGCCGGAAATCACTATCATGCCGGTTGGCAGGGCACTTGAGTTCTTCAGTGACATGAGCCTGCCAGGCTGGCGTGGCGATATCGCCGACAAAATCGTCAAGGAGATCAATGAACGGCTCACCTTCCTTGTCAATGTCGGTCTAGATTACCTGAGCCTCGACCGTAGCGCCGATACCCTCTCCGGTGGAGAAGCTCAGCGCATTCGCCTGGCCAGCCAAATCGGTGCCGGACTGGTGGGTGTAATGTATATCCTCGATGAACCATCGATAGGCCTGCACCAGCGTGACAACGAGCGGTTACTGCAGACCCTTTTCCATCTTCGTAACCTGGGTAATACCGTCATCGTCGTGGAACATGACGAGGAAGCCATCCGCAATGCCGATTATGTCGTCGATATCGGTCCGGGGGCAGGGATTCATGGAGGAGAGATTGTCGCACAAGGTACTCCAGATGAAGTCATGGCGAATAATAACTCACTCACCGGGCAATACCTTTCAGGACAGAGGAGAATAGATATCCCGCAGCCTCGTACAGCGAACGACCCCGCGAGGCAAATCAAGATCCGCGGTGCCAGTGGCAATAATCTCAAAGGGATGAATATCGATATTCCGGTGGGCCTGTTCACCTGCGTTACCGGGGTCTCAGGCTCTGGAAAATCGACGATGATCAACGACACCCTATACCGCCACGCTGCCCTGGCGCTCAACGGTGCCGGAGAAGACCCGGCGCCTTGCGCCGAAATCGTCGGCCTGGAACAGTTTGACAAGGTGGTGGATATCGATCAAAGCCCTATAGGCCGCACCCCACGCTCCAACCCAGCCACCTATACCGGACTGTTTACGCCGATTCGCGATCTCTTCGCCGGGACCCAGGAGGCACGCGCACGTGGATACAATCCAGGACGATTCTCGTTCAACGTTAAAGGCGGACGATGTGAAGCATGCCAGGGTGATGGGCTCATTAAGGTTGAGATGCATTTTCTGCCTGATGTCTATGTCCCCTGCGATGTCTGCAAGGGCAAGCGCTACAATCGGGAGACACTCGAGGTTCAGTATAAAGGGAGGAATATTTTCCAGGTATTGGAGATGACAGTGGAAGAGGCTCGTGAGTTTTTCGATCCCGTTCCGCCGCTTGCTCGTAAACTGCAGACCCTGCTTGATGTGGGGCTGAGTTACATCAAACTTGGTCAATCAGCAACGACCCTATCAGGCGGTGAAGCTCAACGGGTAAAGCTCGCCCGTGAACTCTCCAAGCGGGACACAGGCAACACCCTCTACATCCTTGACGAACCGACAACCGGGCTGCATTTCTACGATATCGAGCAACTTCTTGCCGTACTACAGCGTCTGCGAGACCACGGCAATACTATCGTAGTTATCGAACATAACCTCGACGTGATAAAAACGGCCGATTGGCTACTTGATATAGGGCCGGAAGGGGGCGACAAGGGCGGTACACTTCTCATCGCCGGCACACCTGAAGAGGTTGCCGACTGTGCTGACTCCTATACAGGCCGCTTCCTCCGGCCGCTACTGGAGCGTAACTAGACTGTTGGGTAAACGGGTTCGCCGATTGAAGCGCGAAAAAACTCGTCTGCCCGTCCCTGATTCACAGCGATCTCAAGCAAGCCATTGGCGTTTTCGTAGCACAGGGGCATCCCGACCGGTACATCACTGAAGGTCCTCACCCGAGGGACCAATGAACTGCGTATCCGCAATGAACTGTTAAACCCCTCGGCACGAATCCCGGAAATAAGGTTGCCAAAGCTATCAACATAAATAATTTCATTAAGATCGGCAGCCCACTTTTCCAATTCAGTCCTTACAAGAAGCTTTTCCTCGACAATCTCACCACATGCCAGCTGTGCAGCAAGGGGGGCAAACAGGTCCCTACCGTGGAAACTCGCCGAGAGCCGCTCAGGTTGCCACAGGACATGCCAGACATCGAGTTCAGTTGCACGTGTCGCGATAACATTGAAAAGGCCGTTGTCAGGGCCGACAAACCAGCGACCGTTCGCCCGCATAATCGCCGGAGCACGCTGCTGGCTGCCGACCCCCGGATCGACGACAGCAAGAAAGACAGAGTCTCTTGGAAAAGCCTCCGCATAACTGGCGAGCAGGTAAGCACTGGCCCGGGGATTGTGAACGGGGGCATCGGCGAAGAGGTCAATAATGGATAGTGTTGGTGCATGTTGCCAAATGACGGCCTTAATTTGACCAAGGTAAGGCCCGTTGAAGCCAAAATCGGTAAACAGCACAACCATCACAACCCTCCAATGAGAGCTATTTTCCAGACACAAAAAACCCGGTTTAAACCGGGTTTTTTAGCGGAGACTGAACAGATTTACTCTGAAGCGGCCTCAGTGGTTTCGACCTCTTCAGCTTCAACCGGACGGTCAACCAGCTCTAC
>JBFEYJ010000255.1:0-3771 GCA_041562215.1 Thiohalomonadaceae bacterium | reverse complement strand
TGTCCAGCTTTGATATTGAACAAATATAAAGGTATCAACTTGAGCGCCAACAACTCTCCAGACGTCTCGACCTTTCAGGGCCTCATCCTTGCGCTTCAGCAATATTGGGCGGAGCAGGGATGTGTGATCCTGCAGCCGCTGGATATGGAGGTTGGCGCCGGCACCTTCCATCCGGCCACCTTCCTGCGCGCCATCGGTCCGGAGCCTTGGGCCACGGCTTATGTGCAGCCTTCACGCCGACCAACCGACGGCCGATATGGCGAGAATCCTAACCGTCTGCAGCACTATTATCAGTTCCAGGTGATCATCAAGCCCTCGCCACTCAATATCCAGGAGCTCTATCTGGGCTCGCTGAAGATGCTCGGCATCGACCCCCTGGAACATGACATCCGTTTCGTCGAAGACAACTGGGAGTCACCGACCCTTGGCGCCTGGGGTCTCGGCTGGGAGGTGTGGCTCAACGGCATGGAGGTGACCCAGTTCACCTACTTCCAGCAAGTCGGTGGCCTGGACTGCAAGCCGGTCACTGGCGAAATCACCTACGGCCTGGAGCGCATCGCCATGTATCTACAGGGGGTTGAGAGCATATTTGACCTCGTCTGGACCCATGGCCCACAAGGCCCGATCACCTATGGTGATGTCTACCACCAGAATGAAGTCGAGCAATCCACCTACAACTTTGAACACGCTGATGTGGAATTCAACTTCACTCTGTTTGACCAGTGTGAAAAACTGAGTAACAAATTAATTGAGGCAGGATTACCCCTGCCTGCCTATGAGCAAGTGCTCAAGGCTTCCCATACCTTTAACATGCTGGACGCCCGCCACGCTATTTCAGTTACCGAGCGTCAACGCTACATCCTGCGAGTACGGACCCTGGCTCGTGCTGTGGCACAGGCTTACTACGATACTCGTGCCGCACTTGGCTTCCCTATGATCAAAAAGGAGGGCGAATAAAATGAACTCCCAACGTGACCTCCTGATCGAGATTGGTACTGAAGAGCTGCCTCCCAAAGCATTACAGAAGCTGTCTACGGCCTTTACAGCAGGCATCAGCGAAGGCCTGAAGAAAGCTGAACTCGGGTTTACTATCATTGAATCCTTTGCCACACCGCGCCGCCTTGCGGTACTCGTGAAGCAACTTGATACCGCTCAGGCAGACAAAACCGTCGAGCGCCGTGGACCGGCACTCACCGCCGCTTTCGATGAGGATGGTAAACCGACCAAAGCCACCGAGGGCTTTGCCCGTTCCTGCGGTACCAATGTTGATCAACTTGAGAAGCTTGAAACCGATAAGGGGGCTTGGCTCGTCTTCCGCTCCACCCAGGAGGGACGCCCTACTGCCGAGCTTATTCCCGAAATTCTCAAGAACGCCCTCGACAAACTTCCCATTCCCAAGCGCATGCGCTGGGGTGATCTCGATGCCGAATTCGTCCGCCCGGTCCATTGGGTAGTGCTTTTGTTCGGCGATGATGTGATCGATGCCGAGGTCCTTAGCGTCAAGAGCGGACGTGATACCTATGGCCACCGTTTTCATCATCCAAGTCCCATCTTCCTGGGCGAACCGGCGGCATACGCACCGATACTCGAAGCCACTGGTCATGTCATCGCCGAATTCGACAAACGCCGTGAGGCTATTCGAGCCCAGATCATGCTTGCCGCAGAAGAAACCGGCGGTAAGGCGATCATCGACGATGACCTTCTGGATGAGGTCACCGGTCTTGTCGAATGGCCGCTTGCGGTGGTCGGCAGCTTCGAGCAGCGATTCCTTGAAGTCCCTCCCGAGTGTCTCATCTCAGCAATGAAAGGGCACCAGAAGTATTTTCACATGGTCGATAAAGAGGGCCATCTGATGCCTAACTTCATCACCGTAAGCAACATCGAAAGTCGCAATCCCGACTATGTCCGCAAAGGCAATGAGCGAGTTATCCGCCCGCGTCTGAGTGATGCCGACTTTTTCTGGAATCAGGACCGTAAACAACGCCTCGAAGATCGTATTAACAGCCTCAACAGCGTTGTTTTTCAGCAAAAACTCGGGACTCTTTCCGATAAGTCCCAGCGCGTCGCCGCACTCGCCGGCAAAATTGCCGATGTGATCGGAGGTGAACCGGCACATGCAGCCCGTGCCGCCTTGCTCGCCAAGTGCGATCTGATGACCGAAATGGTCGGGGAGTTCCCGGAACTTCAGGGCATCATGGGTCGCTACTATGCCCAACACGATGGCGAAGCCAATGAGGTTTCCCTGGCACTGGACGAACAATACATGCCCCGCTTTGCCGGGGACCAGCTACCCCAAAGCAAAACCGGGCAGTCGCTGGCAGTCGCCGACAAACTCGACACCCTGATCGGTATCTTCGGCATCGGCCAGGTACCGAGCGGCGATAAGGATCCCTTCGCCCTGCGTCGTGCCGCCCTTGGCGCCCTACGCATCATCATCGAGCGGAAACTGGATCTCGACCTTCAGGAAATACTCGAACATGCTGCTGAAGCCCATAGCGGACTGTTCGACAACAACCAGGTCGATACTCAGGTCTTCGATTTCATGATGGGACGTCTCAAAGCTTACTACCATGACGCGGGTGTGGCACCTGACACCTTTGAGGCGGTGCTGACACAACATCCGACCCGACCGCTCGACTTCAATGCACGTCTTAAGGCCGTAACCAGTTTCCGCCTACTGTCTGAAGCCGACAGCCTGGCAGCCGCGAACAAGCGGATCAGCAACATCCTGAAAAAGACCGACGAGTCCATTCCCAAACAGGTTGATATCAGCTTGTTGCAGGAGACCGCCGAGCAGGCTCTACATCAACGAATCGAGGCGATTTCCGTTACCGTCACACCGTTGTTTGCCGCCAGAGACTATGAAGCGGCACTCAAGGAGCTTGCAGGGCTTCGTGAGGTCGTCGATACCTTTTTCGATAAAGTCATGGTAATGGCCGATGATGTAGCCATTCGCGCGAATCGGCTGGCACTGCTTTCCGGCCTGCGCAACCTGTTCCTTGAGGTCGCCGATTTATCACAACTGCAAGGATAATCTTCACCAAAGTGAGTCGGGTTACCCATTAAACCCGTGCTCCCCGGTCAGTGCTCCTCAATATCGCCGTGCTAAAAGGACTGTCAGGATGAGTGTAAGCAATACAGACTCTTACAATGCTATGTTGAAGGCTGTCCAGGCCTTTCACGACAAACACGACTTCAAAAACAGGGGTGGTGAAGAGCTAACCTATCGAATGGCGCTAATGGCTGAGGAACTTGGTGAGATTGGCGCCGCCATCACCAAGGGAAAGCCGAAAGAGCAGCTCGCTGAAGAGGTCGCTGACCTCTTCATCCTGCTCATCGGCACGGCTATCGCCGCTGATTTCGATCTTAATGACGCCTTCTGGAAGAAAATGGACAAGATTATGAAGCACGATGCGAAAATGGTGAACGGCCGTATTCGCGTCTCGGAATTCAGGGATTGATTTCCAACCACTAAGACGAGATGCAAAGAGCACCATACGCATCAAGATGAGCATTGGGTGTCCAAGATACGTATGCATGACTATTTAGAGGTGCCCTTATGCTTAACCTATACATATTTTTTGCCTTTGTGGTGATTTAATAGCGATGAAACTCATCATTCTCGACCGGGATGGCGTTATCAACCAGGACTCTGACGATTACATCAAGAGCGTGGACGAATTCATCCCGCTACCCGGCAGCCTGGAAGCCATTGCAAGGCTCAATCAGGCAGGCTACAGGGTCACCATCGCCACTAATCAATCTGGGATT
>JBFEYJ010000254.1:0-3810 GCA_041562215.1 Thiohalomonadaceae bacterium | reverse complement strand
TCGACGGATACGTGCGGAACTGGAACGACTGCGCATCGAATTCCCGCAGCTGGATATCGCCATCGCCGACGACGATTCGGTATTCACCGAGCTGGTTATCGACAACATGACCGGCACAATCTTTACCGCGATAATCCTGACAATCATTGTCGTGTTGCTGTTCCTGGCTCACTTGCGACAGGCGCTGATCATCGCCCTCTCTATCCCCGTTGCCTTCCTGATGACCTTCTGTCTGATGTATCTGGCCGGTATCGAGCTGCACATGGTGACCATGTCGGCGATCATCCTCTCGATTGGGCTGCTGGTGGACGACGGCATTGTGGTGTTGGAAAACGTACACCGTCACATGCTTGAAGGGGACCCGCCGGTTCAGGCGGCGATTCGCGGTACCGAAGAGATTTTTCTGGCTGACCTGGCGGGAACCTTGACCACCATTGCCGTACTGGTGCCACTGATGTTCCTGGGAGGCTTTGTCGGCAAGCTGTTCGGTCCTCTGGCCTGGACATTGGCCTTTGCCCTGAGCTCTTCATTTATTATTTCAGTAACCCTCATCCCGTTGCTTACCGCCCTATGGCTTCACCCGGAGGACGAAGGCGATGGGCGTTTTGCCCATTGGGTGCGCCCCTTTAGCCGATTTATCGATGGTCTGCGTGAGGGGTATCTTGCCCTGCTCTCCTGGGGGTTGCGCTATCCATGGCGAACCCTGTTTGCAGCGCTTCTGCTTCTGGCCGTGGGCTTGCTTTTGATGACGATGCTGGGCAGTGAGATGCTCCCCAAATTCGACTCGGGCAATTTTCAGATCATGCTGGATACCGTACCCGGAACGCCGCTGGAAAAGACGATGGCGGCGGTGAAGGAGGCCGAGCGTTTGCTGTTGGCCGAACCGGAGGTGGTAGTGATCAGTACCCAGGTCGGTTATGAACCGGGCGGCCATTACCTGGGAAGCCGCGGAGCAATGGATATCAATCAGGCAGAGTTTGTGGTCAACCTGACACCACGAACCGCGCGTGGAGAGAGTCTTTGGTCAATTATGGATCGGGTCCGGAAGGGATTGCACAACATTCCCGGCGTGGCGCTCGCGGTGGTCAAGGAGAAGGGGGGGACAGCGCGGGCCACCACGGCGGCGCCGCTGGATGTGCGCTTCAGTGGTCCCGATCCTGTTGTGCTGGACAGCCTTGGCACAGCGCTGATGAAACGGCTTTCTTCGGTTCCCGGAGTCACCAACCTGTACAAAAACTGGGGACTGGATACGCCTGAAATCCATGTTGCAATCGACCGTGAGCGGGCGGCGGAATTCGGTCTCAGCGGCAAGCAGGTGGCGCGTGCCGTCTACGAGGCGACAGAGGGAGAAGTGATCGCGCCCTACCGCCAGGCACGCAATCGCGATCTCGATATCTTCCTGCGCTATCAGAGTGATGACCGCCAGTACCTGGGGGACCTCAATGATGTGCATCTGCAATCGCCGGACGGACGTCAGGTGCCGTTGCGTGAGCTGGCCGGAATGGAGACCCGCTTCGGCCCGCGTATCGTTACCAGAGAAGACTTGCAACAGACACTCGATGTGTTGGGTTACCACTACGGGCGTCCACTCTCCGACACGATCAGTGACATCAAGACGGTGGTGGCAGAGATGGCATTGCCCTCCGGCTATCAGGTAACCATCGGCGGTGAACAGAGTGATTTCGAGGAGGCGCGTTTTCGCATCCTTCGTGCGCTGGGCATGGGGATATTGGCGGTTTACCTGGTGTTGGTGGCGCAGTTCCGCTCTTTCAAGCACCCGTTCACTATTCTGATGGCGGTACCGTTGCAGTTTATCGGAGTAGCCCTGGCACTGTTGTTGGCGGGGAAGTATCTCTCTATGCCCGCTTTGCTCGGGATCATATTGCTGGTCGGTACGGTCGTTAACAACAGTATCGTGCTCATCGATTACATCCTGGTGCGACGGCGTGAAGGGGTGGCGCTTGAACAGGCGATCATCGAGTCGGTAACCGTCCGCTACCGTCCCATTATGATGACCGCATTGTCCGATGTGGCCGGGATGCTGCCTCTATCGCTGGAACTGGCCGTTGGTGCCGAGCGTTTTTCACCCATTGCCACGGTGGTCATTGGCGGAATCCTGGCGGCGACACTGCTGACACTGATCGTTATCCCTGTGTTGTTCATGTTGTTCGAGCGAATTGCACCGACGCGTGCGGATCGGGAGGACGTAATACTCGCCAGGATCGAGGCGGCCGAGGTGATGCGATGAAAACGAGCGGAACCCCGAGAGGAAACAAGGTGAACAAGGCACGATGGTGGTTTCTTTTACCCGTATTGCTGACAAGCGCTGTCAACCCTGTAACGGCGGTGACGCTGTCGCTTCAACAGGCGCTGGAACAGGCGCTTCTGAATAACCCCGGCATCGAGCGGCAGCGCCGCCGGGTGGAGAGTGAACAGCTCGAAAAATCCGTTGCACAGGCGAAACATCTCCCCGAGCTGTCGTTGCAGGCAGGCGTGACCCATTACTCCGATCCGACTCTCGTCTGGCCCATTCACGAGCGAGGAGAGTTCCCCCCCTTTGACGAGGATATCGCCAACATCGGAATAAATCTTCGGCTGCCGCTTTATGTCGGGGGAAAACTAGTGGCTTCGGTGAATTTTGCCGAAAAGATGCTCAAGTCGGCAGAATTACAATTGCAGGCTTCGCAGCAAGAGCTGATTTTCAACGTTGTTTCCAGTTACGGCAAAACATTGCAGCTGCAACAGCTACGCGCCGCCATGCAACATAGAATTCTCGGCCTGGAGTCGCAACTGAATGATTCGCGTGAAGGCTTTCGATCAGGCCGGGTTGCCGAGATTGATGTCGCCCGCGTCAAGACCCGGCTGTCCGAAGCCCGTTACGACATGGTGATCCTGGAACAAGGGGTAAGCAACAGTCTGCAATTTCTTGCAACGCTCATGGGAAGCAGGGAAGCACCCGCTGAACTGGATGAACTGCCGGATGTTCCCCTTTCACCTTCCTCCTCCCTGGCGCACTGGACCGAACAGGCCCTGGATAACCACCCCGGCCTGCGGCGGGCGCAGACCGGGATCCTGGCCGCCGATGAGCGTCTCGATATTGCGCGAAGTGAACGCCTGCCGCAAATTCATCTCGTCGGCAGCAGTCGCTATCTGGAGAGTGGTAGTGGCGAGGGGCAGGATGAGTGGCAGGTGGGGGTACAACTTTCCTTGCCTCTGTACGACGGATCGTCACGTCGTGATAAGGTCAGCCAGGCCGTTATCGCCAGGCAGATGGCACAACTCGAGACAGAGGAGTTGCGAGACAATCTGCATTATCAGGTCCGTGAAGCGCATGCCGCCGTGACGAGCGGTGCACTGCAAATTACGGTAGCCGAGCAAGGACTGCGTGAGGCCGAAGAGGTGCTGCGCATCGAGACACTGCGTCATCAAAGTGGGGCCGGCACGATCACCGATCTGTTGAGCGCCGAGTCCGACCTGTGGCACGCCAGGGCGAAACAGATGCAGGCGCGATATGACTTGATTATCAGTAAAACCCGTCTGCTCAAGGTGGTCGGGATCCTCAGTCCAGCACGTTTTTCTCCGGGTGACTCACGCTAGAGAGAGTGATGATTATGAAACGCTATCGCTGGTTATTGGCCTTACTCATGATGCTCCTGGCGGGACTGATTGCTGTGGTGCTGGTCATGCAGCATTTGGACGCGGACCCTGAGGGGCAACTCGTCGCCACCGGCACCATCGAGGTCACTGAGGTCAGGATCGGGTTTCGCATGCAGGGCACTCTGACTCAGCGCGCCGTCGATGAGGGGGATG
>JBFEYJ010000253.1:0-3813 GCA_041562215.1 Thiohalomonadaceae bacterium | reverse complement strand
TCAGTCCATCGGCGTATCAAAGCCTAATGAGATTTACGAAGAGGTAAGAGATGCTGTGGCGCGTTGGCCGGCGTTTGCGCAACAGGCTGGAGTGGGTGAGGACAGGATGATCGATATACGTGGTCATCACAGGCTGGATTTACCTGTTTGAGATAGAAACTGTTTTATTTGAATGTAAATACAAGCTCGAACCCTGCGAAGAAACTCACTGAACAGAGCAAATTATTTACCCTGCTGTTCACGATTTTTTTGTCGTTATAGGTGCCGACGGCAACATCCTGCTCGGCGGCGGCGCTCTCTGATCACCTGCTTGAGGTTCAGATGAAGGGTGCGATTTTTCATTGTCACAACACAGGCCTTGGGTCGATCATTAGTTTCTTCACTCCTCCTCTTTCCGGCTGGACGCTCGCACCAGGCCACGAGGGAAAAACAGCGCAGTATCCGCTCCATCCTTGAAGCGAAAAAGTTCGGCACGCTTGTGCCCCTTGCTCTCCTCTTTTCGTCCCGTGCTTTCAAGCACGTCGGCTCGCACCAGAGAGCGGTTGAATTGGGTTTTATCAAGCTTGCAGCCCAGGATGGTTTCGTAAACATCGAGAAGCTGAGGACGGCTGAACTCTTCACCCAAGAGATGGCCGGCAATGGCGGTGTATTGCAGTTTTGAGCGAACACGCTCAATGGCCATGTCGACGATCGTGTTGTGATCGAAAGCAAGTTTGCGACTTACGGTGTTGTTGCGAACTGGAACCCACTTGGCTTCAGTCGCGCCATGACCGGCATTGAGACTAACCGACGTGTATGGCATCAGGGCGAAATAACTGACCGAGGTGACGTAATAGCGCGGATCGCGGCCCTTGTTGCTGAAGGTGTAAAGCTGTTCAAGGTAGGGGGCGTCAGCCCCCGTCTCAGCTTTCAGGACGCGAATCGCGGTGTCCTTGATGTCATCGTCCACATCCATGCGGTGGAAGCCGCCGGGTAGCGCCCACATGCCAGAGAATGGGTCGTCGTCCCGCTCGGCACGCCTGACCAGAAGGATGTGCAGCTGTTCGTCTTTCACCGTGAAGATGGCGATGTCCGCTGCCAGCTTATATTCCTTTTGGGTTTTGTTTTTACTCATTGACGCCTGTCTCATTCCATTTCTTTAACGATATGCTTTGTAGCAAGGCGCCACTATGGTTTCAAGGAAATTGCGTAAATCTTTTTACTCGACGAGGCCAATACTCTCCCTCCGTCGTTATAAAGACGGAGGAATCCGCCTATCTGGGCATCGTCAACCTCACGCACCATGTCGTTGCCCGGTTTGGCAAGTGCCACTTCAAGCCGTCCATCCCTCGGGATACTGATGATTAGACCCTTGTCCAGAACCGTGAAGTTCATCGGGTCATCGACATCGTCCCTTACCTCCACGTCATGACTCGTAAAGTCGCTGTCAAAGCGGAATCTTACCTGGCGGTAGTTCCCGTCTCTGTCGGCGACAACGAACATGGCCACCCCTCTCTGATAACGCGCATCCACCACTTTATAACCATCCAGTTCCGGTGTCCTGACGATGGGCATCTCCCCCGCCCTCACAGGAATCAGGAGGTGGGCCTTGCCCAGTACATCTTCATACACAATGTTGCTGAATACCGTTGTCGCATTCGGCAGCACTTTGCGAACCGGCCCCGGTGATATCACCATGCGACAACCCATCTCCATGATGGAAACCTCAATCAGGTCATCGTCCCGGATAATGTAGGGCACATTACCTGCGACAAAAATTCGCTCCGCTTCCATTGCAGACATCGTCACATCCCCGTGATCGGCGTCCATCACCCCCATCATGCCCTCCCGGATGACCATAAAGGCGGGGTTGCCGTTGTCACGCAGATAGACACCCAAAGCGTCCTCAGGAATGGAGAACACCCGCTTGCCCACATACAGGGTATTCCCTGCGCGGACCACATGCTGCCCGTTGACTGCATTGAACCGGGTGATCGCCTCTGCATACTCATTAATCTGTTTAACGTTGATCGAGGCGGTATCCCGAATAATCCGCTTCGGGATTTTCACGACAATCCTGGTTACCCCGGAAGGAGGAGGCAGCCTCTCCCCTCGCTCAAACAGGCGCTCAAACCACTCCATATAGTTCCTGGGGATCACGGAGAAGTCCCTGACCGATGATGGGTAAGAGACGGTACTATTCAGCACTGACACTCCCGCCTTGATGCGACTTTCGAAGTCCCCTTTCCGGAAGTCTGGATGCCGCCCCTTGAAGGGGTGAATTCCGGCAAATAGTTGAAAGGCTACAATGGCGAAGGAGAACCAGTCGGTCCCTTCATTGAAGCCATCCTGAGTGTAGTCCCGAATCGAGGGCATGATGGCCGTCGCCGGGTAGCTGGGGGTTTGGTAGGAGTCGACATCAATGAAATAGGGCCTGGTAAACCCCGGATTCACCAGATAGTTGAACTCGTTGCCGTCCACCTGCAAGAAGCCCCGTTGATGTAGGTAGGCGATGGTCTTCTGCATTGTCTTGACCAGGTCGGCTATCTTCTCGGGGGTGATGCTGTTATTGGTCCAAAATGAGGAGGTAAATAGCCTTGGCAGGGCAATAGCGTTCGGTACCTCAGTCATGGAGAAACCGACACGATTGCTGCGGTCGTCGTAGATCGTTTCGAGGGGGCGTACAATAGCCCTGTCGTCCAGGCGGGCCAACTCCTCGATCTTGTCGGCAGGGATCATCTTGGTCCGATCCAGATACACTTTGTAGACCTTCCCACGCCGGGCGAAAAGCCTACCCTCCCCGCCTTCGGCGATGAAGTCCTTGTCGGTCAGGTTGATCTTCCTGCCTTGAGAGTCATAGATAACCATAACGCACTCTCCTCGTTGCATTACATTGGCGGTGTAAAGACCATGGCGCCGACACTCAGGTCATCACTGTTGTGAATGCCGTCCCTGGACCAGGTCTTCAGGGCTCGTTTGAGTTTCCGCTTCATGAAGGCCCCGTTGGTGTTTCGCATCCGGGTCAACTCACTGGTGATAGTGCTTGCCTCGATGCTCCGGGCGCTCTGGGTATCGATGAAACTCGATAGCCCATCAGAGGTAATCATCAGCAGCGACAGGCGTTCAACCGGAAAGGTGAAAACCGTGGGGGACAGTAACGGCTCTTGCTTGCGCTCTCCCTGGACCGTGACAACCTTGACGGCGTTGCCCGATCGGGCCTTGTACTCAGCGTCACGCGCGCTGTCCGCGCGATAGGATGGGTAGTACGGTGCGTTGTGTGAGTAGTCCACAGTAACCAGCTGCTCCTCACCTGTGGTTTTGCGGACGAAAACTGAGCCATCCCCAAACAGGTAGACGTAGGCGTTGTCATCCCGGATGAACGCGACCGCGAGCGTGGCGTCTATCGAGGTCGTAGGCGCACCAACCACCCGTGTCGCCGCTTCCGCTTTCAGGGCGGCAAAGACCGCCAGCTGTTCGGGGTTGGTGGGATTGCTTGTTCGGGCATCATTCAACAGGTATTCCCGAGCAGCCATGACCAACATTCGCGCCCCGATGTCCGAATGGGCTGACGAGGAGCACCCATCGGCGATAATCATGTGAGGAAAAGGAGCAACGTTACTGATGGCATAGTCTTCGTTGTTTAGATGGCTTTGCCCTATGACGTAGTGTGAATCGACATTAATTGACATGCTCTATCTCCCTTGTACTTGTTCATGCTTGCTCATGAGGCACCTCCCTGGCCCCGCCGAAGCGGGGCCGCCCATTGGACGAATCTCAGAAAGTGAGTGACTGTGACGCTGAACCGCTACCCAACGCCTGAGACTGGCTGGAGAT
>JBFEYJ010000252.1:0-3821 GCA_041562215.1 Thiohalomonadaceae bacterium | reverse complement strand
TCCCGCTTTACCCAGTTCGAAGAACCACGCGATCAGGCGATCACGCAATGCCTGTTCTCCCCACTGCCGAGACAGCACATTGATGATCCGTCTGCTGTCTGTTTCATCGGCGGGAAGCCTCTCCAGCAAATCATTCGGTAAAAACTCCGCATTGACTCGCCATTAACTCGCCCCTGCAGCAGATCCTCGTCCACCATTGCGGCGAAATCGGGAGCCGGGCTGGAACCTGTGCGCAGACCAAGTTGTACAAGTGCAATCGCCTCATTACGGTGGCCGCTAAGCGGCAGACCGCAGAGATAGTGATCAAGAATGTCGTGAACGGGCACGGAGGTGGCAATACGACTGCCGGTATCGGCGGTGGCGGCAATCACGTACGGGTCATTGAGGCTGTCATCGAGTTTCCAGCCGCGTGCGCCGAAGCCATCATCCCATTCTAGACGCCAGGTAACGGGTATCTGAATATTGAGGTCAGTCATCATACTCATCAGTGAAATGGCGACAGTTTTGCAAAGAGAGGGGCTCAGATCGTAAAGCTGCCGTACCAGCGTCCTTGTCGGAAGTCGATGGACAAGGTCGATGGGTGCATTTTTGCGGCCGCGATAGAGGTCAGCTCACGCCGTTCAGGGTAATTTTCCGCGAAAGCGACCGGGTCGCAGGCAAGGGCTTCAACCGCACGGAAGTCAACGCTGAGTTTTTCGTTTGCAGATTCACCGGTGTCACTTTCCTCCTCGTGAAAGATCACCCTTTTCTTTACCACACAGGAAAAAAAGAGCTGCATCTCGACGGTCAGCGGGAGATCACGATGGGCCAGGGCCTTGGCCGCACGACGGGTGCCGATTATCTGGAGCGGATGACCATGTAGTTTCACCTCGGCCAGCGGTTGGTAAGGGTGTAGCAAACGCTCGATGAGCCTGAACGGATGCAAATCTCCCAGGGCGAAGTAGCTTTGATTAAATCCCATCTCCTTTCTCACTCCGTTAATGGCAGTATGCCCGATCCTGTGGTATCGACTTGACAGCTTCTCTTGTAATGAATTATAAGTTAACGAACGTTCACTTACAAGTGGTGTGTGGTGGACGAGGCGCTGCTGTTTCTTCGGCAGCACACTGGAATCAATGAAATAATGAGGAATTGTCATGAGCTATGTGAACGAAGAACTGGATGCTCGCGGTCTGAACTGTCCATTACCTATTTTACGAGCCAAGAAGGCCATCGCAGGAATGGCGGAAGGAGATGTGCTGAAGGTCCTCGCCACCGATCCTGGGGCGGTCAAGGATTTCGAGGCATTTTGCAGACAGACCGGCAACGAACTATTGCAGTCGCAGAGCACCGGTGAGAGTTTTGAGTTTCATATCCGCAAGCAGTAGTGGATATTGCAGCCAGGGAAGGCTGCATCGGTGTCATCGATAAGTGAAGGAGTTCAGTAATGGCAAAGCGAATGAAGGCGGCGGAGCGTCGCGCTTCGATCCTGGCGGTGGCCAAGGTGTTGTTCGCCGATAAGGGGTTTCATGCCGTGTCGGTAGACGAAATTGCGAGGCGTGTCGGTGTCAGCCCGGCAGTACTTTACCAGCACTTTTCCTCCAAGGAAGAGTTATACGAGGCGGTTCTTGAGAACCTCTCGGCACCACGTGAGACCTATGTAGAGGCGGCTTTAGACGGTCCCGACGATTTTGCCAGCGTCCTGTACCGTATCTCTCGGGTCTTTATTGCGCGGGTAGAAGAGGACCCGGACTATTTCCGCATAGAGCTGGTCAGCGTGCTGGAAGGTGGTGAGATCGCCAATCGTTTCTTCACCAGTCGTTGGCAATCCATTGTGGACTATATCGAATATAGCCTGAAGGAATTGGCCATGGACAAGCGGATCCCGGCGGTGAATGAGCGTGCTGCCGCACTGCTGTTTCAGGGGATGATTCGTGAGGCAATCTACAGCAAGTGTATCGTCAATGCCGAGCGCTACAAGGGTGTCAGTTTGGAGAAGCTGGTTCAGCAGCTATTACACCTGTTCCTGCAGGCAATCGGTTACAAGGAGAAGGAAAATGTTTGAGAATGCCGGTGTAGTGAGGCGCTACGCCATCGTCGTTCCATTCGCTGGTTTGATCTGACGTGGCGCATGAGTAATGAAGAGTTTTTATCTTTGATACAATATGTGGTGCTCTCCCCAACGGCCAAAAATATTAAAACTGGCGCATCGTGCGAGTGACCGACAAGCTGCTGTGTGTGGCGAACCATAGGCTCCGCGAAGGGATCAACCGGCCAGTGCGGCAATCGTCCGTATCGAGTCTACAGGTCGATCACCTGAGCGTGCACTCCAGCCTCCTCGGCAATCGCCACAAGGTCATGGGGGCAGAGTTCTTCCGGGTCGAAGGCCACGAACATCATGTGCGGTTTTTGCGCCTGAAAGTGGGCATGCATCCCTTCCGGCCTGTTTCCGAATGCTTTCAGCAACTGTGCTTGTTGCGCCTCGGTCAGCTCCTCGTTGATGTGCATCAAAATCTCACTAGTCATGGTCGTGACCTCCCGAAAAGTACCATACGAACAAGCATAGCAGCCCTCTCCTCGTTCTCGAACGCGCGAACCATTGAATCTTCTTCTGGCAAAAGCACTTCCGTTTTATAGGGTCAGGAGCAGGCTAGGCACGTAGTCATCGAATATAGCGGTGGCGATAAAAAGACCATTGACAGCAGGTGATCGTCTGTCGCAAACTTGAAGGATGTTGACCCCGATGAACTTTAAACGATGCACCCGAATGACCGCGCTCCGAATTTGGCAGCGGGGAGGTCCTGTGTGCATGGAGGTTGAATCGGTTAGGTAGGTCACCACAGAAAACTGAAACAACGAAAAGGCCGCAGGTCCCCCCGGGATTTGCGGCTTTTTTTTTATGTCCATGGATGGACGGCGGAAAATTGCCACCGGCATTTTCTGCATTAAGGACATTCGTGTCCCCCATATGCCGCAGGCACATGGATGTGCGGTAGCGGCGTCATCGCCAACATAAGGAGAAATGAAATGGAATCACCGTACAGCGCCGTCATGCCCGTCACCGCCCGCCCGGATCTCGTCTTCGCACGAGGCGAAGGCAGCTGGCTGGAGGATCGCAAGGGCCGACGCTACCTGGATTTTGTGCAGGGCTGGGCGGTGAACTCTCTTGGCCATTCGCCACAGGTCGTTGTCGATGCGCTCAAGCATCAGGCCGAACTGTTGCTTAACCCCGGGCCCGGCTATTACAACACGCCGATGCTGCGTCTGGCGCGAACTTTAGTTGAACGTAGCGTGTTTGATCAGGTCTTTTTTACCAATAGCGGCGCCGAAGCCAATGAGGGGGCGATCAAGCTGGCACGCAAGTGGGGGGCGCTAAACAAACAGGGCGCTTATGGCTTTGTCACCATGGACAACGGCTTTCACGGACGCACTCTGGCCACCATGTCAGCCACCGGTAAACCTCAGTGGGCAGGGCTTTTCGAGCCCAAGGTGCCCGGATTTACCAAAGTGCCTTACAACAATCTTGAGGCAGTGGCTGCCGCGATCGACAACAACACCGTGGCAGTGATGATCGAGTTGGTCCAGGGGGAGGGAGGCGTAGTGCCTGCGGACAGCCATTTTGTGCAGGGCCTGCGGACACTGACTCAGGAAAGGAACTGTCTGCTTATCATCGATGAGGTGCAAACCGGTATCGGCCGCACCGGGACGTTATTTGCTTACGAACAGTACGGCATCGAACCGGACATTTTGACCCTGGGCAAAGGTCTCGGTGGAGGTGTGCCGTTGGCGGCGCTGTTGACGAAAAAGGCTTTTAGCTGTTTCGACTACGGCGATCAGGGCGG
>JBFEYJ010000251.1:0-3840 GCA_041562215.1 Thiohalomonadaceae bacterium | reverse complement strand
TCTGCTGTCCACAATAACGACTTAAGTTGTTGGACAAAGTAGTGAGGTCAAATTGTCCTGCTGTATAGCGGTTTCACCTCGTAACTCTATGTTTATGCTCCGTGTAATAACTCTAGATTTGGCGAGAATATTTTTACACTGACCCTAACTATACCGGCTATTGGCCGCGCCTTCGGGCCTAGCCGACGTCACGGTGGGGTGCCATGCAGCGCAGGTTGAATTTTGAATCAGGTTTTGGTGTATCCTTTCCCCCTTTATTTGGCGTGCGTTGGCCGGGAACGCGTGGTTCATTCCATTCCGACGGCCGCCTGACAACAAATTCGTAAGGCCTTACGAAGTCCGTGAGAGCACAAGAACAGGAGACCATAATGGCTGTTTCATTGCCGGATGCGGCGCACCGGATCCGGGAGGGCATCAGAGTCGCTACCTCGGGTCTGGTCGGACGGGAGCAATTGGCCGAATTGATCGTACTTGCTGCGGTCGCAAACGAGCATCTTTTGGTCATCGGCCCGCCGGGAACGGCGAAAAGCGCGGTGGTGCGACGTGTCGCTTCCGCCTTGGGCGGCCGCTATTTCGAATATCTGTTGGGTCGGTTCACAGAGCCAAACGAGCTGTTCGGACCGGTGGATCTCCGCCGGCTGAGAGAAGGGGTCGTAGAAACCGACACCACCGGTATGTTGCCGGAAGCGGATATCGCCTTTCTGGATGAGGTGTTTCTGGGGTCAACGGCGATATTGAACACGCTGCTCGGTGTGCTGAACGAGCGACGGTTCCGGCGCGGGCATACCCAGCTCCAGTGTCCGCTCAAGGTTTGTGTGGGCGCTGCAAATGGGCTGCCGGACGATGAAGCACTCAGCGCCTTCGCGGACCGTTTCCTGTTGCACCTCTTTGTCGAAGCCACTCCGGACAGCCACCTCGAAGCGCTGCTTGCCGGCGGCTGGTCGTCGGATTTCAAGCCCGTTGAACACTGTGTCGACATAGCGCATCTGGATTTGCTCGGGCAGGCGGTTGGACAGGTGGACATGGACGAGGTGCGTGGTCCGTTGGCCAACGCAGTGCGCAAGTTGCGGGAGGCCGGATTAGTGTTGTCCGATCGGCGCATCGTAAAGTCTCAGCGTCTTATTGCCGCTGCCGCGGTGCTTGCCGGGCGCAGTGTCGCCACGGAAAGCGACTTGTGGCCGCTGTTCTACGTCTTGCCGACCAAGGAAGCCCAGGAAAGCGCCCAGGAGGTACTGCGTGACACGTTGGCGGTGTCCGCAAATACAACGCTGAGTGCTGCGGTGGAGCAGGCGGCCTTGCAGCCGTTGGCACGAACGACTCGTTTAATTGAAGAGGCGGAGCTATGCCTGGCCGCTGAGGACCAGGGAGAAACTTTGCGCACGCGCATTGAGGCCTTGCTCCGGGAAATTGATGCGAATTTTGACGCCGATTCATTGCCGGATGGACTTGCTGAACACCGTTCCCATTTGACTGTCATGCTGGAGTCCGCGTGAATCTGTCCTGGCTGCCGAGAGGCGAAGCCCCCGCGCCGCGGGCGGCTGTGGGGATAGGCCGAGCCGGACGGCGCCTGTGTCGTCGATTGCAGGAACTGCCTGACGAAGAGCTGTCCTCGCATGCGGCGACCGCCAACCGCAATGTCTTGATAGTGATCGCCTCGGCTGAACGTTTACCCTGGGTCCCCGATGTGGCTTATGCCGCCCCTGCCACAGAGGCGCCGTCGCTGTGGTTGCCGACAACCCTCCAGCCGGAAGTTCCGCTCGATCTTCTTGCCCGGGCCGTGCTCAAGCGGAGTGGGGACCGCTCACCGGTGCTGTTGTGGCCGGACCCGGCATGGTTAATTCCGCTGGATCGGCAATTGCCCGTCACAAGAGGCCTGCTGAAGCGCCTTTACGAGGCATTGGACTAATGTTGTTACCGGAGGCGCTCCAGCCGTGGCGTCCCTGGCTGGAATGGTTTGACCAGGACTTGGCGCTCGCACTGGGCGATCTGCTGCGAAGGCTGAATCCATTGATAGGTTCTTTTCGGCAAGGCTCGTCGGGCGGGACGCCTGAGCCTCAGGGGATCGACGATCTACGGCGCCGCGGTGCGTATGAGAGGCTGCTGTTGTCGGAATGGGCCCTGGCCGACGAGGTCCCCGAGGAATTTTTGCGCCGCGCTGCCGGTGGCGAGCACCTGTTCCTTGCCCCCCGTGAAATGGCTCAACTGGCGGTGCCCTCCACGGTCGCGCTTTTCGACACCGGTCCGCTACAACTGGGTGCCCCGCGTCTGGTCCATATTGCTCTTTGGATTCTGTTGGCCCGCCGGGCACAAGCTGCCGGAGGAAGGTTCCTGTGGGGCAGCCTTCAGACGCCGGGTGTTCTGTTGGAAGGCGGTTCCGCTACCTTGTTGAAACGCATGTTGCGGGACCGGTCGTTGGAGCCGGCAACGACGGAAAAGGCGCGCCTGTGGCAGGAGTGGGCGGAGCGCGAATCGCTTACCGGCGGCGAATGGTGGTGGGTCGGCAGACAGCCTCCACGGGACTTCCGGGCCACCCATCGAGTGGAGGTCACGCGTGCCCTGACAGGCGAGCGGTTGCACATCGTTTTGCAGGAAATGCGTCGTGAACGACGCATGACACTCGCTTTGCCGGAAGCCGCGCATGCAGCGCGGTTGCTGGAGGGTGCATTCCAGAGCGTGGCGAGTTCCGAGGCGCACCGATCGGTCAATGACGGATTTTCCCTGAAAAGAGCGCCCCTCGTCGCCTTTGGCGGGCACCACGTCGCGGTGCTCTCGCTCAACCAGCGCATGCATGTGTTTCATGTTCCCGTGCCCACGCAGCAGTCCGCCAAAAAGCCTCGAAAGGGCCGCGTACACTCACTGGGGAGTGGGGGAAATATCGTCGGCGCGGCCATCAGCGGCAAGCAGGTGGGCGCGATAACCGCCGACAATACCCATCTTCACTTCTGGCAGTTTCACGGCTTTAATGCCGTACGCAGGCCACCACGGGAGATCTTTTCCGTGACGCCTGGACTCGCGTACTGGAATCCTTGCATTTGGCTCAAGGATCGGGGGGCACAAAGCATTTATGTATTGGATTCCGCCGGTAATCTGGTGTTTTGGGTAAATCGCTCATTAGGAACCGATTCACCGGCTCCCGGCAAAGCACACCCCTTCCAACGCCATGTGCTGGGGATGGCGCAGGTGGACCAGGGATCGCTGGTCTATGCCCGTAGTGAGGGTGATGGCGCCATGGTGATTGAAATGGTGGTGCCCGGTCGCGTCGCTCATGTTGTCCAAACCATCCCTGTGGAGCACCTTCCGAAAAAGATCTTTTTCACGGACGGCTCCCGCCGTTGGTCCTCGGGACGAGGGGCATGGGCGTTCGATACAGGGAGCAAGCACTCCGGCGAACGGCAAACATGGACCGTTCAAGAAGGCCTTGGAGGGGGGCAGATTTCGACACAGCGCTTGGCGCTTCCTGTGGGATGGGAGGTATGCGGCCTCGTCCGCGATTCAGAAACCGCCGTGCTTCGCTTGCTTGCCCTGACACCGGATCGCAAGGGCCTGATACTGGCATCGGAAGAGAAGTCAGAATCCTTGTTTACCGCGCCGGACAAGATCGCGCGGATCGCTCTCGGGGAACCCGGACTTGTGGCCATGTTGACCGAGCAACGCCAACTCCTTGTTTACGGGTTGTCTGATCGTGCACTTCGTTTGTGTGTGTCGAGTGGCAGCGATGGGCTTGAAAGCGCCGATGGCCGGGATGGAGCACAAGCCCATGGCATTGCTTGAGCAGCATCAGTGTAATATCCGCCGGCCGATTTTTTCAGGCCTGCAGCCTGTGGCCGGGATTTGGTTCCC
>JBFEYJ010000250.1:0-3848 GCA_041562215.1 Thiohalomonadaceae bacterium | reverse complement strand
GAGACACTCGTCGTACCGGACGACCGATTTGTTCCCGTTCCCCCAGCTCCGGAACCGAATATTCCGGTCATAACACTCTTGCCCACGCTCGAACTGGATGCCCGTTATCGGAATGCCTATGCCTATTTCAACATCAATGCGCGGAGGAACATGGTCTGGACACTAGGTGCCAGTGTCGATTCAATCGAATACACCGCTGACGATTCGCAGAGAATTAACCCGAAGGTGGGGCTAAACTGGCAATTAACGCCTGACACCCAATTGCGGACGGCGTGGTTCAAAACCACGCGGCGTCCTTTTACCTCGAATCAAACCATAGAGCCGACGCAGGTCGCCGGATTTAACCAGTTTTTTGACGAAACCAGTGGAACGCTTGCCGAGCGTTACGGCATCGCACTTGAGCACCGTGTTAGCCGAACCCTGTACACAGGCCTCAGTACGAGCCGGCGAAAGTCAGAGCAACCCCGATACGAGGTGGTGAACTCCGGCACCAACCTCACGTCACCAAACCTCCTGGATGAAAAGAACTATGAAGCTTATTTATTCTGGGCGATTAATCAACGCCTGGCCCTGAGCACTCGCCTCTTGCATGAAGCGATGACGCAATCACCCGAACCGCCGCAGGAACTGAACACATTGCGCGTACCGCTCGGTTTGAGCTACTTCGGTCCTAACGGGATCTACGCTACAGTGACCGCCACCTATGTGGAACAAAGTATCGAGTCGAGCAACGCCATCGAGGTGAACGAAGACCGGTTCTGGAACGTTGATACTTCACTGGGCTATAAGCTGCCGAAACGTATCGGTGCTATCCGCCTCAGCGTAAAGAATCTGTTCAACGAGGATTTCAATTTCCAGGATAGCAATTATGCCATCTCTGAACCGCTAGCATCCGAGTATCTACCTGAGCGGGTCTTTCTGGGCGAACTGCGGATAAATGTACTTTGACATAGTTTTTATGTGGATATATCACAGATAAATTGGCAACATACGATAACATTACACGGGCTTTTAGAGACCCCATTGAGGGAAGGCATTTATGGGGGAGAAAAAGAAACACGACCCTCGTTACTGAATTGAAAATCACCTAGGCCGGGCACGAGGCTGGCTGATAATAATTGGAGGAAGGTATGAAAATATTTGCGGTTTTGATGGTGGCGTTATTTCTTTCCGGTTGCACATCGTGCCAAACAACTGACACGAGTGAGGGGCCACGCACTTGTGACACCTATTACTCAGAGACCTGCCCGGTTGACACAATAAAGGTCGATAATTGTACCGACCTTAACCCAATCTAAGCGTTCGCTTAGCTCAGGTGCGTCATGGCATGAGTGCCATGACGCTAGTTTCTCTCGTCTCCCCGCTCACTTATTTTCCAACCGAATAACCCCGTCCCATACTTGCGGCGGCTGCCTTCTGAATTCCTCGCTTAATAACTGATAATACCGGCTCGGTCCGTCTTGCGGCTGTTCGCGCAGTAATTCTGAGAACACACTCCAGGCTTGTTTCCATTCGCCTGCCTCAAAGACCGCCATGCCTTCGTGGTACCGGGCCAGATAATCATCCTGGATAACCGGCGCATCGAGTTCCGGGCAGAGCAATTCGTAGACACTCAAGGGCTGGGTTTTGCCGACCAGGACAAAACGCCCCACGGGCCGAAACTGTAGCACCAGGGTATCCTTCACTACAGCCTCGGTGGCTAGCACACGAGTGCCTAATAGCTTGTTCAATCCCTCGATGCGGGTAGCCGTATTCACCGTGTCACCCACGGCCCGGTACTCATAGTGATCACCTGCGCCCACGTTGCCTAAAAGGATCGGGCCCGCATGCAGACCGATCCGGGTGGGCAGTCCGTGGGGAAACCCCTCTTCTGCGCCACGGGTGGTGTCACGGGCAATCGCCAGTGCCGCCTTACAGGCACGTGTGGCAAGATCCGCATCGGCCTGTTCCGCTACCCAGAGGGCAAGCATGGCGTCTCCGACCACGTCCGAGATGATTCCGTCCTCCTGGCTTACCGGCGCAAACACGGTGGCATAGTAATCATTCACTAACCGACCCAACTCTGCCGGCTCCAGGTGTTCAGCCATACGGGTGTATTGGGCGGCATCACTGAACAGGCAGGTCCCGGACGTAAGTCGTCCCCCGGCCTCCAGGGCGCAGCCTTCATCGCTGTAGCGCTGGACAACTTCAGGAGGCAGGTAATAGCTGAATGCCTCCTTCAGGCACAAGCGCTGCTGGCTGCCTTCGCGGTAGCGCCAGGCGAGAGCCAGAAAAAAAGCAGCCGGCGCCTGAAAAAACAGGGGCACCACAAACGGTATCCACAGATTGTGCGCGACAAATCCGTGGTAGGCCCCTGCAAAATAGAGCGAGGCCGACGCAAGTCCTGCAAGCATAGCTCTCACTGGCGTCAGGAAACGGCATCCGAGCCCCACCACCAGTCCCCACAGCAGGATAAGTCCCCAGTAACCGAGAGGAGGCAAATGCCTGATCCCATCGCTGTTCAGCAGATTGGAAAAAGCCGTGGCAGCGATTTCCACGCCGGCCAGATCGCGACCATCGGGCTGGGAGAAGGCAGTGACAAATCCATCGCGCTGTGCCTGAACACGCCGTTCGGAAAACCCGACAAAAACGGCCTTGCCCGCCAGCCCAGCGTCCTCGCCCGCTGTCCAGTAACCGTCGAGGATTTGATGGTAGGAAATGGTCCGCACCGAACCGGGCCCACCGTAAAAATTGAGGATGCGGCCGGCGTCACCGGCATAGGCATCGATTAACGCTTTTAGAATTCGCTTTTCCCTGCCCGTCTCAGCATTACGCTCGATGCCCTTAAGCAGTCGGGTGGCTAGCGACGGATCATCCATCATCCTCTGCCGAAGCGTCCCACCCATCGCCAACACCCGTTTCCTGTTCTCCGTACTGTCGGCGTCCGGTGGAAACCCGGCGGCAACATCGGCATCCACCTGCTGCCACAAGCGTCGCCAGGCATCATAGATCTGCAACCCGTATATTTGCAGTGCTGTGACCGGCAGGGTGGGCAATGAGCCGGCTTTGAAGGTCCAGTATTGACGGACCTGCTCGGGTACCTTCGGCAGATAAAAAGGGGATGTGGCCAAGGCGGCATCAGAGAAAATTTCGAGAGGATCGAGCCGTTGCTCAATGGCCATCGCCCCCACATGGCTACCCGCGCTGTTGCTGAGTGACTGTTGCTCTGTGGTGCGCATACAGAGGAGCGCAACATTGTCCGCTTCACTCATCGCCCTGGCCATGGCGGCATCGCCGGCGTTATCACGGTGCTCGGAAAAAAGAATATCGAAGACGATTGTCTCGGCACCTAATGCCTTGAGCGTTTCTATCACGCGGGCATGATGAATGCGTGACCAGCGATCCAGCTGCCTGGGGATGCCAATGGCATCCGTCGTGTTCCGGTCGATGGTCACCACCACCGCAGGGGTTTCCTCCGGGCGTTCCCCTCTCAAACGGAACAGGCTGTCCAGCCCGAAACGTTCCTCCAGTCCCACTCCGAGAGGTGATATCGCAATGATGATGCCCAGAAGGCCAATCAGGCTGCCGAACACCAGTACCCGAAACAGGCTCAGCTGCATATCCGGTCGAGGAGTTGTGATTGAGGGAGCTTCCACGCACTATGCACGAATCTATGGCGCCGGGAACTAAGCGTAAAGTTAATATCTGTGAGGTTCACCGGTAAATGACCACGGCTACCAGGCGGAGGGCAACTTTTCCTTGATGGTGATTCTCTTGTTGTCGATTTCGATATATCCACCCTTGGTCAGATCCTTGAGGATCCGGGTCACCATCTCCCTTGACGCGCCAACCATATTGGCCAGCTCCTG
>JBFEYJ010000249.1:0-3852 GCA_041562215.1 Thiohalomonadaceae bacterium | reverse complement strand
TGTTACGCCGTTACCCGCGGAGCAACTGATTGTTGCTGAAGTAGGTAACCAGAAGAAGGCGCCCTGTGATTCCAGCACCGGCCTGGAAGACTGTGCTTCAAATGATGAATACTATCGCTTGAGATCCGTGCCCTATGTGCCTATGACTGAGACTGATGGTGGGTCACAGCAGAGCACGATTGATCTTAATCCCGTTCGGTTCAGTGTAGCTGAGACCATTAGCCGTCCTGTATCACAGCTGTATGTGCAATACAGACCAACCTCTGAGTCCTCCTGGCGTGAATCCTTGCTTAACCAATTTATGGTCTCCACGGGTTCGAGTGGATCGGTAGAAAAGCTCATCAGTACCGGGGTGCCGACCGATCAGAGATTCCATGCCGTATGGGATATGGAGGGCGTTGATGGCGGGAGGCCATATGTCGTTCGGCTCCGTGCTGTTGATTCGTCCGGACAGGAGCACTATTCCAATACCTTCCGGCTTTATGCGGATGGGGTAATTTTCCTGGGCAAGGATTCATCATCCATTTCCGCGGAGATCAAGGAGCGCTTGCTGACCGAGAATCCTCCTGCACAAGGTGATTATCTGCTCTGGGGTAAGGAATTTGTCGCGGAAGATATCGACAAGGTTCGTCTGATAGTCAGCAGCACTGACGATCCACGTTATGCGATCCCCCAGGAAGTCGGCGTGGTGCTGGGTCCCGATTCGGCATTCATGTATCGTTTCAATGATTTTCAGACATGCAAAACCTATACGGGATATCTTGAGGCGACGACCGTGCAGCATGTTGATCCTGTCTCAGGGGAAGTTCAGCCAAGAACACTTCGGTCGTCCTCTCAGGAAATCAAGATGCCGTGCCTGGCGCTGGGTGTTAAGACTGACGTGGTGCCGGCTACGGTTTGTGATGAGCCATCCGGGAACGAGGTAATTGTCGGATTCTCTCCTGCTGCACTGGATGGGAAAACACTGAAGTTGCTTACGTTGTCGCAGACTCTGCCGGATGGGAGTGAAGACGTTCTTTATAATGTCAACAATCCCCAGTCCGTATCTTCACCTTTGGCTGCACCAAACTATGCCTACACATTGAAGACCAGTCAGTACCCTGAGGGGCCGCTGACGCTTACAGCGAAACTGCTCAATGAAGATGATGAAGAAACTGTTGTTGCCGTAGCCATTGCGGTTGATCACACTCCCCCCGTGGCACGGCTGACCTATCCACTTGAAGGTCAGCGACTCTGTGGTATTCCTCAGCAAATGCCTGACGGGAAAATCCGCAACACGCTTACCTTTGAGGGTGAGTTGTACGATGCCGGCGGGTTTGATTATACGCTTAAGTTGGGTGACGGCGCGGAGCCTGACACGTTCACCAAATTCCACGACTCCCGCTCACTGGATTCCTTAAAGACACCTTCTTCTATCTCACCTGCCAGGGATGCTTATGGATTGTTCAACGTTGCCGGACCAATAGGCCGAATCCATGATCGCAACGGAGAGTTTACTGTTCGGCTGGAAGTGTCCGATGTCGGTGGTTATAAACGCTGTGAGGCACGTACCTTCCATTTTGACGGTATCATCGAAGGTGCGCATGCCGGCATCGATCGGCGTCTGTTCTCGCCTAATGGCGATGAACAGTATGACGAGGTCGTGGTGAGTTATGGGGCGGATGAAACGGTCACTGTCGACGTCGACCTGTACCACGCGATAGCGGGTGGTGATGGTAAATACAGTCTCGTCGGAGAAAAGTTGCTGAGTCTTCAGAGCCAGGAGACCGTTCTGAGTGGTGAAAGCCAGACAATATGGGATGGACTGGACGGTGAAGGCAATCCGGTCGTCGATGGCTGGTATGGGCTTAGCGTTACACTCAAGGACGCATGTGGTAATACCCGTACTATCAACACCTTTACCGAGGTGGATACAACGGCGCCTGTTGTTTCGATGGCCTATCCAAATTCAATTGATCCATTACCGTTGATTGTCGAGGTTCAGGGGGCGGTGTATGACGACCACCTTCTTAATTATAGCGTTGAGATTGGCGCGGGAAGCGATCCTGAGTCCTGGATGCGAATTGCCGACAAAAAGACTAATACACAAGACATCCAGATCCTTGCGACATGGAATACCTTTGGTCTTGAGGGTTCGTATACGGTACGCGTTGTCGCCACTGACATCGTTGGTAACGCAAATACGGTCGAGGTTCCCGTTAACCTGGCTGAACGACTTGACCTGATCAGTTATCTTGAAGTTGTGCCGGATTTATTCTCGCCTAATGAGGACGGCAAGCTCGAATCTACGGGGATCCGTTTCGGTCTGGAAGTGGAGGGTTTAATTACCTTGGGTATTCTTGATGCTTCCGGCGTGCTCAAGAAGACCTTACACGTTGAACAGCCGTTCAATTTCGGTCCCATATCGTTGAGCTGGGACGGCCGGGATGATGCTGGCAACGTGCTTCCAGATGGCAGGTATGCGGTGAGTTTGCTTGTGGCCTCAGCCGAGAATCCCCTACTGCGCCAAGACGAGAAAGTCACTGTGGTTATCGACAGAACCGCGCCTAATATTGAGGTCTCCCAACCTGCCAACGGGTTCATCTCAGCGAACGGCTCAGTAGTGGGGACGATTCAGGACGCCAATATCGCGGAATACGATGTCTCAATCACCAGTGATCCGGAAGTACCAAACTGGTTGACCATCGATAACGGAACTGCCAACCGAGTCAACGCGAATCTGGGGAGCGTAAGCGATCTGGATGAGGGCGATTATGCGCTCAAGGTACAGGCAACAGATCTCGGTGAAACGAAATCGACCCGGATCATTCCGTTTACTATCGACAGAACTCCACCCAAGGTTGAGATCACCGCCCCCGAAACTAACAGCGTCTTCGGTGCTGACAAGAGTCCGATCACTGTCATGGCTACGCTGGAAGAGGATTATCCGGGCAACTATGAACTGAGCGTAGGGACAGGTGTTGTGCCCACCACATGGTCATCCCTGGCCTCTGGTACCTCGCTGCCTCTGCCTGAACTGTTGCATGCCTGGGATATTTCCGCAGCGAATGATGGTGTTTATACGTTACGGCTACGTGGCGAAGATATGGCAGGCAATGCCGGTGAAAGCCGTGTCTCAGTCACCATCGACAACACTTCGCCAACGGCGGCTATCACAGCACCTACGGATGGCCTCTATGTTACAGCGCCGCAGAACATAGCAGGCACCGCAACGGATGCCAATTTTGTCCAGTTCCGCCTGGAGATTGCCCCAGGGATGATTGACGAGGCGTCTCGATGGAACGAACTCAATGTGGGATTGGAGCCTGTCAATGACGGCACTCTGTTGCAGTGGGAGACGCTACCGCCTGATGGGGTTTATACCTTGCGGTTGGAAGTTCAGGACATTGCCGAAAATATCTCAGAAGCCCTGGCGCAAATCACAGTGGATACGCATCCGCCACTTGTCCCAATCAATCTCGTGGCCACTCTTGAGGAAGGCAGCAATGTCCGCCTGACGTGGAATGCAAGTACGGATAATGACCTTGCAGGTTATGTTGTGTATCGAGACGGCATACGTGTTTCCGGTGATGTGATTGCCGATGCCACCTATTACGATGTGAATTTGATTGACGGTCGTTACACGTATACGGTGAAAGCCATTGACCGCGCAGGCTGGGAGAGTGAAGTATCAGAGGAGGCGGTTATCGTCATGGATACGACGCCTCCGACCACTCGTATTTCGATGCCGAGCTCGGACTCAACGGTTAGCGGTCTCACGGATATTAAAGGAACCGCCTACAGCGACGATGATTTCAAGGAATACCGACTCTACGCTGGTAATGGCCTGACGCCGACGAATTATCAGCTTCT
>JBFEYJ010000248.1:0-3854 GCA_041562215.1 Thiohalomonadaceae bacterium | reverse complement strand
GTGATTTCGTCGCGTGGCAGTTCGAGCTTGCCATCGTGCATCACCAAGTCATCGTAGAGCAGCATATCGATATCGAGGGTACGGGAGGAAAAACGCGGTCCCTCGCGAGTCCGGCCATGGGCGTTTTCAATCTCGTGCAGTGTCTGGGCCACTTTGCTGACGACTTCGTCCGTTTCAAAGGCGGCAACCAGATTGTAGAAATTGTCGCCGTCAAAGCCGACGGATTCGCTTTCATAGACAGCGGAAAGGGTGAGCGCCCCGAACTGGGCCTGGAGATCGGCCACCCCGCCGCGAATGTTCTTATCCCGGTCGATGTTGCTGCCGATGCTGACGTAGACCCTGGACATCAGGGCCTCTCGCCTCTCTCAATGGATATGCCGACACCGGAAGCATGGCGTACCGCCCCTTTCTTATTCAGGCGCACGCGTACCCAGGGCACATTGAATTCGCTAAGGATGATCCCGGCAACCCGCTCGGCCAGGGTCTCCACCAGTTGGAACTCGCTCTCGCCGACGAACTGGATCAGGCGCTTGGCCACGGCCTTGTAATCGAGCGTGTCTTCGATGGTGTCGGAGGCGGCGGCCTTGCGGATGTCGGTGGCCATCTCCAGGTCGAAGCTGACGGTCTGTCTGATGCGCCGTTCCCAGTCGTAGATACCGATGACGGTATCGATCTTGAGGTCAGTTAGATAGATGATATCCATGGTCTTTCCCATCTTTGATGGGGTGCAACTATACCGGTTCCCTTTGATCCATGTCACGCTCGAAGGCAACGCGGCAAAACCGTATAATCCCACCCACTAACTTGACAAGAACGGACTGCCATGAGCACTTTGGATCTTACACTGATCGTCTTCGCCTACCTGTTAGGCTCCATCTCCACCGCCATCATTACCTGTAAAATGATGGGCTTGCCGGACCCGCGTACCCAGGGCTCCAGGAATCCCGGTGCAACCAATGTGCTGCGTTTCGGCGGCAAGAAGGCCGCTGCGGTGACCCTTTTTGGGGACTTTCTCAAAGGGCTGCTGCCGGTGCTGGTTGGCCTGGTGCTGCAGGTTGAGCCACTGGTACTGGCACTGATCGGCTTGGCGGCCTTTATCGGCCATCTCTACCCGATCTTTTTCGGTTTTCAGGGCGGCAAGGGGGTGGCCACGGCGCTGGGGGTGATCCTCGGGCTCTCCTGGCAGGTAGCACTGGCAGCTCTGCTCACCTGGCTGTTGATGGCCAAGGTATTCAGGATTTCATCGCTGTCGGCGCTAACGGCGGCGATCCTCACCCCGCTCTACTGCTGGCTGCTGGCGCCACAGACCGAGTACATCATGCTCTTTTCGGTAATAAGCCTGCTGCTCATCTGGCGCCATCGGAGCAATATTCGCAACCTGATGTCCGGCGCAGAAGGGAAGATCGGCAAATAACCCAAAATTTTCACCGAGGAGGGGCTGAGCACTCTCAGTGAGGATAAGCGGGCTGATCCACGAGTCCCGGAAGCCACCCGCAATCATGCGCAAGTGGTATCCCGGGATGCCCATCACCCTTCTGAGCTTGAAGGATTTGTGGGGCGGTTCCGAACTGGTCGGGTTAAATGGCCGATAACGTTTCCAGCGGCCAGCGCGGGGTGGCGCTGAAGGCCAGCTCCTCGTGCTGCCCGGCCTTGAGGCGCAGGTAGCCGGCGTAGGCGATCATCGCACCGTTGTCGGTGCAGAACTCGGGGCGCGGATAGAACACCTCAGCCCGCAGATCACCGGCCAGCATCGTGAGTCGCTTCTGCAAGCCTTTGTTAGCACTCACTCCACCCGCCACCACCAGCCGTTTAAGACCGGTCTGTTTCAGGGCGCGCTTGCACTTGATCGCTAGAGTGTCCACAACCGCCTCCTGGAAGGCGCAGGCGATATCCGCTCTGTCCTGCTCGCTCTGTCCGCTCTGCTGCCAGGTATTGAGGGTGAATGTTTTGAGTCCGGAGAAACTGAAATCAAGTCCGGGCCGATCGGTCATCGGCCGCGGAAAGCGGTAACGCTCAGCCTCGCCCTGCTCGGCCAGCTGCGCCAGCACAGGGCCGCCGGGATAGCTCAGACCGAGCATCTTGGCGGTCTTGTCGAAAGCCTCGCCGGCGGCATCGTCCAACGATTCTCCAAGGATCTTGTAGCGGCCAATCCCCTCCACCTGCACTAACATGGTGTGGCCGCCGGAGACCAGCAGAGCAACAAACGGAAATTCCGGCGGCTTCTCCTCCAGCATCGGCGCCAACAGGTGCCCTTCCATATGATGTACCGCTACCGCCGGCACCCCCCAGGCCCATGCCAGGCTGCGCCCTACCGAGGCACCGACCAGCAGGGCGCCGACCAGTCCCGGTCCGGCGGTATACGCCACACCGCCGATGTCGCGCTTACTCACGCCGGAACCTGCCAACGCCTCGTCGATGAGAGGCAACAATTTTCGTACGTGATCGCGTGAAGCAAGCTCAGGCACCACACCGCCAAATTCGGCGTGCATGGCCACCTGACTATAGAGCGTATGACCGAGTAGCCCGCGCTCGCCGTGATAGAGGGCGACGCCGGTCTCGTCACAGGAGGTTTCGATACCAAGAGTCAACATCCGCGCATTCTCGCCGCAAGGGGAAAAAGGTTCAAGAACAATGGTGACCGCTGACCGACAAAGTCCGCCCCACTCATCAAATTGACCAGCGCCTTATCTCTTCCTCGCTGTCGGATAGCCGCCGTCATCCTAATCCTTTGCATTTTCCCTCTCGAATAATTAGAATTGCCTGTTCCCTGTCCCCGGTCGGGGCAGATGTACCGAATCTGAACTGTATCTAACGAGGTGATTAGGCATATGCCAGCCGTACGTGTAAAAGAGAACGAACCCTTCGACGTGGCCCTGCGCCGTTTCAAGCGCAGCTGTGAAAAAGCGGGTGTCCTGTCTGAGGTGCGCCGCCGCCAGGCTTACGAGAAGCCCACTGCCGTTCGCAAGCGCAAGCACGCTGCTGCCGTAAAACGCCAGCAAAAGAAGACCTCTCGCGAGCTGAACCGCTCCAAGCGTCTTTACTGATCTCGAATATCTCGGACGTGGACATGGCTGATTCGCTAAAAGACCAAATCACCGCCGACATGAAGGATGCGATGCGCGCCAAGGAAAAAGAGACCCTTGGCACCATTCGCCTTATTCAGGCAGCGATCAAGCAGCGCGAGGTCGACGAACGTGTCGAACTCGACGACAGCCAGGTCCTCGTGGTACTGGACAAGATGGTCAAGCAACGCCGCGACTCCATCACCCAGTATCGCGATGCCGGACGCGAGGAGCTTGCCGCCAAGGAAGAGGCTGAGATCAGCATTATCCAGAAGTACCTCCCCGCCGCTCTGAGTGAAGCCGAAATCGATGCTCTCATCGACGAGGCGATAAGCAACAGTGGCGCCCAGTCCATGCAGGATATGGGTAAAGTCATGGGCCAGCTCAAGCCCAAACTGCAGGGACGTGCGGACATGGGTGCAGTCAGCGCCCGCATCAAGGCCCGACTCTCTGCCTGAGGCTCGGCCGTCAACGTCCATGCACGTTGCCCGAAAAGCAGTAGACTAAGGGCATGGCAGGCAGAATTCCCCAGCATTTTATCGATGACCTTGTCAGCCGGGTCGATATCGTTGAGGTTATTGACGCGCGCGTGCCACTAAAAAAGGCTGGCCGCGAGTACCACGCCTGCTGCCCGTTCCACAGCGAGAAGACCCCCTCCTTTACCGTCAGTCCCACCAAGCAGTTCTATCACTGCTTCGGCTGCGGAGCCCACGGCACCGCTTTGGGTTTTCTGATGGAATATGAACACCTGGAGTTCGTCGAGGCGGTTGAGGAGCTGGCAAAGTTGCAGGG
>JBFEYJ010000247.1:0-3856 GCA_041562215.1 Thiohalomonadaceae bacterium | reverse complement strand
TTCTGCAGGATATCGAGCTTCTCCTGCGGCGCCGGCAGGTCCGCCTCGTTAATGCGCCGTTGCGGCTTGAACAGTTCCGGCAAGTGGGCGTAATTGAACACCGAGAGTCGGTCCGGCGAAATGTCGAGGATCTTGTCGAGTGTCCGGGAAAAACTCTCCACGCTCTGGTGTGGCAGGCCGTAGATAAGATCGATACTGATCGATTTGAAACCCTCACTGCGCGCCGCCGCCAGCGCGGCCATCGTCGATTCCTCGCTCTGGATGCGGTTGACCGCCTTTTGCACCGCCGGCTCGAAGTCCTGCACGCCGAGGCTCATCCGGTTGAAACCCAGCTCACGCAGCAGCGCTATGGTGTCGGTCTTGATCTCGCGCGGATCGATCTCAATGGAGTACTCACCACTGTCGTCGTTGCGCAGGTTAAAGTGCTCCCCGGTGACCCGCATCAGCTCTCGCATCTCATCGTGGGAGATAAAGGTCGGGGTGCCGCCGCCCCAGTGCAACTGGTCAACGGTGCGGCTCCTGTCGAATTGCGCCCCTTGCAGAGCGATCTCTTTATGCAGACGCTCCAGGTAGGGGGAGGCTCGGCCGCGGTCCTTGGTCACCACCTTGTTACAGCCGCAGTAGTAACAGACGGTGTCGCAAAAGGGAATGTGGAAATAGAGCGACAGCGGGTTGCCGCTTTCGTTGCTCTTTTCGGCCCAGGCGCGATACTCAGACTCACCGAAGCCTTCATGGAACTGTACCGCTGTCGGGTAGGAGGTGTAGCGCGGCCCCGATTTGTCGTAGCGCTTGATCAGCTCGAGGTCGAAGATAATATTTTGTGTCGTCATCAGCTCACTCGCTCAGCTATCGCTCTCGACGTCGAGGCCGTAACGATGGGTATCATTGATCAGCGCCAACATATGTGAAAAAGGAAGTTTGGTATTGAACTTGTTGGCCACTTCCATGAAGGGCAGATCCTTGTTCTCGAACAGGTAACTGCCGTCGGCCATGGAGGCCCGCAGATCGCGCAGGCTTTGCAGTAGCGGATTGAGGATACGCAACTGATCGCCCGGATCCTCCATATCGAACTCAAGGCAGGCGATGAACTCGTCGACCTCAATGATGGCCTGGTCGATAAGCTCAACATACTGCTGCGCCGTTTTCGGTTTCATGCTCACCATGGCTTGCGACTCTCTATTATTATCTTCTGTTTACTCAGGAACGAACCAGCCGGAACAGCTCGTGATGTTCCCGCACCTTGTCAGCCGTCAACAGGAACACTCCCTCCCCGCCGCGCTCAAATTCCAGCCACAGGAAGGGCACTTCAGGTAACAGGTCTTCCAGTGCCATGCGGCTGTTGCCAACCTCTACCACCAGGATTCCATCCTGTTCAAGATGATACATGGCGTCGTAGAGGATCTTTAGCACCAGATCGAGCCCCTCGGGGCCTGCCTCCAGCGCCAGCGACGGCTCATGACGATACTCAGGGGGCAAGGAAGCCATATCCTGCGCATCTACATAGGGAGGATTGCTGACGATGATGTCATAGCGCCGGCCGGAAAGAGCGCTGAACAGGTCGGACTCAACGGCACGCACCTGGTCGGCCATGTCATAGCGTTCAATATTGATGTTGGCCACCGCGAGGGCGTCGCGGGAGATATCCGCGGCATCCACGTGGGCCTCAGGAAAGGCCGCAGCGCAGGTAATAGCGATGCAACCGCTGCCGGTGCACAGATCGAGAATGTTGCTCACCTTGTCCGGCTGTGCCCAGGGCTCGAAGTGGGCCTCGATAAGCTCGATCACAGGCGAACGGGGGATCAGCACCCGCTCGTCCACATAGAAGGGGATGCCGCCATACCAGGCCTCATGGGTCAGGTAGGGCGCGGGCAGTCGCTCTTCTACCCTTCGCAGCAAAATATCCACCACCCGACGACGCTCGCTCTCGGTCAGGCGTGTATCCATGTAGGGCTCACCAATCTGCGGCGGCAAGTGCAAGGTATGGAGTACCAGGTAAGCCGCCTCGTCCAGGGCATTCTCGGTGCCGTGACCAAAATAGATCTCCGCCTCATTGAAACGACTCATGCCCCAGCGGATAAAATCACGCACGGTAACCAGGTCATTGACCGCCTGTTCACGTAACATCGCGATTACGCCTGTGGTTTCTTGGCGTGCTTGGGGCGGAACGCCTTGCATACCGCCTCATGGGTCTCCAGGAAAGGCCCATCGATCAAATCAACGCAGTAGGGAACAGCGGGGAAGACCGCATTGAGACAATCATCGATGGCCGAAGGCTTACCCGGCAGGTTGATGATCAGGGAGCGGCCGCGTATCCCGGCAGTCTGGCGTGAAAGGATGGCCGTCGGGACGAACTTAAGCGACTCCTGGCGCATCAGCTCGCCAAAACCGGGCATCATTTTCTGGCAGACCGCTTCGGTCGCCTCGGGGACAACATCCCGCACGGCAGGTCCTGTACTGCCGGTGGTGACTACCAGGCAGCACTCCTCCTTATCACACAATGTTTTCAGGGTCGACTCAATCTGATCCAGTTCATCCGGGACCACACGGGCGACAGCTTCCCACTGCGTGCTCAACGCCTGCCCCAGCCACTCTCGGATAGCCGGGCCGCCCAGATCTTCATACTCACCACGGCTGGCACGGTCGGAAACCGTGACAATACCGATACGAACCTTCTGCTGTGTCATCCAAACCACCATCGACTGAAAAAAGCTGGCGCATTATACCCTGCCCGGCCGCACCTTGCAGTGTGAGTCGTCAATCCCGGACTCCCGATGAGGCTTTACCCGACAAGGTCGCCACAAACCGACTGCTCTCGGTATGCTCAGCCATAATCGGCAAGCCTCACCGGAATGCGCTTGCTGCCCCAGTTTCCGGGTTTGGCTTCAAATACACCGGAGCAAGGTGTGCCGCAACGGTTGCATTTGCCTTCGGCGGTCAGGTTCCACTCGCTCAGTACATACCAGTCGCGTCCAATCAGGCGCTGGCCGCAGTGATGGCAATAGGTGCTCTCCCCTTCCTTATCGTGAACATTGCCGGTGTACGCATACCGCACACCGTTGCTCATCGCGATCTGCCTGGCGCGGGTCAGGGTTGCCATCGGGGTCGGGGGCACATCACGCATCTTCCAGTCAGGATGGAAGGCGGTAAAGTGCATCGGCACATCCGGCCCCAGCTCCTTGACCACCCATTTGGTCATTGCCTCCGTCTCCTCCTCACTGTCGTTCCAGCCAGGGATGAGCAGCGTCGTCAGCTCCATCCAGACATCGGTTTCATGCTTGATATAGACAAGTGTGTCGAGTACCGGCTGAAGGTGGCCACCAGTGAGTTTGTGGTAGAACTCCTCAGTGAAGCCCTTCAGATCCACATTGGCCGCATCCATGTACTGGTAAAACTCCTTGCGCGGCTCATCACAGACATAACCGGCGGTCACCGCCACCGACTTGATGCCGCGCTCACGGCAGGCCTTGGCCACGTCGATGGCGTATTCATGAAAGATCACCGGGTCATTGTAGGTGTATGCTACGCTACGGCAGCCGAGCTCCTCAGCGGCACGGGCGATGGTCTCGGGACTGGCCGCATCGGCCAGTGTGTCAATTTCGCGTGACTTGCTGATATCCCAGTTCTGGCAGAACTTGCAGGCGAGATTGCACCCAGCGGTGCCGAAGGAGAGCACCGGCGTACCCGGCAGGAAATGGTTGAGCGGTTTTTTCTCGATGGGATCAACACAGTAGCCACTGGAACGTCCATAGGAGGTGAGGACGATCTTCCCGTCGACATTAGCGCGGACAAAACAGAGTCCACGTTGCCCCTCATGCAACTTGCAGTAGCGTGGACAGAGATCGCATTGAACCCGCCC
>JBFEYJ010000246.1:0-3864 GCA_041562215.1 Thiohalomonadaceae bacterium | reverse complement strand
GAGGGCGCGGTGATCTCCATGGGTGTCTACATCGGGCAGTCCACCAAAATTTACGACCGCGAGACTGGAGAAGTCCATTACGGACGCGTCCCTGCCGGTTCCGTGGTGGTCTCCGGCAATCTGCCTAGCAAGGACGGCAAGTACAGCCTCTACTGCGCGGTTATCGTCAAGAAGGTGGACGAAAAGACCCGTGGCAAGGTAGGCATCAACGAGCTGCTGCGTGATATTTAACAGAAACTGACAGTCGTCAGTATACTATCAGCGTCAGCGGGATATTGTTGCGTAAAACAAGGCCGCTGACGACTGAAAACTGGCGACTGACAATTTAACCCGATGTTTTCATCAATCTCTCGCAGAGAGGCAAGGAAGACACGTGCCGAATGATCTGATGCCGCAACACACCTCGGGCACAGACCTCGGACGGGGTTATAGCCTGTATTCAACTCATATACCCTGATTGCTCAAAAGCTTTGCGTGCATTGCATCCGTGCGAGCATAATTCGGTTAATACTTAAAATTGATAATGACGACACTCTACGGAATCAAAAACTGCGATACAGTCAAAAAGGCCCGTAAGTGGCTGGATGCCGCAGGCATCGATTACCGCTTTCATGACTTCCGTACCGACGGTCTGAAGTTGGAACAGCTCATTGCCTGGAACCAGGCCGTCGGCTGGGAGACTTTGCTCAACCGCCGCGGCACCACCTGGAGGCAATTGCCGGAAGCCGTGAAAGAAAATATCGATGACAACAATGTACTAGACTTACTGATGGAGCACCCAACGCTGATCAAGCGCCCGGTGTTAGAATTGAATGAGGATGTGCGAATCGGCTTCAAAGAGACCGATTACATGGAATTATTTCAACGATAATGCGATTTGAGGTATCCAAGGAAGCGAAACATGACTGTCGACATCAATAATTTATCGTCCAAAGATCTTTTCGAGCTGGCAAAGCGAAAGGAAAAAGCGGAACAAGAGGCTACCCAGCGTGTCACGCGCCTGGCTGAGATGAAAAGGCAAAAGTCAGCGTTAATCGCCGAACATGAAGAGGTGCTTGCCGCCACCGATAAGGCGATCAGGGAATTGCAGGAAAAACGTACCCGCCTGGCGTCCGATTTCAAAACCGCCCTCACCCCCATTGAGCTCGATATCCAGGAATTGGAACGCAAGGTCAAGGCAGATCAAGTCAAGGCCTCATCATCAGCACCGAAAGAGACGATACCGGTTGCACCGACTCCGCTTGGTACGCCGGTAAAAAGCGTGCCTCAACAGGCGGCTCCAGCCTCCCAGCCTAAGACAGCGTCCTCACCCACCGATGCCGCTGACAGTAGTGAGAAGTTGCTCGAGAAGATCCGAAAAATCATGCAGAGTCGATCCTATATCAGCGAAAGCCTGTTGAAGGAAAAGCTTAAGGCCAACGGTTTCGACACAGGCAACCTGAAACAGGACATTGAGAAGCTAATCCGCGACGGGAAGCTGGAAAAAAAAGGCCCCGGCAACTACGCGCTGGGTAAGAAAAAATAATTCCCTCTCGCCGGGTTACCGGCGAGACCCTCCCTTGCCAGGCGACCACTGCAGGCCCCTGCGCTATGGCCGCCATCAATTTAACGACGCCCTCAGCACGTTCCCCCTCCCGACAACCAATCCCGTGCGTGCCCCAATAGGTGCAAACCGGTAGAATGAACTTTTTTCGCCAGCCACAGATAAGACCATGTCGCCAACTCTCGAACTTGCCAAAGAACTGATCAGCCGCTCCTCGGTGACACCCAACGATGCCGGTTGCCAGCAGCTCATCGCCGAGCGCCTCATCCCTCTGGGTTTTATTGCCGAGCCGTTACGTTTCGGTGAGGTGGATAACCTGTGGCTGCGCCGCGGCGACAGCGGCCCGTTATTCTGTTTTGCCGGCCATACCGATGTGGTCCCCACCGGGCCGGAGGAGAAATGGCAATACCCGCCCTTCTCCGCCACAGTGGAGGATGGAATGCTGCACGGACGCGGTGCGGCAGACATGAAGGGCTCGATTGCCGCTTTCGTATGCGCCTGCGAACGCTTTGTCGAGTCCCGGCCACAACACAAGGGCTCGATTTCTTTTCTCATCACCAGCGACGAAGAGGGTCCTGCGACGGACGGGACCGTTAAGGTGATCGACACTCTCGAGAAGCGCAGCGAAAAGATTGACTGGTGTCTGGTCGGTGAGCCCACCAGTACAGCGAAGGTCGGCGATGTGGTGAAGAACGGCCGCCGCGGCTCTCTCAACGGCCGGTTGCTGGTCAAAGGCATACAGGGCCATGTTGCCTATCCGCACCTGGCACAGAATCCGGTGCACCAGGCCGCCACCGCACTGGCGGAGCTGGCCGCCATCGAGTGGGACCGCGGCAACGAATTCTTCCCGCCCACCAGTTTTCAGATATCCAATATCCATGCCGGTACCGGTGCGACCAATATCATCCCCGGCGAACTCGAAGTCGTGTTCAACTTCCGCTTTTCCACTGAACAGACCGAAGCGGGACTCCGCGAAAAGGTGGAGACACTGCTCAAGCGCCACAGCCTTGAATATGAACTGGAGTGGACTCTCTCCGGCAACCCCTTCCTCACCGAAGGAGGGGCGCTGCTTACCGCCACGCGTGAAGCGATTGAGGCGGTCTGTGGCTACAGGCCGGAGATCAACACCGCAGGTGGCACCTCCGACGGCCGCTTTATTGCCCCCACCGGCGCCCAGGTGCTGGAACTCGGTCCGCTCAACGCCACCATCCACAAGGTCAATGAGTGCGTCAGCGTGGCCGATCTGGAGACCCTCTCCACCATCTACGAAAACATACTCGAACGCCTACTGCCGGAATGACCCGACAGGGCGAAGGTTTGACCGCAAACACCAGCGAAAGCGATCACGTTCGGGAATTACTCGCAAAAATCCGTTTTAATTCAGGTTAGGATAAGGGCATGGCTATCAGAACATTTTTTTCGGTATTAACCCTTCTCCTGTTTGCCGGCTGCAGCGACTCCGTCCCGCCTTTGCCACCCCTGCCGGCCGATGCGACCATTCTTGCCTTTGGTGACAGCCTGACCTATGGCAGCGGCGTCGCCCCAGAGAACAGCTATCCGAACGTGCTTGAAGAGCTGAGCGGCCGCGAGGTGATTAATGCCGGGGTACCGGGTGAACAGAGCGATGCGGGCCTGCAGCGACTGCAGACACTGCTTGATGAGTACCAGCCGCAACTACTGATCCTCTGCCACGGCGGCAATGATATGCTACGCAAGAAGGACATGGATGCCATGCAGGCCAACCTGGAGCGAATGATCACCAGCAGCCAGGAACAAGGCATTCCGGTGGTTCTGCTCGGCGTCCCACGTCCCGCCCTCTTCGGACTGGAAAGCGCCGAGTCCTATGTTGCCGTAGCGGAAAAACTCAACATCCCCTTCGAGGGGGAGATAATCCCTGAAGTCCTATCAGAGCAAACGCTCAAATCAGACCAGGTCCACCCCAACGCCGCCGGCTACCGCATGATGGCCGAAGCGGTCTACCAAATACTGAGGAAAGCGGGAGCGCTTTAGATTTTAGCTTTTGGTAGAGTTCAAGGGGAACTTTTGCCGAAACAAAAGTACCTCGCCGCGCGGGGGCGAGAACCCGCATTCAATTTCACCCGTCGCGATAACGACACATCACCTCCTCACCCCTTCACACAAATCATCGGCTCCAGCCTTGCCACCTTGCGCGCCAGCCCGGCCTTATCGGCCGCCTCGACCACCGCGCCGACATCCTTGTAGGCACCGGGAGCCTCTTCGGCGACGCCGCGCATGGAACGGCTACGGATGAGGATGCCGCGATAGGCCAGCTCGTCGACCAGCTTGTCGCCGCGCCATTG
>JBFEYJ010000245.1:0-3884 GCA_041562215.1 Thiohalomonadaceae bacterium | reverse complement strand
CTCTGCAGCGCCCGTTCATAGACATGCTGGAGCATCGGTTTGCCACCGATATCAAGGAGCGGTTTGGCCGGCAGTCGGCTGGATGCGTAGCGTGCCGGAATGATGACGTGAAAGCTCAATCAGTACTCCTCGTCAGCGGTCAGCTGCCGGGCCTCATCCTCAAGCATTACCGGAATGTCGTCACGGATCGGATAGGCCAATCGATCAGCCTTGCAGATTAATTCCTGCCGGGCCTTGTTGTAAACCAGGGCACCCTTGCAAACCGGGCAAACCAGAATATCGAGCAGTTTTTTATCCATCTATTTCTCCAAAGAGGCTAACAGACGCTCGCCAAATTCATCAGGAAGTCGGGCAGCAACCGGCAGATACCAGTGTCTATTCCCAGCATAATTGAGGTATTTTACCGCATCCTTCTCTGTCATCAGAACAGGAACGGCATCGCGGAAATCGAGCTCGCCCTTGCGATAGGGATAATGATCGGGAAAGGCATGCTCAATCGGTTTCAGCCCCAAAGCGCGGAGCGTGCCGAAGAAGCGTCCCGGATTGCCAATTCCGGCAATGGCATGAACCGGACCACCGGAAAACGCTGAAACGGGTTTCTGCTCGCTACCATCCAAAGCGATTGCCTTTCCGGCTTCTAGATGCATTGCCCACTCTCCTTGCGCGGCCTGGCCATTGGCAACAATAAAATCGACAGACCTCAGGCGAATCTTGGGCTCGCGCAGGGGGCCTGCGGGAAGGCAGAGGCCATTGGCCAGGCGACGCTCGCCATCGAGCACGGCGATCTCAATATCACGCCCCAGCCGATAGTGCTGCATGCCGTCATCACTGATAATAACATTGACATCAGATTCAGCCAGCAGCTGCCGCGCTGCGGCAACACGATCAGGACCCACCATCATTGGGCAGGTGCTACGCCGTGCCAGCAGCAGCGCCTCATCACCGACCTCCCGTGGGTCAGACTCGGCACTAACGGCTTGCGGCCAGTGCGACGCCTGACCGCCATAGCCGCGGCTAATCAACCCGGGGCGATAACCGTGCCTGCGCAAATATTCCGCCAGCCACAGCACCAGTGGTGTCTTACCGCTGCCACCAACGGTGATATTGCCGACCACGATAACGGGAACCCCCAGCCTGTCGGTACGCAGGATTCCTAGGCGATAAAACAGCCGACGCAGGACAGCGAGCAAACAGAACAGAGCAGAAAGCGGCCATAACAGCCAAAGCCACAGGCTCCCCCGATACCAGTGCTCGTCGATCCGTTTCACGCGTCCAATCAGACTTTGTCTTGAAACTGCATATTATACAGGGCCGCGTACTGACCGCCCTGCTGCAACAGTTCAGCATGGCGGCCTCTTTCGACAATGCGCCCCTTATCCATTACGACGATCTGATCGGCATTTTCGATGGTGGAGAGGCGATGGGCAATCACCAGGGTGGTACGGTTTTCCATCAACTCTTCCAGCGCCGCCTGGATGTGGCGTTCCGACTCGGTATCCAGTGCCGAGGTCGCCTCATCGAGGATCAGGATCGGGGCGTCCTTTAGCAGAGCCCGGGCAATCGCAAGGCGTTGGCGCTGGCCGCCGGAGAGCAACACACCGTTTTCGCCAACCATGGTATCGAGCCCTTCGGGAAGATCACGGATAAACTCCATCGCGTGGGCCGCCTCAGCGGCGGCGATAATGACTTCACGGCTTGCCCCTTCCAATCGGCCGTAAGCAATATTATTAGCAATAGTGTCGTTGAACAGGGTGATGTGCTGGCTCACCAATGCGATCTGATCGCGCAGTGCAAGCAAAGGAAAGTCACAGATATCCTGCCCATCGATGAGGATCTGACCGGCACTGACATCGTAAAAACGCGGTAGCAGGCTCACCAGTGTCGACTTGCCACTCCCGGAACGGCCGACGAAGGCGATACTCTGTCCGGGTTCGACATCGAAGGAGACCCCCTGCAGCACCTCTCCCTTATCCTCGCCATAGCTGAAGTGCACATCACGATAGGAAACGGCTCCCTGGCAACGAGAAACTGGCTGTGTGCCCTCATCGACTTCCGCCGGAGTATCGAGCAAGCCGAAGATGCTAGCCGACGCCGCAATGCCGCGCTGCAGGTTGGCGGTGATCTTGGTCAGCCGCTTCATCGGCGCCAGCAACATCATCATCGCCGCCACGAACGACATAAACGAACCAACGCTCAGTTCACTTCTCTCTACCTCCCGCAAGGCGATATAGATCACACCGGCAGCGGCAATCGCAGCGATGAACTGCACCAGTGGCACACTACCGGCATTGGTCGATTCCAGCTTCATATTGAGCAGACGATTACGCTCATTGGCCTGCTCGAAACGCTCAACCTCATACTGTTGCCCACCAAAGGTCTTGACCACACGTTGTCCTTCGATAGTCTCTTCGGCAATCTGCGTCACATCCCCTATCGAGTCCTGGATTCGTGTGCTGTAACGACGGAAACGACGGTTGATGAAGTTGATGATGTGGGCAATGAGCGGAGTACCTATAAGAAGGAGAAGCGCCAGTCGCCAATTGAGATAGAACATCCAGCCCAGCAAACCGATAACGGTAAATGTATCGCGGATCAGGATGGTGATGACTTCGGTGGTGGCGCGCGCCACCTGCTCGACATCATAGATCAGTTTAGCGAGCAGCGTGCCTGAGGGGGTCGAATCGTAGAAGGAGACCGGCAGGCTCAGCAGCTTAGCGAACATCTCGCCACGGAGACAGCTGATGACCTTGCGCGCTACCCAGGCCATCCAGTAACCGGAAAGGAACGAGGCGATACCTCGCACCAGAAACAGTCCTATCAGCACCAGAGGAGTGAGCTTAATGATCTCCGGATCACGTTCGACAAAGCTGCCATCCATCATTGGTTTGATGAACGCGGCAAATCCCGCCTCGGTGCCGGCGACGATCAGTAGGCAGACGATCGCAATGGCAAAGGCCCGCCACAGAGGAAAAACATATCCCAGCAGGCGACGGTAGAGGCGTCTACCGTCACCACTTACAGCTGCATCGGCCATTAATTGCTATCGCCTGGTTTGTTGGTGGCAAAAGTCAGATTGACGAAACCCAGCTGACGCGCGGCATCCATGGCGGTAATCACCGCCTGGTGGGGCGTGTTGCGATCGGCGCTGAGTATGACCTGCGGTTTTTCCTGACTGCCGGCGGCTTCCTCTATAGCCCGCTTGAGGGTATCGGTTTGGGTATTGATGACTTCCTGCCGGTTGACGAAATAACGCCCCTTTTCATCGATACTGATCTCAACCACCTGTTTTTCAGTCTGCATGGGCTGACCGCTGGCTTCCGGCAGCTCAATGCTGATCTCGGTTTCCCTCTCGAAGGTGGTAGAGACCATAAAAAAGATCAATAGCAGGAAAACAACGTCGATTAGCGCCGTGAGATTGACGTCGGGTTCATCACGGCGGGGTGACAACAGGCGCATCAGGCGCCCTCCTCGCCGGTCTCACGCTCACCGTGGATCACCTCCACCAGTTTCAGCGCCTCCTCTTCCATCCGGATCACCAGCATATCGACGCGCCCCCGGAAGTAGCGATAGAACATCAGGCTTGGAATGGCCACGGAGAGACCTGCGGCGGTAGTAATCAGCGCTTCGGAGATGCCTCCGGCCAGTACTGTTGGATTTCCCACCCCTTGGGCGGTAATCGCTGCAAAAACCTTGATCATGCCGATAACAGTGCCAAGCAGGCCCAGCAAGGGAGTGATGGAGGCAATAGTGCCAAGGGTATTGAGGAAACGCTCCAGCTCAAGCACCACTTGTCGGCCACTCTCCTCGATAGCCTCCTTCATTACCTCTCGCTCGTGCTGCATGTTGACCAAGCCTGCAGCAAGGATACGACCAAGCGGCGAGCT
>JBFEYJ010000244.1:0-3910 GCA_041562215.1 Thiohalomonadaceae bacterium | reverse complement strand
GACAGCATGGCCTCGCACCGCAGTGTGAAGTGTGTCATGTAAGGCCGAAACCCGCTTCCTATAATAATGCCGTTCAGCGCGTGGGTTGTCTTATTTCCAGGAGCCCAGTCCCCAAGGCGAATGCTCACCGAATGGCCGCTCTCTCAAGCATAGCCTGTTCCCTGGGTGAATGTCCGTTCGGCTCCTGCAAGAACCCAAATACGGACTACACTGTAAAGAGTGTGCCGGAATGGAGCGATAACCGATACGGGTTATCGCCGACCGCCGACAAGCAAACAAAACTATGACGCAACAACGCTTTTCATTATTGAAAGGTCGCCCTGTTATCTTCGGTGAGGTGCTGTTCGACAGTTTTCCCGATGGACGTGAGGTACTTGGCGGCGCCCCATTTAACGTTGCACGGCATCTGCAGGGCTTCGAGCTGGATCCGCTCTTCATCAGCCGCGTAGGCGATGATCAGCGCGGTGAGCGGGTGCGTGAGGCGATGGCCGAGTGGGGCATGGATACCTCGGGCTTGCAGCGTGATATGCGCTATCCCACGGGGAGTGTGCGCATCGCCATGCAGGGCACACAACACACTTTCGATATTCTTCCGAAACAGGCCTACGATTTCATTGACGCCGATCTGGCACTCCCCCTGTTACAACAAAATGCCGTCAGCCTGCTCTATTTCGGTTCACTGATTGAGCGTGAGCCGGTTTCACGGCACACCCTGCAAAAACTACGCACACTACCTGTACCGCTGTTTTCCGACGTGAACCTGCGTGCACCCTGGTGGCATCCCGAGCGGATGGTCAGCCTTTTGCATGGTGTTAACTGGGTAAAGCTTAATGATGAAGAGCTTGCCGCGCTGGGGTATGCCGGGGAAGTTGAGTCGGCCGCACAGCGGATGCGCGAGGAGTTTGCTCTCCAATTACTGGTCGTCACCCGCGGCAAGGACGGTGCGCTATTCGTCACCGCCGACAGGGTGTTGCACGGCGAACCGGTTGCGGTACGGCAACTGGTCGACACAGTGGGCGCCGGGGATGCATTCAGTGCTGTGGTGTTGCTCGGCATGATGCGGAATTGGCCGATGGGGAAAACGCTTGGTCACGCTCTTGAGTTTGCGGCGCACCTCTGCGAAGTCCGTGGCGCCGTGTTAGCGGATAACCTTTTTTACCAGACGTATTTAGCAGAATGGAGAAATTAGGTGACTGATATCGAGAAAGTAATATCAATTTCTGCAAGACGTAAATTGGAAAAGGCAAAAGATAAGGAGTCTCGTGGTTTGTACATCGTTCTTATCAGTGTGCACGGTCTTATCCGTGGGCATAATCTGGAGCTGGGACGTGATGCCGACACCGGTGGTCAGATCCAGTATGTGGTGGAACTGGCGAGAGCGTTAGCGGAACATCCCGGTGTGGCGCGGGTCGATCTGTTGACCCGTCAGGTGATCGATCCCAAGGTCAGCAGCGACTATGCCGAACCGGAGGAACGGATCGGCGAGGGAGCCTATATTATTCGTTTGCCGGCAGGACCACGTCGCTATTTTCGCAAGGAGGTGCTCTGGCCCTATCTGGACGCCTTTGCCGATGAGGCGCTGCAGCATCTACGACGTGTCGGCCAGGTGCCGGACATTGTGCACAGCCATTACGCCGATGCCGGCCATGTGGGGAGCAGACTGTCGCAACTCCTCGGTGTACCGTTGGTTCACACCGGTCATTCGCTCGGCGTCGACAAACGTCGGCGCCTGGAGGACAAGGGTGTTAAGCCGCAGAACATCGAGCGAGTCTATAACATGACCCGCCGCATCGAGGCCGAGGAGGTTGTCCTGGGCAACGCCTCGCTGGTGATCGCCAGCACCTCACAGGAGGTTGAGCATCAATACAACTCCTATGACAATTACCACCCTCAACGCATGCGCGTAATCCCCCCCGGGGTCGACATCTCCCGTTTCCAGCCACCCTCGCCAGGGCAGAAGCACCCCCCTATCGCCAAAGAACTGGAGCGTTTCCTGCAGCATCCACAGCGGCCGATGATCCTGGCACTGTCACGTGCTGATGAACGCAAGAACATTGCCTCGCTGGTGCGCGCTTATGGCGAGAATCCGGACCTGCGCGAAATGGCCAACCTGATCGTGATCGCCGGCAACCGCGATGATGTACAGCAAATGGAAAAAGGCGCGCGCGAGGTGCTTACCGAACTGATGATGCTCATTGATCGCTACGATCTCTACGGCAAGGTGGCTTTCCCCAAGCATCATGAACCGAATGACGTGCCCGATCTTTACCGCCTCGCCGCCAGTACCCGTGGCGTGTTCGTCAATCCGGCACTGACTGAACCCTTCGGGCTCACCCTGATCGAGGCGGCAGCCAGTGGCGTGCCTATCGTCGCCACTGAGGATGGTGGACCTCGCGACATTATCGAGCATTGTCAGAGCGGAAAACTGATCGATCCGCTGGATATCGATGGCATGGGCGAAGCACTCGTCGAGATACTGGGCAACCGTTCGCGCTGGCAGCGGTTGGCGAAAAACGGGGTGAAGGGTGCGCGCAAAACGTATACCTGGGAGGGACATGTGAACACTTATATGAAGGAGATAAAGCGGGTACTGGGCAAGGTGGATAATGCGAAACGACGTTTCTCGCTCTCACGCAACCGTCTACCGATGGTTGATCGCGTACTCATCTGCGATATCGACAATACCCTCCTCGGCGACGGGCAGGCGCTGAAACAACTAATGGCGCGACTGGATAAGGCCGGTGATCGTGTGGCCTTCGGCGTGGCGACAGGAAGGCGTCTGGATAGCGCGTTGCAAGTGCTGCGCGAATGGAACGTTCGCACGCCGGACCTGTTGATCACCTCGGTAGGCTCGGAGATCTATTACGGCAACAACCTGGCGGAGGACCAGGGCTGGGCGCAGCATATCAATTACCGCTGGAAGCCCGATGAATTGCGCGCCGCGTTAGCAGGTTCTACCGGACTGAAAATCCAGCCGAAAATTGATCAGCGAAATTTCAAAGTGAGCTATTTTGTCGATCCGGACAAGATCCCCAGCATGAACAGGATCCGCACCTGCTTGCGCAAGCACGATCTGCATTGCAAATTGATCTATTCACACCAGGCCTTTCTCGATTTGCTACCCGTGCGTGCATCCAAGGGACTGGCGATCCGTTACCTGATGATGAAATGGGGACTGGCCCCGGACCGCTTGCTGGTGGCCGGTGATTCCGGCAACGATACCGAGATGCTGCGTGGAGAGCCCCTTGGTGTGGTGGTCGGCAACTACAGCCCTGAGTTGGATGAATTGCGTGGTGAGCCACGGATCTATTTCGCCGATGGCGAATATGCCACCGGTGTCCTGGAAGGCGTCGATCACTACGATTTTTTCGGTGATGTAAATCCGTGCGATTGTGATGATGATGAGGCCGTGGCTTGAGTGAAACTCTGCAGGATCTGAAGGATGAGAAACAGGGACTGTACCTGCTGCTGCGATTTTTCCTTGGCCTGAACAAACCACTGCTGCTCCGTTCTGAATTGCTGGATGGCTATGAGGCCTTTTGCCGCACCAGTGAAGGTCAGTCCTCCTGTACACCGAAACTCCAACGTTTGATCGTCACCTCGCAGGAGGCGGTGACCGATTCACAGTGGATCTATTTTGCACTGCGCCCGCGCATCGGACGCTGGGAATATCTACGCGTTCACCTCGAACAGATGCATTATGAAATGGTGCCGGTATCACTGTTCCTCGAATTCAAGGAACAGCGTATCAACGGGCATTCCGGTGCGGCATGGATGCTGGAGTTGGATCTCGGACCGTTCCGGCGCGGTTTTCCTCGATTGCACGAAGCACGCTCCATCGGAAGAGGAGTGGAGTTCCTCAACCGCCGACTCTCAAGTCAGCTGTTTCAGCACAACGGTGAGGGCGCGG
>JBFEYJ010000243.1:0-3947 GCA_041562215.1 Thiohalomonadaceae bacterium | reverse complement strand
GACGAAATCGGGAACGGTGAACTTCCCGAAGCGGCGGAGGTAGGGCGCCAGCAGGAGGGCCAGCAGCACGTAACCGCCGGTCCAGCCCATCAGGTAGACCGAGGCGTCGTAGCCCATGAAGGCGATGAGGCCCGCCATGGAGATGAATGAGGCGGCTGACATCCAGTCGGCGGCGGTGGCCATGCCGTTGGCGACAGGGTGGATCCCTTTGCCGGCGACGTAAAACTCACCAGTGGTTCCGGCACGCGCCCAGATCGCGATCCCGATATAGAGGGCGAAGGTGGCCCCCACGACCATATACGTTAATGTTTGCAGATCCATTAAGTCATTCCCCCAGTTAGTCTTCGTGAACGTCGAATTGACGATCGAGCTTTCCCATCTTCCATGCATAGAAGAAGATCAAAGCCACGAAGGTGTAAATCGAACCTTGCTGGGCGAACCAGAAACCCAGTGGATAACCGCCTATCTGAATGGCGTTCAACGGCTCGACCAGAATAATGCCGAAGCCGTAGGAAACGACAAACCACACAATGAGACAGATGGTGAGAAGGCGCAGATTCGCCTTCCAGTATTCCGCCGCGCTACCTGTCGGTTGCATTGCATCTCTCCTCTTTTAATGGAAAAAGTTGTTTTTCTTGGCGATTTTCCTGCATGCCTGCCCATCCATCCGGTGGTTAGGTTTACTTCAAACCGGCTCTTGCTTAGTTCATCCGCGTCCAAGTGGCTGCGAGAACCGGAATAGTGAAGACGGTGTGTTGCCTCGGTGATCACAACTGGTACTCCAGAGCGATTTTGTTCTGTAACTTGCGCCCCTGGCGGAAGGCTTCTTTGAGAATGCGCCGATCCAGCTCGTTAAGACTGTCAGGGTCCAGCCGATTACTCAGCTCCTTGCCTTGCTGAGCTTGCTGGCGATGGGCACGCATCCGCAGCAGCTGTATGTAATGATAGGCACCCAACCATGCATCCACATCGGTTTGGGGCAATACCCCTGCATTAGCGGCCGCCCGCAGGCGCTCCTCGGTATTGGTTTTGTCGATATGGTGGGCCAGGGCGATGATTCGGGCAGCATCGACAAAGGGAGTCAGTCCCTGCAATTTGAGATCCAGTGTATGGGGTTCCTCACTGCCGGTGCGGAGCTTGAACTCACCGAAAAGTCCCAGCGGCGGGCGGAATTGCATCGCGTTGGCGGCCAACTGGCGGCGAAAGCGGCTGTTGTGTCCTGTCTGGTCCAACAATACGTTGTGCAGCGCGAGGATCTGGCCGGCATCACCGTAGAGCGGGCGAAAGTCAAAGAATATGCTGGCTTTGAGCAAGTGCTCCGGGGTGCCCTGATCGATCCAGCGCTCAAAGCGGTGACGCCATTCATTCAGGCTCAGGCAACACTCGGGATTACTCGCCATGATATTGCCTGGGCAAAGTGGAAAACCGCAGTCGGCCAGCGCCCGATTGATGCGGTCGGCCAGCGGCAGTAGGCGCATGCGTGTCTGCTCGGTACTTTCTTCGGGCTGTGGCAGAAACAGAATGCCGTTGTCCTGATCGGTCTTGAGAGTTTGTTCGCTACGTCCCTCACTACCGAAGGCGAGCCAGACGAAAGACGGCAATGGCTCCTCGTGAGCTTCCAGCGTGAGGGCAATGACGCGGCGGGTAAGGTTGTCGTTAAGCGTGGCGATCAGGCGTGTCAGTTGCGCCACCGAGGCTCCCTGGGCCAGCATTTGCTCAACCAGTCGATGAATGTCCTGTCCCAGCGGAATGAGCTGTTCGATGCTGTCGGCACGGGAAATGGCCTGGCCAAGGCTGGCGATCCCTACCCGTTGCAGTGAGAAAAGATCGCGTTCTGAGATCATTCCGATCAGTTGTCCACGCTCTACCACGCAGACATGGCCGAAGCCGTGGCGCGCCATCAACAGTGCGGCTTCGTGCGCCATTGCCTCAGCCGGGAGGGTAAGCGGAGTGGGGGTCATGACCCGGCTGACCGGGGTGCTTGGATCGTAGTGGCCAAGGGCAACGCGTTCGAGCAGATCATGAAGGGTGAAAATGCCCTGAACGTGTGCCTCGGTGTCTGTGATGATCATGCTGCCCACATGCGCCTCCTGCATTGATCTCAAGGCGACTTTTAGTGGGGTATCGGCGAGACAGGTAACCGGCGAGCGTTTGATCAGTAGCTTTACCGGGGTACTGAGTGAGGAGAGTTCTGCAATGCGACTGGCGCTACGCGCCTGAACACTACGCAGGGCATTATCGAGCAGGTTTGCCAGACGACGGGTGCAAAAGTCGTGGAATGCCGGGCTTTTCCTGATTAGTAGATCAAAGTCTTCGCGCTTGAGTTCAAAGCAGAAGGTGTCTTCCTCTGCACGTGCGATGGTTTGCACCGGACGATGAGCGAGCAGTGCGCCGATAGGGAAGGTTTCGCCCGCGGTCAGTTCCCAGCCGCTTCTTTCTCCAGCCTCGTCGGCCTCACCGCGAATGCGCCCCTGCTTGATGATAAACAGGGAGTTGGCCGGTCCGCTTTCCGGGGTGGTGATGATGCTGCCTTTGGCAAAGAACACCAGGACCAGGCGTTTGGCCAGATACTCGAGGTGGGCCTCGGTCATCTGGTCGAAAGGCGCATGGGGTGTGAGAAACTCGATAATTGAAGCGATTGGAGTCGTTGCCATAGCTTTGTCCTGAATGTTCCACACCGTAAAGCACGGGCTGTGCCAGAACGAAAAGTCTTTTTATTCAGTGAGTTATCTATGTGGGAGAATGCTTTATGTTACGAAAAGTAACGTCTGGTGTTACGATCGGTAACAGTCGGTCCAATGCTTGTGGTGAAAAGCGTTTAATTTGAGGTAGCCCTTGAAATATAAGATAATACTAATATACTAGTGTGTAATTTAATTGTTGAGTGAGGGAGTCGAGTTTATGTTCTCGAATGTAAAAGAGATCGATGCCAAGGAATTGGCGGCATGGATGGGGGATAAGTCCAAAAATTTTCGGATCATCGATGTGCGCGAGCCGATGGAAATTGCGCAAGGCTCGATCCCTGGCGCAGAAGCTATGCCCATGTCCGTGCTGGGGAGCCGTATCGGCGAGATCGGACAGGACAATGAAGTAGTCTTCATTTGCCGCAGCGGCGCCCGATCCGGCCAGGTCTGTGCCTACCTGGCGCAGAACGGATATGAGAATGTCTACAACCTGCGCGGAGGTGTTATCGGTTGGGCACAGAACGGTTTTGAATTTGCCAAGGTCTCTTAAAGCACCTGAAACATGATGCATGTTACGCTGCGTTCCCTACCAGGGGGCGTGGACGGAAGGCTGGGTGATCCCCGGCCTTTTTTATTTCGGGGCGTACGGATTGAGTCCCGTCGGCGAATATTCACCTGAAGACTGAGCTCTCACAAGCATATCCCACACTCTGTTGGCAGATGAATAGTATTGCAGCGATCACTTATTTGACCGTCTCTTGAGCACACTTGTGTCTTGCCATGCCGCGCCGACTCCTGTCTAATCAAGGATTGCGTGGCGTCTCTAACAGTGGACTGACTACTTCACCACGCCAGAAAAATGGATTTACGCTGCAAAGCTCATCGATGTTTCGAGATAAAAAAAGAAAAAGGCGTTGAACGGAACCGAAAAATACACCAATTTGTATCGTAAGCAGGCTAAGCTGACTTTCAATCGCTCGCTGCCAATTGCGATATCACAACTGTTGCTGGCATTGCTCCTGGTCTTCCAACTGCGTGAGTTGATCGAACACAGCTTGCTCAAACCATGGCTGGGAGCGATGCTTGTGTTGCTGGTGATGTGGTTCGGCGTTATGTTTTCCTACCGCCGTGGTAACCGAATAAGCCGTGGCAACCCTCGCTGGCTGCTATTTCATGGTGTGGTGACGCTTCTCATTGGTATGGCTTGGGGACTCGGCGCCGGTTTGTTGCTGTTTCCCGATGGCGATACGCTGGCTCAGCTTC
>JBFEYJ010000242.1:0-3948 GCA_041562215.1 Thiohalomonadaceae bacterium | reverse complement strand
CCCTTGCTGATCACATCGGCATTGTCGTAATCATAGACGCCGATCTCGGAAGCCAGCGTAATCACACAGTCGCTGTAATCCCCATCGGCCATGGCGCCGCCGCCAGGCCAGGTGATAACATAGCGCGCCGGGCGCAGGCCGTTCCGGTCGAGGGTACAGGCGGCATAACGGCCATCCGTCAAGACGATCCCGGCGGGGCCGTCCCACGGCTCCATATGCATGGAGTAATACTCGTAAAAGGCGCGCAGGTCCGGATCCATGACCCCGACATTCTGCCAGGCCGGCGGGATCAGAAGACGCATCGCTCGGAAGATATCGATGCCCCCGGACATCATTGCCTCAAGCATGTTATCGAGGCTGGAGGAGTCGGAACCTTCCATCGACACCCACGGACGTACATCATCCATGTTGGCGATCTTGTCGGTAGCGAAGGTGTGGGAGCGCGCGCGAGCCCAGTTGCGGTTGCCGCGCACCGTGTTGATCTCGCCGTTGTGCGCCAGGTAGCGGAAGGGCTGAGCCAGGCGCCATTCAGGCAGGGTATTTGTGGCAAAGCGCTGGTGGAATACACCAATGGTCGATTCCATGCGCTCATCACCCAGATCAGGATAGAACACCGGCAGGAATTCCGGCATTACCATTCCCTTATAGGAGATCACCTGGGCGGAGAAGGTCGGCACGTAGAACATCGCATCGCCTGCGGCAGCACGCGTCTTCTCGGCACGGCGACGGGCGATGTACAGGTGACGCTCGAAGTCCCCGGCATCCATCCCATCCGGACGGTTGACGAAGATCTGTTCGATCTGAGGCCGAGTTGCCTTGGCCGATTCTCCACAGGCGGAATCATCGGTAGGCACTACGCGCCAGCCCGCCACGTTCAGACCTTCAGCCTCAACCTCTTTGACAAGGGCCTCGCGTGCCGCCGCCGCAGTAGCCTCGTCCTGCGCCAGGAACACCACGCCTACTGCGTAGCCATCCTGTAGGGCAATACCTGAATCGGCTGCCACGGCTCGCAGGAAGCCATCGGGCTTTTTCAGCAGCAAACCGCAGCCGTCACCGGTCTTGCCGTCAGCGGCGATAGCACCACGATGGGTCATACGACCCAACGCCTCAATGGCGGTGCTGACCAGCCAATGACTGGCGGCACCGTCCATATGGGCAATCAGGCCGAAACCACAGTTGTCCCGCTCAAAATCGGGACGATATAAACTTTTTTCTATCTTCGATTCGCTCACAGTCGGTAACCGATTGGTTGCGTTGCAATTAACAAAAATCCGGGAAGTAATAGCACCGGCATCCGCTTTAGTCATGGGCAAAACGGCCAAGCAGTATACTGCCGTGTGGCCAAGGGTTCAATTGCCGCGGGGATTTGTTGGTAACTGGCGAGGAATTACCGAAAACGCCGGGGTAATAACGGCGCTTTACGGCGCTCTCCTACCTCCCGGGAGTGGTTCGGCTAATCTCATCGTGCAAAGTGGCATATCGGCGTGGCCACGGCTTGTCCTGCTGTAACGGCTCCGACAGTCTCCCTATGGTTGCACGAGCGGAGGCCTCATCCGCAAAACGTCCGTAGATAAGGGTATACCACGGCCTGCTTTTCACCAGAGTTTGCACCACCATGCGCTCTCCCGGCAGCGCAAGTTGGTGCATCACAGCTTCGACCGCTTCCAGACTCTCCGAGCCGGCCAGCTGGATGGTGTAGGCTTGCGGGTCCTGACTCCATAGCCAGGGCATGTCCTTGACTAAGCCATCCTGTACGGTCACCGCCAATGGAGTCTTTTCTGATGCCTTCCCTAGAGCCTTCTCTGGTGCCTTCTCTGGTGCCTTCTCTGGTGCCTTCTCTGGTGCTTCCTCTTCGGCACTCACCTTGCTCATGATCACTTTTTGAACACTTGCCAGGCTGCGGATCCACGGCCGGATCTTCGGCGGCAATGCTTTTGCCGCCTCTTCCGCTTCGGCGTACGTTGCGAAGCTTCCCTGGCTAAGAAGGTGCATCTCCTGACCGTCGACCTCAGTCACAAAGTGGAACAGCGGACCGGAAAATCTCTCCTGCTCGGCAAAACGTGCCACGCCTCGGCTACTGCGTGTCGCCAGCAGTTGCAGGGTGAAATGGTTCCCCGGCTGTTCCTGAACCCAGTTGCTGGCATCCACCGGACGATTCGATGCAACCGCAACCACTTGTTCATCACCGGCAACAGCGAGTTTATCCAGCGCCGGCAGCGTGAACAACAGACTCAAGGTGACCCACGTAGTGAGCCCGGTATTGCCAACAATATGCTTCATCAACAAATCTCAATCCCCTTCATCAGCCCCTCTCTTTGTATTATTTTCCGGACAATGCAGGTCAAACAGTTTAACGCTCATCTGGCCGCAGCAGAAAGATTAAGGCGGCGCGACCTCACCCTGGGTATACATAACCTGATAACCTCGTCGGATCTGTGCATCGCGGCAACTCAGCAGTGCGTGCAGCGCCTCCTCCTTGCTCGCGAAATGCTCTCGCTGCATTGTGCCTGATGCTCCCTGAAAGCCCCACTCTTTCACCAACATCCATCCACCAAACAGATCTTCCTGTAAGAAAAGATGATAGAAACGCGAGGCACGATCGGCGCAATAAGGTGTCTGCAGGTAGATTCGCATAACCAGCTCACCTTCTCATCTGCGTCGTCACCGTCAGGTCAGCTCGCTCGGACGGAATAGTTTCTGGTGCTCCAAAATGGCATACCGGTCCGTCATGCCGGCGATGTAATCGGCCACTACCCTGGCACGACCTGTATCACCCATCTCCCTCTCGGTCACACGGACTCTCGCCTGGTGCTCGGGCGGCAGCAGACGTGGCTCATCATACAGAGCCTCAAAAAGGTCTTTCACCATACGCTGCGTTTTGACGCTCATACGATGAACCCGGTAGTGGTGATAGAGATTCTCACGCAGAAAGCGTTTCAGCGTCTGGTGCTCGGCCTGCATGGCGGCGCTAAAACGGATCAGCGGCTGCGCCTGTTGCCTGACTTCTTCGACACTCTGCGGCGCCGCCTCCGCCAGCGCCTGTTCGCTGGTTTGCAGCAGATCGACGACCTGACGGTTAATCATGCGCCGGATAATCTCATGTATAAGGCGCTTCCCGTTCAGGCCCGGGTAGCTTGCCTGGACGCTCTGGTACTGCTGCTCGAACAGCTCGACCTCCCGCAACTGCTCCAGAGTAATCAGCCCGGCGCGAAGCCCGTCATCCACATCGTGATTGTTATAGGCAATAGCGTCAGCGATATTGGCGATCTGTGCCTCAAGACCGGATTGCCTACCGGTAAGGAAGCGCTCACCCACATCTCCAAGCCCCTCAGCATTGGCACGAGAGCAATGCTTCAGGATCCCCTCACGGGTTTCAAAGGTGAGATTAAGACCGGGAAAATCAGCATAACGTTCTTCGAGTTCATCGACCACGCGCAGGGACTGCAGGTTGTGCTCGAAACCGCCATGATCCTGCATACAACGGTTGAGCGCGTCCTGCCCGGCATGGCCGAAGGGGGTGTGGCCGAGGTCATGGGCCAGGCTGATCGCTTCGGTCAGGTCCTCATTGAGTCTCAGCGCTCGCGCTGTGGCCCGCCCAATCTGCGCCACTTCAATGGAATGGGTAAGGCGGGTGCGGAACATATCGCCTTCGTGATTAACGAAAACCTGAGTCTTGTACTCAAGGCGTCGAAAGGCGGAGGAATGGACGATGCGGTCGCGGTCGCGCTGGTACTCGCTGCGGTAAAGCGGGGCTGACTCCTTTTGCCGGCGGCCACGGGATACGATTTCGGTAGTGGCGTAGGGCGCAAGGGTCAGGTTCATATCAGACGTCTTTCCTGTGTGCATCCAGCGCGGCGCGTATGTCGGCGGCGCTTGCCTCGGCGGTAATAAACGACTCTCCCAAGGCCTTCATCAACACCAGACGGAGCTTACCGTCCAGCACCTTCT
>JBFEYJ010000241.1:0-3962 GCA_041562215.1 Thiohalomonadaceae bacterium | reverse complement strand
TTATGAAGCTGCAGCAGACCTGGTCCGGAACGCCAGAGGCGAAGACAAGTTCGGTTATCGGGGCGAGTTTCTGCGGCTGGTGAGTCTTGCAGGGAGCCTGGACACCAAGTAGAAAACGATGGATACCACCTGACGGATGGTCAAGGAGCGCACCATCCGTTAGGCTAGCGCTCATGACACAGATCGACGCGCCGACAGATGAAACCTTGTTCAGCCGCTACCGGCGCGGCGACGTCAAGGCCTTCGAGCAACTTTACCAACGCTATCGGCAGACGATTTATCGTTATCTGGTGAGAAATTGTTCCGACGCGTCGGAGGCCGAGGACATTTATCATGACGTCTGGTCCAGGGTCATTCATGCCAATACCCCCTTCAGTGACGGCTCTTTCCGGGCCTATCTGTTTCAGATCGCCCGCAATATCAACATCGATCGGGGGAGGCGTAATCGACTGCAAATCGTGACCGATGAGGCTACCCTAAACGCACAACCCTCTGCGGAGCGCCCGGCGGAAGACCGCCGGCATTTACAGGACTGTGGTGAACGTCTGTTGGGCGAGTTAGGGCGATTACCCGCCGAACAAAGGGATGCCTTTCTCCTCAAGGAGGAGTCCGCTCTCACACTGGATCAGATCGCCCGGCTCGTGAATGTAGGCCGCGAGACCATCAAGAGTCGGCTGCGCTATGCCCTGAATCACCTGCGAGAAGCACTGGAGGATTGCCTGTGAGCGAATGGGACAATGAGGCATCGGAGCACGATCACGCAGTCAGCGCCGTGTATCGCAAAGCCGCTGACCTTTCTCCGCCAACATCCTTGGACAATGCAATCCTCGCGGCAGCGCGACAGGCCGCATGGCGCCGTAAACAGCGCTGGATGCTGCCACTGTCCACCGCGGCGGTCGTCATGTTCAGTGTGACCCTTTTGCTGAACATGCACGATGAATGGGACTTCAGCAGGGAAGAGGGGGGCGACAGCCCGACGTCACCAATTTTGCCCTCAGCCTCCCGTCCTGTGTCCCGAAGTGCCGAAAAGCCCAAACCTGCTTTGCCTGCCGCTCCGCAGGAGATTGCGGTCGAGGTAGAGTCATATCGTGAGGAAGCAGCGGATATCTTGGCGAAGAGACTTACCCCGCCGGCTCCCTCATCTCTCACGGCAAAACCCAAGAAGGCGGCACCATCCTCTAAGGACTTAACAACGGAAACAGCCGGCAAGAGCACTCCCGCCCCTCCCGGAGAGCTAATCGATCAGGCCGCCCGATCAAGAGCGCAAAGCTCGGGCGTACTCGCATTTTCCAATGATTTTTCAACCTTGGCGGATTCAGCAGATGAAGAGGCCGATAAGAAGAAGCCATCATTAGAACCAGGAAAGGCAGTTATAAAACAGCCGGTGAACAAGGATGTGGTCCGTATGGAGCGAGGTGAGCAAGCCCTGCTGGCGCCCAAGCCATGGCTTGCGAAGATACGGGAACTGATAACGGCCGGTAAAACGGAGACCGCACGAAAGGAGCTGGAATTCTTTAAGAAGCGTTATCCCGATCACATGCTACCCGATGATCTGAAGTCCTTTACTAAACTACAGGAAGACATTCCAGCTAGTCATTAATCGAACAAGTCGGGGTCGAAGATACTCTGCACCCAAATATTAGAGGAGAGGGTACAACCTATCCCGATAACGTTTAGGCGTCTACCATCTCATTCTAGCCGGAATGAAAGGCTATGCTGCTACCGCAGCTTACCCTCTATTCCGAATCCATGAATTGCACTTACAATGTCGCAAACATTGAGATAACCCTAGTAACGGTAACTGTTTTCGATATCCTCGGCAGTCAGTACACCATAGACACGAGGGATACCGGGGACAGTGGTGCGTGTGACATAGAGCGCTTCGGTGCCGCTTTCCTGAAGCCGCTCGCGGGCCTCCTGCAATGTCGCCTGAAAGTCGATGGCCCCGGCCTGGTAACGGCCGCCGGGGAGGGCCATCAAATCAAACTGTTGTGACTCGGTTTCCTCCTTCAGTTCCCGTGCGACATCCAGTGCCGGCAGCAGCATCACCGGGACATCCTTATCCCGAATCAGGATCCATCGCGGCGTCTCTTTAAGCGCCGCCTCCAATTCTTCGCGCGCCACTTTCTGCGGCAGGCTCACCACACTGCGATTCATAACTGCGCCGACACCGACCTTGCGCAGCGACTGGGTGATCGGGTCGTTGCGGTAGTCATGACCCATCGCTCTCAGCACGGCCACGTACATTGACTCCCGCCCATGCATCTGTCCGCTGGTAAGGGTTGCGGCGATCACCGCCAGCATGCCTGGAAAAATGATGTTGGGGTTACCGGTCAGTTCGAGAATGGCGATCAATCCCGCCAAGGGGGCTTGCAGCGTCGCGGCCATCATCGCCCCCATTCCCAGCAGTACGTAAAAACCGGTGGATGCCGGTTCGACCAATCCCAAATAGTGGGCGATATAGGCGAAGGCACCGCCGATGGCCGCGCCGATGACCAATGCCGGACCGATGAGGCCACCGGGAATGCCGAGACCGACTGCGGTGGTACTGGCGATAAGCTTCAGGGCGATGATAGTGAATACCAGCCACAGCGCCAGATCGCCTAGTATCAGGCTGTTGACGGTGTCGTAGCCGACACCCATGACCTCAGGCACAAAGAAACCGATGAGGCCGATAATCAGACCGGCCAGGATCCCCCGCAACCAAATCGGTATGTAAGGCGCCCAGCCGAAAGTTAGCCTCAGCATGCGGATAAACAAGGCGGATAACGCACCGATAATAATCCCCATGAGAAGGACGTACGGCAGTTCATAAAGCGAACCGAGTGACAGCGAAGGAACCGAGAAGGCGAGATCGGCCCCGAATACAATCTGCGATAGCACCGTGGCGCTAACCGCCGCCAGCAGCACAGGCGCAAAGGCGGCAACCGTGTATTCGAACATTAACACCTCCATGGCGAAGGCCACGCCCGCCAACGGTGTGTTGAAGGAGGCGGCGATGGCCGCGGCAGTAGCGCAGGCAGCAAGAACTCGCAGGGTATTGTTGGGAACATGCAACAACTGTGCAGGGAGATTAGTGGCCGCCACACCCAGATGAACGCCGGGGCCTTCACGCCCCACCGAGTGACCACTGATCAGCGCAACCGCTCCACCGATAAACTGAACCAAGGCATTGGATAACGGAAAACGCCCCTGGAAGAACTGCAAGCGCTCCATCACATGCACGATACCCACGATCCGCTGACGGGCTTCGCAGCGTTGCAGTAGCAGACCGATAAAAAGACCGCCGCTGATCGGCAACCACAAGCGCATCCAACTACCCAGCGTCTCATAACTGCCCGCCGGGCCGCTGAGAAAAGCCTCCTGAGAGCGTTCCACAATAAGCCGGAACACAATGGAAACCAGGCCGGCGATAACGCCACTAATCAGCCCGAGTAGCGAAAGCTCCAGAACAGCATCAGCCCGAGAAAGGCGTAACTGAAATTTATCGAGCAGGCGCTGCCAGCCTCGGCTCAGAGTCGATATGTCAAAAGTGGGTCTCATGTTAGAGAGGATACCGGTTGAAGGCGGCGTTGGCACGCACATCGAAAGTAATGGATAAGCTAAATAACCGCCCCAAATAATTAACTTGGAATTAAAACACCGAATCAGGTATTTTTCGGTATCAACGCTCCAGTTGCATTAACGAGTTGAATCCTAATCCCCTTTTATTCTACACAAGGATGACGCGAAATTTACCTGTTTTCGGATCTGGCAACAGCTCATCGACCACTTCAACCCGACGCGACACATTGGTCATCCCCTTTTTCTCAAAAATTTGACCAAGACGCGCTTGTACCTCTCGAATAGTCTCCTCCTCCCCTTGAGCCGACAGCCCCTTTTCCAGGCAAACCCTAAAGATACACTTTGCTTTATCAACCGCTTCAAACTGATAACGGCAGACATTCCTTACGTGGAACTCG
>JBFEYJ010000240.1:0-3971 GCA_041562215.1 Thiohalomonadaceae bacterium | reverse complement strand
TTACCGGACATCGGCGCCGAGCTACCCGTTTCAGCGCGAACGCTACTGGCTTGATGCACCGGTACGGTCGGCGTCCCCGCGTCGTGCAGACGGGCATCCGCTGCTGGGCCGGCGGCAGCCGCTCGCCGGGACCGACAACCTCCTGTTCGAATCCGAAATGAGCCTGGATAAGATGTCCTATCTCCATGATCACGGGGTATTCGGCAGTGTCGTCGCCCCTGCGACCGCCTACGTGGAAATGGCATTGGCGGCGGCGAAGGAACTGCATGGGACCGGGGCATTACAGATTGAAAATATCCGTTATCACGAAGGGCTGTTTTTGAGAGAGGGCGATTCGAGATCCCTCCAGACATTGCTGAAGGCAGGCTTGAATGGAGAGACCACATTCGAGATCCGCAGCTCCGGCAACCCCGACGCGGAGGAGTGGAGCTTTCATTCAAGCGGCTTATTGAAGCAGCCAGAACATAATGCCACTGGAGAACCGCTGGCGGATGTGCGGGAGCGTTGTCGGGAGCCGCAGTCAGTGACCGCGTTCTATGAAGGGCTTGCAGATCGAGGCTACGAATTTGGGCCTAACCATCGCGGTCTGAAAGAGCTCTGGAGTGGTACTAATGAGGCCTTGGGAGTGGTGGAGCTTCCCGGCGCCCTCGAACCGGAGGCTGATGACTACAAGATTCATCCTGCACTTCTGGATGCCTGTTGTCAGGTACTGCTTACCTTGCTGCCAGCCCCTGAAGCAAACTCGGATGCTATTTATATTACGGTCGGTAAGAGGCGTGTGACGGTGCAGGCCACCGTACCTACCCGCTTGTGGGTGCATGCTAAGGGGGTGGCCTCGGATAGTGCCGATTTGTTCGAAGGTGACATCACTATTTTCGACGACAGTGGCACCGTTGTCGCACGCATCGACGGCTATTCCACAAAGCGTACCACGGGCGCTATCTTGAAACGCTCCCTCGGTGTGGACGAAGGCTCCAACCTGCCGCCATTTTATGAAATCAAGTGGAATCCGCTCACCGAGGATGCTGGCGAGAAGCCTTCATTGTTTCAGAAAACGTGGGTTGTGTTGGCGGATGCAGGAGGCGTAGCGGACGCGCTACATAGAAGCCTGCTTCAGAAAGGTTGCCGGTCGGTCCTGGTGGAAGTCGGTCCTTCGTACCGGAAACATGGGAATGAGCACTTTAGTGTGGATATTCACCAGCCGGAGCAGTTCAGGATCCTCTTGGACGAGCTGAGCGGGACATCTGAGGATGATGAGATCGCTCTGGTCCATCTATGGGGCCTGAATGGGGCTGATCTGTCGGATTCAGAGGTCGATCCTCAATGGGCCGGATATGGTACGGCCCTGCACTGGATGCAGGCGTTGAGCGAACTGCCGGGTGGAATAACGCATCGCATCTGGCTTGTCTCACGCGGTGCCCAGGCTGTCCTTAGCGGTGAGTCGCTCTCTCCCGAACAGGCGACCCTTTGGGGGCTGGGCCGGGTAGTGGCCGTCGAGCAGCCGGAGCAAAGCTGTTCGTTAGTAGATATAGACCCTGACGGCTCCCCCGAAGAAAACGTGACCGGTCTCATTCTCGCGCTTGGTCAGGCGGCTACTCATCAGTGTGCTCTTCGTGGGGGGCGCCTATTCGTACCGCGACTCGAGCAGTCGGTGCGCGCTACTGCCCCGGGCGATGGCCGAGAAGAGGCTGTCAGGTTGGCGATGGGTACTCCCGGGACGCTTGAAAGTCTGGAGTTTCGTCCCATGCCGCGTCGCAAACCCGGGCCGGGAGAAGTTGAAATCGCCGTGCGGGCTGTTGGTCTGAGCTTTCACGACGCAATGCAGGCGATAGGAATGCTCGATGCTGTGCCTGAAGGGTTCGGGTTCGAATGCTCGGGGATAGTCACCGCGGTCGGAGATTCGGTCACTGATTTCAGTATCGGTGACGCCGTCATGGCGAGTCAGCCCGGTTGTTTCGGCTCTTTCGCTACGGTAAAGGCCAATCGTGTCGCTCCCAAGCCCTCCTCTCTGACCCATGAGCAGTCAGCTGCGCTGCCGACAGCCTACCTGACGGCACATTATGCGTTGCACCATGCGGCCCATCTCTGCGAGGGAGAACGGGTGTTGATTCACGCGGCGGCCGGTGGCGTGGGTCTTGCCGCCGTGCATCTGGCGCTACGCGCCGGGGCGGAAGTGTTTGCAACCGCCAGCCCCGGTAAGTGGCACATTCTGAAAGAACTCGGCGTCACACACATCTTCAATTCCCGCACCCTGGACTTCCATGACGAGATACGTAGCGTAACCGGGGAGGAGGGAGTCGATGTCGTGATTAACTCCCTGGGCGCCGAATTCGCAAAGAAAAGCCTGGGCCTGCTAGGGGACGGTGGCCGTTTCGTGGAGCTCGGTAGACGCGGTGCCATGACCGCGGAAACGGTCAGGCAACAGTCTCCCGGTGTTGTGTTCAGCGCCTTCACACTGGCGGATGTGGCCGAGGAAGATCCTGCACTGTACAGCCGCACGCTGAATGGGATCGGTAGTGCCGTGTCGGAGGGGCTGCTGCCGGCGCTTCCGCTACGTACCTTCGAACAGGCGCATACCACGGACGCTTTCCGCTACCTGGCCCAGGCAAAACATGTCGGCAAGGTCGTGGTCAGGTTGTCGGTGCGTCCGGAAGGGCTTTCCGTGCGCGACGATGCGACGTATCTAATCACCGGTGGGCTGGGTGGGCTGGGTCTACAGGTTGCAAAATGGCTCGTTTCAAACGGAGCGCGCCACATCGCGCTATTGGGGCGGCGCAAGCCCCGGTCCAATGAGGAGATAGAAGCCCTGGAAGCGGCCGGTGCTCAGGTCTCGCTGTTCAGTGCGGATGTTGGCCAAAGCGCTGAACTCGAATCAGTATTTGCACAGCTGGCATTGACCATGCCCGCTCTGGGAGGCGTTGTCCATGCAGCGGGGGTGACGGACGACGCCATGCTTGCCCAGCAGGACTGGGCGCGGTTTCGGAAGGTCAAGGAGGCAAAGATTGACGGTGCATGGAACCTGCATCTCCTTACCAGACATCAGCCTCTCGACTTCTTTGTAATGTTCTCCTCCATAACCAGCCTGCTCGGTTCCCATGGGGTAGCCAATTATGCTGCGGGCAATGCATTCCTGGACAGCCTCGCCCACTTCCGCCGTTCTCTGGGGATCGCGGCAACCAGCATAAATTGGGGACCGTGGTCCGGCGCCGGCATGTTGGCGAACCTTGGCGCTCGGGAGCAAGCCAGTTGGGCGAAACAGGGTATTGAAATACTGAGTCCTGACGAAGGGACTGCGTTTTTCGGAGAGATCCTCGCGGGGGGGCAAGGTCAGGTGGCCGTGCTGCCCGTTGACTGGAAGGTCTATGCACGGCAGTTCCCTTCCGGCGTCCAGCCGGAGCTTGTCTCGGAGCTTCTGCCGCAGGCGGGAGGCCGCACAGGGGCCTCTTCCGACACCCCTGAGTTGATGGAGCGTCTGCAGTCGGCGAGCGTTTCGGACCATCGCGATTTGATCGCCGACTATGTTCGTTTGCAGCTCTTAAGCATCATGGGTTTGACGCAAGACAAGGCTATCGAATCCGACCGTTCATTCAATGAACTGGGTGTCGACTCTCTGATGGGTGTGGAGCTGCGCAATGCCTTGGGGAGAGCCCTGGGGATTCAACTCTCTTCGACATTAACCCTGGATTATCCCACCGTTGACAAACTGGTTGACTACCTGCTTTCCGAAACAGCGGACCATATCGGCGTTAACGACCCGGTGAGCAGGGACGCTGTTTGCGCAAGCGGCGAAGGGGCAATCGACACTTCCCTCGATGAACTTAGGAATATGTTGGACAACACGCTGGCCGAAATCGACAACCTATAGGTAAGGATTCACCATGGCTAACGAACAGAATAAAGAAGTCACTGATACTGAGCGTCTGAAAAAAGCCGCATTTGCCATCGAGAAACTCCAGGCACGGATAAAAGCC
>JBFEYJ010000239.1:0-3993 GCA_041562215.1 Thiohalomonadaceae bacterium | reverse complement strand
TGCCGCTCCAGACCGGCGCGTTGCTCGCGCGTCTGTTTCGGCTCGAGCTCAGGCGCCTCGGCATCGGCCTGCACCAGCCGTGCCTCGGGGTCGAAGTCAGGCCACAGCGGCTGCAGATCGCGCAGCGCCTGTTCGCACTGCTCGGCCTTCAGCGTTACCTGCTCCTGCAGGTCGGCCAGTGCGGTCACCGCACGGTTAGCCTGCTCGAGCTGCTCAGCGAGTTTGCCCTTTTCCATGTTGAGCTCGTTCTGCTGCCGACGCAGCTGCGACTCCTCTTCCTTGAGGGAGGCAAGCTTCGCCTCCGTGTCCTGATGCTCGCCCAGGTCGAGGCTCTCGAGCAGAGACTCCAGCCGTGACAGCTCGCGGCGCAGTGACACCATTTCGCTGATGGTGTCGGCGTGGCTGACCGGCGCAAGGGCGTCGACCGCGCCGAGCAGGCGCCCGCTCTCCTGCATCCGCATGTCGGCTGACTGCCAGTCGCTGACGATTCGCTCCAGCTCGGTACGCTTGGCCGCCAGCGCCCTTTCACGCGCGGCGGCGCCGAAGACCAGATCGCTGTCGGAGAGGTCGCAACGGAACATGGCGTAGTTACCCGAGCCCATGCCGTCGGCGGTGAGGCCACGGCGGGTATGACGCAAACCCTCGGCGGAGTCGACCCGAAGTACAGCACCATAGCTGGCGATAAGGTAATCGCGGGCCACCGCGTGGCTGAACTCGAGCACATGGACGATCGAGTCCTTGTCGAGTTCAATGCGGGCCGCATCCTGGGCCGCCTTGTGGCCCTGGATCACTCTTGCCCGGTTATCGCGACCGGTGAGGGCACGCACGATACGGATCGCCTCCGCTTCGTGGTCCGGTTCGACCAGAATACCGAAGCGCGCCCCACCCAGATAACCTTCAACGGCCGCCTGCCAGCGCTGATCGGTTACCTCCACGTGGTCGCACAGCACGCGCGGGTCGGCTTGCGGACACTGCTCGCGGATCGCCGCCAGCGCCCGTTCCACATAAGGGGGATAGCTCACCTGCTTTGACTCCAGGCGTGCTATTTCTCCTTCCTTATGCCGGTGTTGTGTGTCCAGCTGCTCGTAGCGGCGGCGTCGTTCGGCATGCAATTCTTGCAGCAGGTCACGACGACTGTTGTCGCCATCGTCCTTGCCGCGCCAATACTCAAGCAAGGCGTTTTGCGCCTGCTGGGCGGCACCGGCCTGGTCAAGATAGTGCTCAAGCGCGCCAAGGTCGCCGGTAAGGTCCTGTTGCAGCAGCGCTGAAAGCTCAATATCGCCACGACCGCCCCGCTGTTGCGCTTCTCGCGCCAAGGTGCGGCTTTGCATATCGCAAAGTTGCGGCAGGTCAGCTACCAGTGCCTCGGCCTGCAGCCCCTCGACGATGAGGGGGATCTGTCCGGCGTTCCGCTGTACCAGGTTGTCCTGCAGTAGCAAATCACGGCCAAGCCCGACCAGGTTGTGGTGTGCTTCATCGCGCTGATGCTCCAGTTCGTCCTTCTGACGCAGCGCATCGATGCCGCGTCGCTGCGCCTCCAATTGCACCAGCTGTTCGTGCAGCTGAACCTGGCGTTGTGCCGCCAACGCCAACTCAGCGTCCAGCTCACCGCCACGACCGCGCAGGCGCTGCTGCTCGCGCTTGGCATTGAGATAGTCCTGCTGACGGGCAAGATAATCATGGCGCGCCAGGGTGTAGTCGAGGGCCGTAATATCGAGCCAGCCTCCGATGTAGTCACGCGCATGACCGGCGGCGCTCTCCAGCAAAGCGATCCCCTCAACCAGTGCGTGCGCTTCGCGCTCCATTCCGTGAATGGTCTTGAGCTGGCCGGAGACGGTGCGGATCGCCTCACCCATATCCCGCCGTTCGAGGATCTCCTCGGCGACGAACTGGTTAATACTGCTGACCGGCTTGTAAGCCATGAAGCGGGAGAAGGCGCGTGCAGCGGCCACCGCCTCGTGTTCAGTCACCTGCTCGGCGCGGCCACGCAACGCCGCATAGAGGCGCCGGAGATAGCCTTTCTTGGTGTCGTAACGCTCAACAGCGCGCTTGCCGAACTCCGTCACCAGATGGCCGGGGAGATGGTCCAGCGGAGTAATGTAACGACCGGCCTTGTCCTCGCGTTGCAGGTGGCCGAGGGTTAGCTCGACGCCGGTTAGGATAAAAAACACTGCCTCTTCCTGGCGCGCCACCGCCTGACTTCCTCCCTGTTCCAGCCATGCACGCACCGCGATCAGCGCGGTAAACGGCTCGGCAGTCTCACCCTGCGTGGGATGGAATATGGCAGCAAGATAGCCGTCGTTGCGGTCGGGGCGGGAGAAGCTGCCATCGTCGCAGCCGAGGACATAGGAGGCGAGGGTGCGCACCCGTTTGCCACCGCGCCCCCGCTGGGTTGTTTCGTCCTGCCCTGGATTGAACTGGAAAAGGTTTTCATGGGCGGCGGTCATCACCGTCTGGATCGCATCCGCCGCGGTGGTCTTGCCCGAGCCGTTGCCACCGGAAAAGAGATTGATCGGGCCGAAATCGAACTCACCATTAGGCAGGTTGCCCCAGTTGACGTAGATGAACTGTTTAAGAAACATCATCGGCTCCTGGTAACACAAACACACTATGCTGGGCCGGGGCTTTTACGACAAGCCTTTGCATGCGAAAGGCATTCGAACGCCGAGCAAGAGATAACGCTAGGTTCGGCATGATGATGCGCTCAACCATGATTTGCCTCTGCGCTCTCACCGCCCTCAGCCTCCTCGGCCTCCTCGGCCTCCTCGGCGTTGAAGTCTTTTACCTCACTTAACGCCGCGAGCGCGTCACCGCCGACAAAGTCGACGATCATCGGGTGGATCCGCAGCCAGCTCTCGCTGTTATCGATATCCTCCTCCTGGCGAAACTCGATAAGGCGAAGCTGCTTGAGGCGCTGGAACAACCGCTTGCGCTCGGTCACCTTATCGGGCAGTGGACGGCCGAGCAAGTTCTTCATCGCGATGCCCAGCGACTCGAACGACTCATTAACGAAACCCTGTTCATCCAGCTTGCCCTCGCGTAGCGCCTTGTCGTACTGCACCCGCAGCACCAGCAGCAGTGCCACTTCGTTCTGGCTAAGGCGGGCACGCAGGCTGCCGGAGAAAGCTTGTTCCGCCGCACCCTCCATGCCGGGAACCTGTGTACCAGGCGGCAGAAGGCGCAGGTATTCGAGTCGGCGGTCGAGATGAACCGTGATACCGACCATATCCAACAGTTCACGCGCCGGCTCCTCGACACGCAGAAAACGGTCATAAAGCTCGCGTTCGGTCTGGCTCTCCTCTCGGCAAAGGATGCCATAATTGAGCAGTCGCACCAGCAACTCGCGCAGCTCTTCGGCGCTCACACCTGCGGCTTCGAGCCGCTGTTCCAGATATTTTTCCATCGTTTCCATAGTGTAAGTTGATTACCTAAATAGCCGTCATTACCCGCCAAACTGCAAAGGCGCATGGTCAAGCCACTTAGCGAAGGCCCGCGCGCGTTTTGCAACCTGGCGAAAGGAACAGGGATTCATTCTTCACATTCCAACAGTTCAATGACGAATTCATCCATTGCATCGTAGTAGTCGGTGCGTACGCGCTGCCCGGTCGGTTCGACGCTAAACCGGTAAGCACCGCTTACAGCGATACCAACCTCGATGGCATGGGCGGCACGCAGCAAATCCCGTGCATCTCGCACCGGCAGGCAGCCGGTCCGCACAGAATGCCCTCCGGCCAGGGTTTCCACCAAATAGGCACGCAGCTCGCTGTTGCTAATCGCGAAAGCGCGGTCGAGAGCCTGCTGCACGAACAGCTTACGCCGCTCATCGGGATGGTCTGTCACTTCCGCTTCCACAGACGTATTGACCATACGGCGTGTGCGTCGGCTATGCAGGCGCAGTCCGTCAGGGTCGACAAAACCGACCTGTAGCGTGGCAAGTCGCTCGCCGATCAGATCGAGCGCGGCGTCACGTGCCTCCTCGTTAAGTGTTGCCAG
>JBFEYJ010000238.1:0-4098 GCA_041562215.1 Thiohalomonadaceae bacterium | reverse complement strand
TGGGGGATATTCTCGAGCTGACGCTGACAGAGACCAATCTGGCAGAGCAGGCTTAGGCTCATCCCGCGGGCGGCTTACGATCTATTCACGGTGCTTTTACCCGACAGGGTCGGGGCGAGCCAACTGTTGCCGTCATGGGCAACGAGCATGGTTGCCGATTCAGGCCCCCACGAACCGGCCGCGTAGTTGGGAAAATCCATTGCTGGGTTGTCTTCCCAGGCCTCCAGAACCGGCATGATCAGTCGCCATGCCGCCTCAACCTGATCGCCTCGCATGAATAGAGTAGCGTCACCCAGCATGACATCTCGTAGCAGGGTTTCGTATCCCCCTGGCGAGCGCTTCTCGAATGCGTCACGGTAACTGAACCGCATATTTACCGGTCGTAATCGCAGGTGAGGCCCCGGTTCCTTGGCCATGAATTTCAAAACAATACCTTCATAAGGGGCTATCTGGATCACCAGCCTTGCAGGCTGTTCATTAAGACCGAATGAGGCGGGAAAGGACTTGTGAGGGACATCGCGAAAACGAATCGATATCTCTGAAACGGTTGCCTCCAACCGCTTGCCGGAGCGCAGATAAAACGGCACCCCCTGCCATCGCCAGTTATCCACATGTAGCTTGAGCACGGCGAACGTTTCCGCGTTGGAACGGGGCGCCACCCCTTTCTCATCGCAGTAAGCACTGACCCGTTCTCCGTTCATCCACCCCTCGTAATACTGTCCTCTTGCCGCTTGCTCATCGATAGCATCTACCGGAATGGGACGTAGGGCATGAAGAACATTGTCTTGTAAAGCAAAGTGCTGCGGCAGTTGTCCATCCAGATAGAGATTGAACAGGGCGGGTATGATGAGGCATTGCGACAAATCACCACCTGCCCCAAACAGGACAAACAGGGTGTCACGTTTCTTCCCGGGATGTTTTCATCGACAACCCCGCTCAAACATCACTACAATCGGAGTGAGAAAAGCGTAGTTTCTGCTCGGCATTGTTTCATCAACATGGCCATAGCTGTAGTGACAAACCGGCCGTTTGCCGAGCAGAAAAAGACATCACAACCGCCTTGAGCAAGAGACCCTGTTTCAAAGCCTCAACATCGGCTATTATGTTGCGATATTCCCGACCAATTCCCTCAAAAAAATAACGTGTTGATATGATTGAAGAATACAAAGCACATGTTGCTGAGCGCGAGGCCGAAGGCCTGCCGCCGCTGCCCCTGAACACGAGCCAAACCGCGCAGTTGATCGATCTTCTCAAGACGCCGGTTCCGCAGGAAGGGGAGTTTTTGCTCGATTTGCTGACTAACAGGGTACCGCCCGGCGTGGATGAGGCCGCTTACGTCAAGGCCGCCTTCCTGGCCGACGTGGCGAAGAAAACCGTCTCATCACCGCTCATCAGCTCCAAGTTGGCCACCGAACTACTCGGCACCATGTTGGGCGGTTATAACATCGCTCCGCTAATCGAGCTGCTGGACGATGATGACCTGGCGCCCATTGCCGCCAAGGCGCTCTCTAAAACTTTGTTGATCTTCGATGCCTATCACGACGTGATCCACAAGGCCAAGACCAACAATTGGGCCAAGGATGTGGTCGAGGCCTGGGCCGAAGGGGCCTGGTTTACCAACAAGCGTGCCCTGCCTGAGGCGATCACTCTGACCGTATTCAAGGTACCGGGCGAGACCAACACCGATGATCTCTCACCCGCTTCCGAGGCGTGGAGCCGCCCCGACATCCCGCTGCATGCCAAGGCGATGCTCGTCAGCAAAATGCCGGACGCAATGGACAAGATCACCTCGCTGAAAGAGAAGGGCAATCCACTGGCCTTTGTCGGCGATGTGGTCGGCACCGGCTCCTCCAGAAAATCAGCGATTAACTCCGTGCTCTGGCACATGGGCGATGACATCCCCTTTGTGCCCAACAAGCGCCAGGGAGGTGTGATCATTGGCGGCAAGATCGCGCCGATCTTTTTCAACACGGCCGAAGATTCCGGCGCGCTGCCCATCGAGTGCGACGTCGACAATCTCAACATGGGCGATGTGATCACTATCAAGCCCTATGAAGGGAAGATAGTGAACGCGGCAGGGGAGGTGCTGAGCGAATTCCAGCTCAAGCCCTCCACCATATTCGATGAAGTGCGTGCCGGTGGTCGTATCCCGCTAATCATTGGCCGCTCCCTGACCGACAAGACCCGCGAGGCCCTCGGGCTTGAACCCTCCGGGATCTTCAAGCGCCCCGAAGTGCCGGTGGAAAATGGCAGGGGCTTTACCCTGGCGCAGAAGATGGTCGGCCGCGCCTGTGGTGTCGACGGTATCTATCCCGGCACCTATTGCGAGCCACGCATGACCACCGTAGGCTCCCAGGACACCACGGGCGCGATGACCCGCGACGAGCTCAAGGAACTGGCCTGCCTCGGCTTCTCCGCCGATCTGGTGATGCAGTCCTTCTGTCACACCGCCGCCTACCCAAAACCGGTCGATGTGAAGTTACAGCACGAATTGCCGGGTTTCTTCATCAATCGCGGCGGCGTGTCGCTCCGTCCGGGGGATGGCGTGATTCACTCCTGGCTCAACCGCATGCTGCTGCCCGACACCGTGGGCACCGGCGGTGACTCCCACACCCGTTTTCCCATTGGCATCAGCTTTCCGGCAGGCTCCGGCTTGGTGGCCTTTGCCGCGGCGCTCGGTGTGATGCCACTCGATATGCCCGAATCTGTTCTGGTTCGCTTCAAGGGAGAGATGCAGCCCGGCGTAACCCTGCGCGATTTGGTCAATGCGATCCCATATGTCGCCATCCAGCAGGGGCACCTCACGGTGGAAAAACAGGGCAAGAAGAACATCTTCTCCGGCCGTATCCTGGAAATCGAAGGGCTGCCGGATTTGAAAGTGGAGCAGGCTTTCGAGCTTTCCGACGCTTCTGCCGAGCGCTCCGCCGCCGCCTGTACCGTGCGCCTGAGAAAAGAGCCGATCATCGAATACCTGCAGAGCAACATCACCCTGCTCAAGTGGATGATCGCCAATGGCTACGAAGACAAGCGCACTCTGTCACGCCGTATCGAAGCGATGGAGCAGTGGATCGCCAACCCACAGCTCCTGGAGCCGGATGCTGATGCGGATTATGCCGCCGTTATTGAGGTTGATCTTGATGACATCAAGGAGCCTATCGTCGCCTGTCCCAATGATCCGGATGACGTCAAGCTGCTCTCCGAAGTGGCCGGCCAGCCGATCGACGAAGTCTTTATCGGCTCCTGCATGACCAACATCGGCCATTACCGTGCTGCCGGCAAGGTGCTGGAAGCCGCCGGTAGTGCCGTACCCACCCGTCTGTGGATCGCCCCGCCGACCCGGATGGACGAGCACCAACTGACCGAAGAGGGCTACTACAGCGTCTTCGGCAAGGCAGGTGCACGCACCGAAGTGCCTGGCTGCTCCCTTTGTATGGGCAATCAGGCGAGGGTCGCCGACGGGGCCGTGGTGTTCTCTACCTCCACCCGCAACTTCCCTAACCGCTTGGGCAAAGACGCCATGGTCTACCTCGGTTCTGCCGAGCTTGCCGCTGTCACCGCCCAGCTAGGGCATATTCCTTCACGTGAGGAATACCTGGAAAAAGTCACCCTGCTGAATACCATGGCCGGGGAGGTTTATCGCTACCTCAATTTCAACCAGATCGAGGAGTACCAGCAAAAGGCCGATACTGTAAAAATCCCGGTGATAACAGCGTAATCATCGGGTAGGAGCATCTTGCCGCGAGCTTCCACATGCGCCTAGGCTTGCTCTCGGCGGGGTGCGCTTGAACACCTGAAGCAGTAGGGCTTTGTCCCCTGATCGAGCCGTCAGATCACGACAGCTCTTTGACGACCGTTTTACACCAGGACACTGTGATGCCTATCACAGTAATGTGCTATGAGTTCAACACAATGGATTTAGGGATAACGACATAACCACATGGATTAGGTAGAATAGTGTCCAGGTCATTTATGCCAATAAGAAAAGAGGGATCAATGTCCTTAAATCAAAACCAGGCACTGCCCGAAGCCTACCGATACCAGGATGATGAAATCAGCCTGCTCGACATCTGGCTGGTTCTCGCCAAGCGCAAAAAGCTT
>JBFEYJ010000237.1:0-4140 GCA_041562215.1 Thiohalomonadaceae bacterium | reverse complement strand
CGTACTCGTGCCTTCCGTACTGGTACCTTCTGAGCTTGAAGCTTCTGTCGTAGCGGTTTCTATGCCTGCATGTTTCGGCTCTTTCACGTACTCTTTCATGTAACGATAAGCAATAATCTCACCGTCAGCGATTGCAACGACAGGGTGATCCTCATCACCCGCTGCTTCGAAGTGCATCCCTCCGTGATAAGAATAGTTGCTCCCAATAGGATAGAATCCGCCTTTCCCTCCACGGTTTATCTGGTATAGCGCTTCGGCGTCTTCTTTGTCTTTTATGGGATAAACAAACTTCATGTGCTTCTCCTTTGCACCCGCTGTACACCGATGTTTACGGTGCTGCAGGCGGCTACAGGTCCTGATTTGTGCTGTTCTTCTACTGGTTGATTAGAACGAAAATACGAAATTAAATACCTCAACCACCGGTATCTCCGCCCTCTCACTACTCACGCGCCGCACTTCTCCCTCAAACTCCAGCTTAGCCCCCTGTCGATTGACCTTGACCGTCCACTCAGCAGTGCCGACTCCACCTTCGACTTCGCCTCTTACCACGGCTACCCGGCTTGGTGGGGTGATTGAGGTGTCGAAGACCTTGAAGGTCACTCGATTGCCGTCGGCGGCGCCGGTAACGTCCACTTTAAGGGTGACTTTATCGCCTGCTATCGTGGCGTCGGGGCTATCATCCCCACGCTGTTTATCGATATGCTCCCAGACGGGGTTGGTGACTGTCAGCTCCTCAGGCTCCTCCTTTTTAACCTCGGTCTTGGGGGCTGCTTTTTTCGGTACGACAAGGGGTGCCCAGATACCGCGGGTCTGACGGGCGTGATGGAGCATTCGCTGCACGTTGAATTGAGCATCAAGGCTTAACGATGCCTCAACTTTCCAGCTGTCGCTCTTCTCGCCTGCGCTGCGCCGCACAATGGGCATTACCGGGTCACTGCCAAATCCGTGGACCAGGAAAACCTCGGCGTTATCCACTCTCTCAATCAGGCGGTTGTGTGCGTGGCTGTCCCAGACGTGACGGTTGTGACTAAGGTCGTCCCAGACAACATCGTCCAGTCCCTGAACCCAGCAGAGCTCACGGCCATTGATATTGACGTTGGATTCTACCCAGGCACGGGCGAAAAAAGGTGATTCGACCTTGGGCAGGTCTCGCCATTGGACATCTTCTCGACGTTTGAGTCGCATCCTTTCTTCCCTCCTCTCCGGGCCTTACCTGCAATGTATCCATTGCATTCTGAGGCCCCTGTTTACCCCAGTTCCGAGGGGATGACGGTGGGTAAGATAATGAGGTATCGATGCAGCAGGCAGGCCACACGATGCCTGGCAGGCACCGCTGGCAGTGTCCCCTCTTACTTCATTATCATCACTGTGGTTTGTGCCGGAGCGACTGTGGCGCCCACGGCATTCGCGCTCGTGCCGTTCTGGCCAGTCATGCTCGTTAGTTTGGTTGCCGGTTTGCCGCCGATAAGGATGGTGGTGGCTCCCATGGTGTTTTTGCGCGGGCCCATCACCTTTCCGGATATCACCCCTTTTCGTACACCCGGATTGTCTCCGTTGCTCATCGGGACCTCGGTCTGCAGGTTATGCGCGGGCGCGCCGCTAATCATAACTTTCTTCGCCGCCGTATTTGGTTTGGCGGTAGAGCCTTGTGCAATGTTGGGATAGGGGATAGGGATGATCGCGGTTCCGATGGGTGTGAGGCAAACATCAGGCATCGCAAAGTTCATGCCTCCCTTCTGACAATTTGCAAACATAACGATTCCTTCGTGTTGATTAATATGTGGTGTGTCGATACCGATAATTATCCGAGATGTACCCTTTTCCCATCAATTTTCACATCATCCTTGGCCTTAATCGCTGTTTGGCGGGCACGCAAGGAGAACAGATTGCGTACTGAATGGAGCATCTGGCCGGCGGTAACGTGCTCGATCTGTTCCACCCAGCGGAAGCTGGTTTTTACACGCTGTGTCACACGTTTGGCCACCACGTCAATCGCATCGGAGAAGAGGCGTACCTTGTTAAGATTACCTGTAAAGCTATCTCCGGCGGCCTGTGTGTCTGCAACATGGAAGCGAGCGCTCTCCGCGGCAACATTGAGATCAGAGGCAAGCATGGTAAGCGCCGATGAGGTGGACATATCAATCCCGTCAGCACCGGCGATCATCACACGCCCTTTGGCTGCTTCGACTACGACATCCCCCGGAAAGGAGACCACGGCATCAGGGCCAGTTGGGCGGGCGAGGATAGAGAGGATAAAGCTGCTGCCATCGCTGTCGCGTGTGTACAACACCTTATCACCTGCCATCGGTTTAAGCAGGCAGCTGAAGGCTACAGCTGCGGCAAATGTCCCCGCGGTGCCCTGTACCACATAGCCATCGTCCCCCCCGCCAAGAACGGTTCCATGCTCGACCGTCTGAGTAGCGCGGCCAGGTAAGTTTACGATATTGGTGGCTTGCATTGCTGACTCCTTACTTTGGTTTCCATTGCTCGGCTTCGAGACGCTTCTTATCCGTCCCGAATGCCAGACTCTTGTCGCTCCCCTGCCACAGTGATGCACTATCGAGCAGTTGATGCATGTTGGTTCTGTTGAGAGAAAGATTGGTCATGTCGCAGTCCTTGAGGACCACATGTGACATATCGGCGTAGGTCAGGTCGGATCCGCCGAATAGTGTGCCATCACAAATTGCTCCTTCCATCTGTGCCTGGATCAGATTAGCCCCTCTTATATCAGCAAGTGACAAGACGCAGAGTTGCATACTTGCCTGTTCCAGATTGACACTGTTAAGTCTGGCACCAGTCAGGTCGCTGCCATAAAAAATCGCCTGGGAGGCATTGGCGCCATCAAATTTAGCTTTTTTCAAATTCGCTTCCATGAAACTCACTTGGGTCAAGTTGGCCCCGCTGAAATCACATCCACTCAAATCAGCCTCCCTGAACTGTGTCAGGGTGAGATTCATATTAGAGAAATTTTGGCCGTGCATCGATGGGCCCTGGAATATCGTCTGCTGCATCTCAGCACCGCGAAAGTCACTACCACTGAGATCAACATCAATGAAATTTGTTCTCTCAAGTTTCGCATCGGTAAGCGATAACCCAGAGAGATCAGAATTAGTGAAACTGGCAAAAGTAAGGTTTGCCTCCTCAAATTTTGTATTCTTTAGGCTGGAATCATGCACTCCAGCGTGATCCATATCCGCACTGGAAAAATCGGCATCCTCTATAGTAGATTCGACTATACTCGCACTGCATAACCTGGCGTTTTTCAGTACGGCAGAGCTTAAGTCACATCCACTGAACGCCACAGCCTCCATCGAAGCATTGCTAAAATCGACGCCATTCAAACGGCATTCATTAAAAACGCATTCATTGAGCTGTGCTGACGCGAATTTTGCATTTGAAAAATCGACATCTGAAAAAACACCAGCAGAGAGATCCAACCCACTATAATCCTGGCCGCGACAGTCTACACCGGAAATCACCTCTCCCTGTGTTACCAGACTCTCCAGTTCATCGCGAGTCATCGACCGGGACTCCATTTTTCAAGTTTGGTATCCTCGAGATTGGTTCCCGAAAAATTCGTATCACCCACTGTGGCACTCATAAACTCTACGCCGTAACAGTTGGCATTAACCAGGGTTGCACGGGTAAGGCGGGCCTTCATCAAGGATCCTTCCATCATATTCATGCCTGATAAATCAGCCCCTCCAAGGTCAGTCCCGATGAACTGAGCGGCTTTTGCCATAGAACGGGCGAAAACCGCCTGTTCCGCTCTGGCATCACCAAAGTCAGACATATTCAGACTGGCATCGCTAAAATCCGCACGTTCCAGTTCGGTTTCACGTAAGTTCGCGGTATCCAGCATTGCCCGGACGAAACTTGCTCCACGTAATGAAGTTCCACCTGGAAAGCGAGTATTGGTCATCAAGGAATCAGCAAAGTTTGCACCATCCAGATTTGACTCAATCCAACTTGATTCATCAAGATGGGCCCCGGAAAAATTACTACCATCCAGCTTACAGTTGATAAACTGACTTCCTGCAAGTTCAGCCTTTTCGAAATTAACCTGCGACATGTTGAGTTCAATAAAGCTCGCACCGGGCAATGTTGACCGGCTGAAGTCAGTGCCACTGAGATTAGTTT
>JBFEYJ010000236.1:0-4146 GCA_041562215.1 Thiohalomonadaceae bacterium | reverse complement strand
TAGTTTTTCCCCAAGTGTGGATACCGCCTGGAGTGGCGGCGTTGCATTGAGGCTGGCTGGCGGCTGGCTTGCCGGATAAAATTGTTTGGCTATTTGGTCAGAATCAACTTGCCTTGTCGGGTGATTTGCAGCAAATAATCCCCCCCGTCGTGCTCGATGAGCAGCCGCAGCTGCCCGGCAAAGAGATCGCTACTGCGCATACGGCAAGGCGAGTGGCCGTTGTTTTCCCCAGAGGGGAGGGAAAGACTCCCCTTATTATCGTGTTCAGTCATGGCTACCTGAGAATTATAAAAAACATATAACGCGAATGATAATGATTCTCATTAACGTATCAAGAGATTTGAATATTGGATTCGGGGATGTAGCAAACGTCGAGAGCGCCGCCGCCGAGCAGGACAGTGGGGGCCTTTGCCTTTCTGTTGTTCTTCCTGCTCTACACCCCGTGTACCGCCACCAACTCAGCCGTGCCGGGGCGATAATCAAACAGTGGCGTGTCGATTACAATGAGAATCAATCGCATTCGGTGCTTAGGTAGACCAAAATTGCACAGCCGTTACGATCTTAAACAACCATACGGAATGAACCAAGAATGGCTTGGTAGTAATTCTGGAGGCAGGTCATAATCATTGACCATCGTCAAATAAACATGCTAAAAAACAAAGCAGGCTATATGTCCATAAAAACCGAATGGTATTGACGCCGCAAGGTGACTGCAAGGAATAATAATAACGAACAAAAGAGGGATCTTACAGCTTTATGATGCATTTTGCCCGCCATTTCTCGTCTTTTCATCCAATTGTCGCCGCTTTTTTTCTGCTTTTTGGTACAGCGGCAGCGGCTGTACCTGCAATATCTGCCGTATCAGGTTCAGATTACAGTGGTCCTCGTGAAGCACTGGATCTCACCGAAGCATTAAGCGACTTTCGGAGAAAGGCTGATTCGGCGTTAGCGAATGAGCTACGCAAACCCGCGATGCTCAAGTCTTTGCAGGATTCCTTCGAGTCGCTTATAGCCGCGAAAATGTTGCTAAATGAGCGAATGAGGTCGGTACACCGCACCTTGGATAATGCAGGTGTCAGCACGACACTTATCGAACGTCAAAGTCGTACTGAGTCGAAAGTTAATGCCGCATTAAACGATGTCATAGGATCCCTTGAAACACTTCTTTCTGAAGATTTGTCGTCTATGGCAGAGTCGGGATCATTACTTAGCGCATCAAAGCGCTCTTCGTTACTCGACTCCCTAAAGAAGGCCGTCTCGGCAATCGAGACTATACAAGCCGCACACCCACCACTAAAAATTCTCCGTGCCTCTAACTTACCCTATCGTCAAGCCTCTATCGCCCCTAGAGCCCCCGCCCTGACGCCAGTAATGTCACCAAGTTACGCATCCGGAGACGCCGTCGATTTGAACGAAGCAGATCTGGCGGGGACCACTGATGCGCCATTAACGGATGTGATTTTAGCCAAGGCCAAGGCACTCAAACACGACCCTGTCCTCATCTACGAATTTGTCCGCAACACAATACGCACAGAGTGGTACGCGGGAGGTATGAAAGGTGCCGAGCAAACACTCCAGCAACAGTCCGGCAATGATGTTGATCAGGCCAGTCTGCTTATTGCGCTATATCGCGCAAGCGGTATGCAGGCACGTTATGTTCGCGGGGTGATTGAACTGCCGATTGAACAAGTGATGCATAGCCTGGGGCTGAACGATCCGCAACAAGCGGCTAATGCACTAAGCCTTGCCGGTGTGGCCTTCACCCCCCAAATTCGTGGCGGTCAAATTGCAGCCGTGGCCATAGAGCATACATGGGTGAGCGCCCGTATTCCCTATACCAACTACCGGGGGGCTATGGTCGACGCTTCCGGGCCGGTGTGGCTGGCCCTGGCACCGGCACTTAAGAACCATATTGTTACGCCTATTCATAGCGCACTTGCCGAAGCCGGTATTGAAGCCGAATCATTTATCACCACCTATCTGAGTAAGCCTCAACAAGAAACACCCCTCTCCCTTCTTCGCCATCAGATAAACACTCATCTCCAGACAACCGATTCTGACAGGACATACGAGGCACTACTCGGGGGGAGCACGCCTGAGGGGCAAACCCTCGGTTTACTACCGAATACATTGGCAGCAAAAGTGATCGCAGTAACCGCTGAGTCTGCAGAACTGAAGGCGGATGAACGCCAGCGGGTACGCTTTGTGGCACGGCAAGGCGGCGATGCAAATGCCCCCATTATCCTGGACCACACGATGTCGGTCGCTTCCTTGTCGGGTCATCGGGTCACTCTCTCCTATATGCCGGCAACGGTTGAAGATCAGAAAACAGCCGACCTCTTCGGCGGCCTGGACTATGTACCGGCCTACCTCATCAAACTCCGCCCGCAGTTACGCATAGATGGACGCCGAGTGGCGGTAGGGGAGGGGTCCATCGAGATGGGCAAGGAGCACCGCCTTGAGGTGCATCTGCTTGGCCCGGCAATGACGGAACGTGTCGATTACTGGGCGACTTCGGGTGGTTATCAGGCTATAGCCGTCGGTACAGGGGAGAGCGGAGCGGATGGACCTGCTTCGGAGAATCCTGCAGATACCGAATATGAGGCGGCCAAGTATCTGTATCAGTTCGCACAAGCTTATACCGAGCGCTGGCACAAATCGGAGGATGAGCTTGCCGGTCTTTTCAACGTTGCCGTCCTGCGCCCCTTACCGAGCATAGTCATTGTCGGCAATACACATCGAGTGGATTGGGCGCTGGGCTTACCTCACAGAATGACTTGGAACGGGGTTTCAGTGGATGCAGCGCTGCGCCTTGCCAACCCCATTGCCCGAGATGAGGGTAGTGCTCATGCAGCATCTTGGATGCGATTCTCGGCATTACAAGGTTCATCCCTTGAGCACTTCATCTTTGAGCAGCTCTATGCAGGCGGCCCGGATGCCATTTCAGCAGATAAAGGCCTAGGCTTAGCGCGGACCACGGGTATGGGTGTGCTGAGGATTGATTCGGACAATGCGGCGACACTCCTTCCCACCCTGACACATCCGCCGGAGGTGCTGGCCGATATACAGAATTGGTTACGCCTTGGCATGACCGTTGAACTACCAAGCGGCTTGATCTCCCATAACGCATGGAGCGGATCTGTGTGGCGAGTGGATGATCCGCACACAGGCGGCGGAGGCTATTTCATCGCCGGCGGGCTGGCCGGTGGCCAGACCACGCAGCCGGGCAGCGGTTGGCTACTTAAATGGTTACAAGATGCCCTTGAAGCCGCTAACAGCCAGACGCCGAATAATGATCCGCTCTCGGGTGCGAGCATTTCAATCATCGAAGCGACCAATGGCCAAGCGGGTATCGTCGGTCAGGAATTGGAATATCCACTCGAAGTTCAGGTCAAAGACGCCTCCGGTCGACCCGTTAGCGGGGCACAGGTCAACTTTGCCGCATCGGAAGGTTACGGCACCTTTATTGTTGAGGTGGTAGAGATTGATCCGGTTAGCGGTGAACAAACCGTGAGCACCTTCGAGAGCAACGAACCGGTCACCCTGGAGACAGCGGATAATGGACGCGCTTCGGTAAGATTGCGCTTGGGACAATCCACAGCGGTCAATCCTGTCTACCTGATGCGTGATCCGCTTGATGAAAGGGTTACCAGAGCAGGCCTCAATATTGTCGATGCTGCAGTGCTGACGTACCGAGGCCCCCTTGTCCTAAATAAGCCTTTCCAGCTTGTTGCCTACCCGGATAATCCGGTGGAGCTGACCCGTACGAATGACTGTTGCCTCGGGCAACCCTATCCCGGTTCAACCCATGACTACATCAACATCCAGATGCGGGATCAATTCGGCAATCCGGTTTCCAACGTACCGCTTGACTTTATTCTGGAACAACGCGTATCCCGAAATGCCGAGGGCACGGATGGCGCATTGAAACCGGCTTTCTGCCCAGGTGACGGGGTATGCCCTCAGACGCTGTCCCTCTCTCTTCCGACCGGAGCTGACGGTGTCGGCGCCGTCGTTTTGTTGGGTAGCGCCTACAGTGAATATACGCTCAATGTGGCACATCAAGGCACTATCGGTTACAGCCGTGATTATCAGCTGAAATTGCCTGGCTGCAAGGATGTGACCTACACCTTCAATGTCATCTCG
>JBFEYJ010000235.1:0-4202 GCA_041562215.1 Thiohalomonadaceae bacterium | reverse complement strand
TTACGATGAGCCATAGTGGAAATTCAGGTGACCAGTTATAGCGGTGGTCCAGCCCTGCCACAATGACCATAGGGAACACGACACTTACCGCCATCAGTGGGGCAAGCACCTTGTCCCAGGCTTTTGCGTCTTGCATCTTCTCAATATTTTGACGTTCAGCCATCAACCCGGGATGTCGCTGCTCGGACCATATGCGCCCACCTATACCAGCGGCAACGATCAGTAGGGAATAGATCCACGCCTGCCACCAACCGAGGTCGCCAGCGCATATAAATAAAATCACCGGGATAAGGAGATACGCCACAACTAACCTAATCCACTGGCGAGGGGATGCTGTTTGAGCTGACTCTTCATTAACCGTCTTTGCTGACATGTTATTCTCAAAAATAAAATGGATTTGGATGTGTGTCTAACGATACCGCTAACCCGCGTCGCCACCAACACTACCGCGAAGCGCCGGACTTAAGGGGGCAGATTAGATTCACTATGGTCATACTTTACCCAATTCAGCCCCCTTCCCTTCTTATTTCTCCTACGCGTCGGACCTCGGCAGCCGTGGTCTGTCCCTGATTATTAAGATCACACCATGCATTCGCAGAAAGTATTACATAAATTCCTGGATAAAACCTGCTCTTGGATGCATGCGGCTCGCCGCAATGTCCCGCAGGTTACCGTACTGGCAGCTATTGATGAGCGGCGATTATCGGTAACTGGACTAGGCCGTGCTATTGATAGTAAGGCCAAGGAAAAACTGCATTAGACGTGCAGATCGTCTCATTGGTAATGAGCATCTCCACCACCAAGGGCTATAACAAGGGTATAGCGTTACGACACTGTCCCAAGAGACAAAAAGCAATGAACAAGGTTAACTACACGCCAGAGCCCCTAGGTTCTGGCTATATGCAGGAACTCCCGCCGCCATTTGATAAAGTCTCGGCACAGCAAGCGGAACGCAACTATTATTAGTTGCCACGGTTGTCTGTAACAAAATTAACATTTAGTGGCCACACCTGATGGCGGGGCCGGCACCCTTCCCTGACGCAATCGGCTCGCTAGCAATCACTGCTGCTTGGGCGCGATCTTATAATCCCATAAAACAAAACCCACGAGAGTAAGCGCATCCTACCTTTCGTGTAGGGGGCCACCTACAGACGTCATAGTTAAATGATGGTAGTTTTGTTACAACATTGGACTTCCTGAAAGGATACGGTTTTGATCCCCGACGCAGCGGATGCCATAAAAGATAAAGCAAAAATAGACAGCTAAAGTAACGAACAACAATCTTCCAACACAAATACGCAACCCCCAACTAATGGACGAGTATCATGAATAAAAAAAGCCCCCTCGTGGCCTTCATTCTGGCCTTCCTGCTTGGATCGCTCGGCCTGTTCTATGTCAGCGTGACAGGCGCAATAGTCCTTACAGTCGTTTCCATCTTGGCGCTTCTCACCATCCCGACGCTAATCTTTTACTTGTGGATCATCAGCATCGTCTGGAACGTCTACGGTGCTTTCTCCCACAACAACGACCTCAATCAGAAATTGGCCGCCGAACGTGAGCAGCAGGAACTGGCCGATCAGCTGAAAGAAGCAGAAGATGAATGGACCACCCTGGTCAAGTACGACGCCACCGTCCAGGCAGCCGTGGAAAAAGTGCAGCAATTCGGCGATGAAGCCATCGCCGAATTGCGCAAGGCTTACGCCGTGGTCAAGGACAAGGAACAACTGCCCCGCATCGCCGATCAGATCGTCAGCGAGCACGCATAAAAGGAGGCTGATGGAAGCGATTAAAACCGCTGTAGGCATACTCCAACGCGGTAAAGGCATCACGCTGAAACTTGTTTTCTGAGGGAAGATATCGGCAAAATCGGGGTCGAATGCTTCCACCTTGCTGCCGAGGATAGCCAGATAGTGTTCGTCTGGAATGTAGCCGGCGAAGACCAGGAGCATGGTTTTGAGCAGGACTGTGTGGTCTGATGGAGGTTGAATGCCGCCGTTTCCATCCAACCAAATTCTTCTGTCCGCTGAAGCCAATGTGCATAATCACGCCGGGCGATTGCCAATCTCTCCTGCGGTGACAACTGTTTTGGCTCAGCCAAAGTGAACTCACCGGAATCGCAAAGTTGCTTCCCTTCGGCAACGATGTCCGCAAAGAAATACTGGCCGACCTCCAGCTTTCGTTTCACAAAACCGATATCGTGATGAATGAAACTCGGCGTTGCTGACAGCCCTGCTCCACTGCACGTCTTCGCAATTTCTTACCAGGCCAAGGAATCGCACTCCCTCTCATCCTCTGATATAGCCAAAATATCATAATCCGACACATGTCCCGACTTGCGATCCGGCGCCAAATCCTTCGTAAGCGCTTAATAAACCCCGTATTGAAAAGGGCCACTGGGTAGATAAGACATCGATTTCTGTATATTAAGAAGCTTAAAAAAGCCTAACACACAAATTTGTGTGTATTATTGCAACCTCTCTCCCAAGGTGTTATATAAAGTATAGAAACTTGCGTATTAAGTGCAATTCAACCTCCTAACACACAGAAATATAGGTACAGCTGCATGGACTACTATGCCCTTACCGATACCGAACTGGCCGAATTGATCGGCCAACGTCTGCGCGCCCTGCGCCTGCGCAAGAACCGCACCCAGGGCCAGCTTGCGGAGCGCACCACCCTCAGTGTCGGTACCATCCAGGCTCTGGAGAGTGGCCGGGGGAAAATCGAGAACCTCCTTGCTGTGCTGCGCGAACTCAACGCCCTCGACGGGATTGATGCCTTCCTGCCAGAGCCACAGCAGAGCCCACTCGCCATGGCCAAGGCGAAGCGCGCCACGCGTACCCGGAAGCGGGCGTCCAAACGCGCGAGCAAAGATACCCCCTCCTCCACCAACAAGGATGCCGGCTCATGGTAGATCGCGTCGATGTCACCAATGTCAGCCTCTGGGGCCAATCGGTCGGGGCTGTGGCCTGGGACGCGGAGCGAGGCTATGCATCGTTCGAATTCGAGCCGGAATTCCTCAAGTCCGGGCTGGATGTCGCCCCACTGATGATGCCCCTTGATGACGTGGCGGCAGGCGAGATTTTCCAGTTTCCCTCTCTGAGCCGGGAGACCTTCAGCGGCCTGCCCGGCATGCTGGCGGATGCCCTGCCCGACAAGTTCGGTAACGCCATCATCGATGCCTGGCTTGCCCGGAATGGCCGCAGCAGTGGCGACTTCACCCCGGTGGAGCGTCTTTGCTATACCGGTAGCCGCGGCATGGGTGCGCTGGAGTTTGCCCCGCCGTTTAATAACAAAATCGAACAGGCCGTACCCGTGGAGATCGCGGAGCTGATGGCGCTGGCGCAGGAGGTCACAAACACCCATGGCCGACTCGATACCCAACTGGGCGGCAGCGGACAGGATGCCATGCTCGATATCCTGCGTGTCGGTACCTCCGCCGGTGGCGCCCGCGCCAAAGCGATTATCGCCATCAACGCGGATGGCCGTGTCCTCTCCGGCCAGTCAGAGATTCCCCCCGGTTACGAGCACTGGCTGCTCAAGTTCGACGGGGTGAGCGATCTGGAGCTGGGCAAAACCGAGGGCTATGGCCGCATCGAATACGCCTACCACCTGATGGCCACGGCGGCGGGGATCGAAATGAGCGAGTGCCGGCTGCTCAAAGAGAACGGCCGCGCCCACTTCATGACCCGCCGTTTCGACCGCCCGGATGGCCGCAAACTGCACATGCAGTCGCTCTGCGGTATCGCCCATTACGACTTCAACATGGCCGGATCCTATGGATATGAACAGGCGTTTCAGGTGATGCGCCGCCTGCGCCTCTCCAAGGCCGAGGCCCTGCAGCAATATCGCCGTATGCTGTTCAATGTGCTGGCCAGAAATCAGGACGACCATTCAAAGAACATCGCCTTTCTCATGGCGCCCGACGGCCAGTGGCGGCTCTCCCCCGCCTTTGACGTGACCTATGCGCATAACCCGAAAGGCATGTGGACCAACCAGCACCAGATGACGATCAACGGCAAACGCGACAACTTCACCGTGGGTGATTTACTGGCGGTCGGTCAGTCCATCGGCGTATCAAAGCCTAATGAGATTTACGAAGAGGTAAGAGATGCTGTGGCGCGTTGGCCGGCGTTTGCGCAACAGGCTGGAGTGGGTGAGGACAGGATGATCGATATACGTGGTCATCACAGGCTGGATTT
>JBFEYJ010000234.1:0-4211 GCA_041562215.1 Thiohalomonadaceae bacterium | reverse complement strand
GTCGTTATGGTTATTCGGGATAGGTGCACGTCAATCGCAACTTCCGTTCAATTAAGGTGACCCCTTTATTTTGCTTTATTTGCGAATAAAGCTCTGCCCCTTTAAGTTGTTCGGTAAAGAAAAAAGGGCCAGAACTCGATTTCCATCGAGTCTGACCCTTTTGGTTACATGCAAGACCATCTTATTAGTGACTACTGTTTCTTTAACACAACAGCGAATTCACTCCTGTTTTGATCATAGTCTCCGCCCGCCACATCGGCGTAGTTGTCGGTAATGGTGAAACCTGCGAGTTCGACTTCTTTGCGCAATGCATCCGGACTGAAGTACTGCAGCCAGTTGTAGACCTCCCGCTCTCGCTCTTTGGTAAAGAGCACGAACTTATCGAGAGCAACATGCTCCTCTTCGTAGATAAAGGTATTCAAAAAGCCATAGTACTCCTCGGCGGCCCAGAATCCGTTGAGCAGGTTATGGGCATACTGAGCGACTTCCTCACGCTGTGCAAAGCCTTCAAGGCTGTAGACGTCGAAGACAACATGGCCGTCGTCATCCAACAGGCTATGGAACTTCTCCAGCAGTAGCGAGCGCTGCGGGGGGTTGAGAGCACAGAAATCGCACATTAACAGCGTGATGAGGTTGAACTGTGTATCACTCTCGAACTGAAGGTAGTTCTGGTTGATGTAGTTTATCGATAGCGACTCCTTTTCAGCCTGGGATCGAGCATAGTCAATCGATCGTATCGAAAAATCGATACCGGTTACCTCAGCTCCCAGCTTGGCAAAGCGGCTGGTATAGAGTCCGGGGCCGCAGCCGAAATCACAGATCTTTGTATCAGCGCCGATATCGAACTTGTCTTTCATCCAAGCCACAGATCGTTCTATGAACTCGGTACGGCGTGAGGCAATATCCACATCAGGGTTGAGATGAAGCTGCAGCATCTGCCCGGAGGTGTGTTTATCGGTCCAGAGCAGGGCAGCCGTATAACGAGACCATACGTCGGGCCGCTGATTAATCAGCTTAAGTTTTTTAAACATGTCGTGATCCTGAGATTAGGAAAAACGGATCAGCGACAATTAAGGCGGGTATCGTTAGAACATCGCGAGAATTGCCACTGACTCAGAGGTATTGATTGCATGTTGAAAGAACATTGGGGCACCTCCTTTTCTATGTCAGTGGATGAAGGCTGGAAAATATAGCACAACTGCGGAATGCGAGGAATTCGTTTCCCATGGACTGCTCCGATCCTGTGACCGGTACGCTGACAGCCTGCGCTGTCAGCGCGACTTCTCCAGGGCCTCTCCAAACAGGTAGATGCTCATACCGATATTGCCGTAGTCAAAGCTGTGGTGGAACCGCCTCCCCGGTTGGGAGCCATCCGCCGCAGCCCAGGCAAAAACTAGCGGTGCATAGTGCTCCACCGTCGGATGGGCCATGCGGAAACTCTCCGGAAAATCCCTGCCGCTGGTTAACCAATCGAAATGATTCTCCGTCACGGCTTGATAGAGCCACTGCTCGAACTCTTCTGCCCAGGCTTCGGTCTGCCCCTCCGGGTTGACCGCTCGGAGGTTGTGCACGGTCCCGCCCGAGCCAATGATAAGCACCCCCTCTTCCCGAAGTGGAGCCAGGGCCTCGCCCATCCTGGCGAGGTCTGTGAGCGAACCGGCAGGCAGCGATAGCTGCACCAGCCGAATGTTCGCCTCCGGATAGATGAGCTTGAGGGGGAGCCATGCACCGTGATCCAGACCGCGACCGCTCACCGCACGCGAAGTGATCCCACGTTGTTGCAGCAGCGCTCCGACACGCGAGGTGAGTTGGGTATCACCCTTTGCCGGGTAGCGCATACTGTAGAGTTCGCGCGAAAATCCACCGAAGTCGTGAATCGTCTCAAGCTCAGCATCGCCGGTGATCCCGATGGGCTCATCAATCCAGTGAGCAGAGACGATCACGATTCCCTTCGGCTCGACAAATAATTCTCCCAGTTCACGCATCGCCCTGGTCGCGCTGATATCACGTAACACGATGTCAGGCGCACCATGGGAGACAAACAGCGTGGGCAGAGTCTGGTTCATGGTTACAACTCCTGGTGGCGGCCATCACAAAACGGTGCATTAGCACTATGCTTGCAGCCACAAAGGTAGAGCGTTTCGCTCTTTTTCGCGGTATAGGCGACAGGTGAAAACTCACTATCCTTATGCGAACCGTCACAGAAGGGTTGCCCCTTACTGCGTCCGCAACTGCACCAGTAGTAGGTTTTACCCGCTTCAACTTCAACAGCGTAGGGAACCTTCTGTGCAATGTTGGCTTTATCGCTCATCGCCTTTCTCCTGTTGGTTTAAGTGGGTGTGTATCGGCGCTCATCCACCGGAGAGCCAGTGACTCCAGCGAGGTACGCAAGGTCAGGGGTGTCCTCAACGTCGTTAACAGGGCATTCGCCTGTCGAGATAAAGTGTGACAGTCGTTTAAGCGTTGATAAATGCGATTATTGAAGAATAATTGTCAACGTGGTATTGATAATAGATGGATACAGTAACTGGCATGCGCACTTTCGTTGCAGTAGTCGATACCGGCTCGTTTACCGTCGCAGCCGAGCGCCTGGGGATCTCCAAGGCGCTGACCAGTAAATACGTCGGCCAGTTGGAGGAGCACCTGGGTGTGCGCCTGCTCAATCGCACCACGCGCAAGTTGAGCGTAACCGAGGTGGGGCAGGCCTACTACCAGCGTTGCCGGCAGCTGCTGGATGACCTCGACGAGCTGGAGTCCGCCGTCCGTCAGCAACAGGCATCGCCCCAAGGACAGCTACGGGTCGCCGCCCCGGTGCTGTTTGGGGAGGGCTACCTCACCCGAACCGTGGCTGACTACATGAAGAGCCAGCAGGGCGTTTCCGTGGAGCTGGTATTGGCGGATCGCTTCGTCAATCTGGTAGAGGAGGGATTCGATTTGGCGGTACGTATCGGCAAACTTGCCGACTCCAGCCTGATCGCAAGAAAACTGGCTCAGATGCGGGTCGTCCTTTGTGCCTCGCCTGAGTATCTGGCGAAGGCGGGGGTGCCCAAGCGCCTTGAGGATCTTGAAGCGCATAACTGTGTCATCGATACTAATATCGATGAGCCCGATTACTGGCACTTTACCATGCGGGGCGAATCACAGCGGATTAAAGTGGCGGGACGCTTTCGGGTGAACAGCGCCCAGGCGGTGCGCGAGATGGTGTTGGCAGGGATGGGGATAGGTCTGTGTCCCCGCTACGTGGTCGCTGATGATCTGGAACAGGGCCGCGTTCAACCCTTACTACCCTCATACGAAACCACCGATTACGGCATCTACGCCGTCTACCCCCATAACCGTCACCTGGCCGCCAAGGTCCGCACCTTTGTCGATTTCCTGGTCGAGCGCTTCGAAGCTTGAAGTAAATTAGGCACAGAAGCTTTTATCGCGACTATACTTTTCAGGTGGCTTTTATTGCCGGGAAGACGCCATGACCACTCAGTCTAATTGTTCTCACATCGCCGCCATTACCACAGTCAAACACCCACAACGCCAGGAGTGTAGCGAGTGTGTGAAGAGCGGCGACAGCTGGGTCCATCTGCGTACCTGTCAGACCTGCGGCGCAACGTTCTGCTGCGACAATTCACCCAACCGTCACGCAACCCGGCACGCCATGGAGACTGGGCACCCGGTCGTGGCCTCGGCAGAGCCTGGAGAGCGTTGGCTCTACTGCTACCCGGACCAAACCTTCGCTGAATACTGATCATACCGTCGGGTAGTGCTGTCTCGAGCCCGACCTGGCTTACAGAGGGCGTTAAACGTTCAAAGGAGGGCATATGGTTCAGCAGGGCGCATCCGACAGTGCAACCTGGCCGGCATTACCGCTTGATGAGTGGCAAGCGACCTACGCGACCCTCCACTTATGGACGCAGATAATCGGCAAGGTCAGGCTGGCGCTGTCCGAGTGGGTTAACCATTACTGGCATATCACCCTTTACGTCACCTCCAGGGGACTCAGCACTCCACCCATTCCATACGGTAGGCGTATCTTTCAAATCGATTTTGACTTCATCGATCACGAGCTGGTGATACGCACTAGCGATGGTAAGCGTGGCCGCCTGAAGTTGCAGGCACAATCCGTGGCAACTTTTTACAAAGCGCTCATGGCGGAACTTGAGCGGCTCGAGTTGCCGCTCAAGATGTGGACAATGCCCTGCGAAATTGCTGACGCT
>JBFEYJ010000233.1:0-4232 GCA_041562215.1 Thiohalomonadaceae bacterium | reverse complement strand
GACAGGCCGAGTCATTTGTCACTGAACACGGTGGCAGGATCCTGCGCTATGAAGAGATCACTGTTGACCTCATTGCAGGCATGGCTGCTTATGCCTTTCCTGATTTCGATAAAGTACGTAATTTCGACCCTGAGGTCGAGCTGGGAGGGGGGAGTCAACACCAGCATTAAGATCAATTTTGTGCACTGCTAATAAATCACCCGAGTTCACACAATTCAAGATAACAGTATTAATTTAACGGAAGCATCTCCATCTCTTCACTTCTACCCGCCCATTCAGGCATGGGCGGTAGGTTTGAGGCGATGACGCTTGCCTTCGACGGCCCGCCTATAAATCGGCATGGGATGCTCTCTTGAAACCTGCATTGGTTGATCACTGCCGGGTTGCTCATCGAGTTGAGAATACCTGTGTCGTAACGGGAGAGATCCGGTGGGGAGCCGTATGCTTGGCAACGGCCTGAACTCCAGACGAGAAAGGGCCCCTGTGAGGAGCCCTTGTTCGTGTTCCGCCTGTCATCAACAAGCAGACGTCTTCAGAAATTCAGCGGCTATTCCTCAAAAAAGAATTTCTCCTCACCAAAGGCCGGCTTGAGATCGGGAAGCCAGGTGGCGGTTTCGTCATAGCGGGCAAAGAAGGGCCGTTGCACCCAATCAGGGTTGCGGCCCTGGATGAAGCGACAGACAAACACCTTTTCACCGGCGACCTCTGTGATGCCCTGGATCTCTACTTTCCCTGGTGTGGCAGACATGGATGGACCGCGCACGGTACGGGACAGGCCGGAGACCTGCTTGATCGCTTCGCGATAGATCTCCCAGGCACGGGCCAGCGGAACTTCAAAATAGTGTTTGGCGCCGGTATCGCGCTCGACGAACATGTAGTAAGGAATGATGCCGAGGCTTGTCTGCATGCGCCACATCTTGCCCCAGACATCCGGGTCGTCGTTGATGTTCTTGATCAGTGGAGACTGGCTGCGCAGTACTGCGCCGGTCGAACGCAGGCGACGGATCGCCTCCACCGCCATCGGGGTTTCCATTTCGCGCCAGTGGTTGAAGTGGGTCATGATGGCAACGTGTTTGCCCGCTTTGACCAGCCTGGTGAGCAACGCCAGTAACTCATCGGCATCCTCGTCACTGACAAAACGCTGAGGCCAGAATGATATAGCCTTGGTGCCGATGCGGATGTTCTGGATGTGTTCGAACTCCTTTCCCAGCAATGGCTCCAGATACTCTTCGAGGTATCTGGTTTTCATTACCATGGGATCGCCACCGGTCATCAGCAGATCGCTAACATGCTTGTGAGTGCGCAAGTACTGATGCAGGTGATCGGTCTCATTGCTCGAGATCCTCAGTTCTTTGTCGCCGATAAACTGCGCCCAGCGGAAACAGAAACTGCAATAGCTGTGGCAAGTCTGTCCCTGGCTGGGAAAGAACAGCACTGTTTCGCGGTATTTATGCTGCATCCCCGGTAGTTCTTCATTATTCAATACAGGTACGTTTAGATTCTTCTGCCCGGCGGGATGCGGGTTCAGTTTGTCTCGGATCTGTTTTGCGACCTGCTTTACCTCTGCCTGATCGCCACCGGACTTCAAGACCGCCGCCATGCGCTCGAAATCGACACTTTCCAGCATGCCTGGCTGTGGGAAAGTGAGCTGAAAAATAGGATCTTCCGGGATGTTGGTCCAGTCGATTAACTCATCAATGACATACTGGTTGACCCGAAACGGCAAAACCTTGGCCACAACATGCATGGCAAAACGCTGTTCTTCCGGTAAGCGCTGGATCTGAGCGATTTGATCCAGATGACGTTCGGTATAGACCTTGAATCGCTGGGTTTCGCTGAATAGGTCAGCGTATTCTTCGCGCTTACGATAGAAATGTAAAATCTTGCTCATTCGGTTACTCCCGCTGGTTGGCGTAGTAACTGCGGCTTACTGGATGAATAGACGATAGGCCTTTGGCCGAATAAATCGCCTGGGTGGTCTGCCTTTACGGCATTAACTCAAGCCCCAGTTATATTGAAATGTGTATGCGTGCATACACGAAGGATTTGTTTACGCATTGCTGTATACGCAAACGGACGTTAGGCGCCACTATGAGATTTGGTTAACAACAAGTGAAAAACGGCGATTGTTTCAGGGGGCGTAAGGGTAACAATTCGGTCTGTACAAGTCCAGTTGCAGACAATACTCACGTTGTTAGAAGGAGAATATGGCCTGACAGTGAGTGATTGGTCTGCTGCTTCCTTGCAGCAGTCTTGATGTTGCATGACAAGAACATCAACAAGTCAGTGGCTGGTGCCTGCTTCGTAACGGGTCTTGTTAAACACGTTATATTTCCCTGACGGTTTTTTCATCGGCAGGCGTTTAACTTCCTCTAAGGTGGTTGCATCGTAGACGATTATGGCTCCGTCCATATCCCAGATGCTTAACACCGCATAGCGTCCATCGCGGGTGAACTCTACGTGGGCGGAGGTTTTTCCCGGCACCGGGCGCAACGTTTTAACGATTTCGAGGGTTTGCTTGTCAATGACGTGTACCGCGTCTTTGTCCTTGCCGAAAAAGACATCGACCCAGGCGTAAGGGGAGTTATCATGACTCCGCATGAAAAAGCCCGGCCCCAATGTTTCCAGGGTTTTTATCGTTTGCCATTTTTCCATGTCGATAACGGTAACCGTACCCTGTTTGAGGTTGGGTGTGGCCAGCACCGGTTTTCCCTGATATTGCCAGGTGATGCCTGAGCCCAGGTGCGGCATACCCGTAAGATCGAGCTCGGCGATGCGCCGCCCTACAGTAAGATTAATGACCTGGGCCTTGCCGCTGCGTGAGGCGCCGATGAGGTGACGGTAACCACGGTCGAAGAAAAAGTCATCCAGGTAATCGTTTAGCTTGATGCGACGGATGGGGAAGCGATTAGTATCTTCCAGTGAGGCTTCTCCCGAGTCGCTGCGATAGTCGTGCATCGGTCCTCGATAGACGGGAAGTGCTGTGGCGTTGTCGCGATAAGGGATCTCCCAGACCTCGGGAAGGTCCTTGAGGGCAACGATGAAACTGCCGCGCGGCGGGGCGGTGTAAACGGCGCTGACCCTTGAGCTGGTCCCGTGATCATCGCGGGTTTCGATCAGGCGCAACGGTGTGAGGTCATGCGCATCGAGGATCACGACATTGTGTGGCAGGTAATTGCCGACCATGAGGAAGCGGCCATCATCGGAAATGGCCAGGTTGCGCGTGTTGATCCCGGCACGGATGTCAGCGACGATTTTAAGGTTGAACATGTCGAACTTTCTGATCCAACCGTCGCGCGAAGCCATATAGACAAAGCGTCCGTCTGGAGAATATTTCGGCCCGCCGTGCAGGGCAAAGGGGGTCACCAGTCGGTGTAATGGCTCGAAGCTGTCGCCATCGATTACGGTGGCGTGATGATCGCCCAATTCCACCACGAGAAAGAGATTGAGCGGGTCGGCATCATAAACAGGTTTGTCTGGCAGGGCGGTCTGGTCGATATGGATCACACGGCTGGTTTTGATCGCATTGATATCCCATTGGGGGATGCTTGGCAACGGGGTATAAATGTAGTCGACCAGCGCCTCGACCTCGACCGCTTCCAGGGTGCTGCCGAAGGCCGGCATCTGACTGGCTGCGCGACCTTCGCGAATGGTCTTTTGTGCATCTTCGCGGCGCAGGCGACTGAGATTTTCCGGCAGTAATGCCGGACCCATCAGTCCGAGGCGATCGGCGCCATGACAGGTGGCGCAGTGCTGCCGATAATTTTTCTCTGTGGCTATGGCTTTGGCTGTGGCAGCGGTGGCGTTGCCGAGAGTGGTTGCCAGGAGAATCAGTGTGTACTGTATGGTGCGTTGGATTGTCATGCCTGTTTTTTCCTGGGGTAGGGTGTCGTTTCCAGTCGGGGGCCGCTGTCCACACCGATCTCCTCATCGCTGAGGTAGCAGGCGGGATCTTCCGCCCAGGGATCGCCGGTGAGTTGTTGGGCACGTACCCGGGTATTGCCATTGCAGATATCAAGATAACGGCATTCCGCACAGCGTCCCTTGACCGGTCGAGGACGCTGATTCATTCCTGCCATCAGCGGATCGCTACGGTCCTGCCAGATGGTGGAAAAGGGGCGCTCGCGTATATTGCCAAGCGGGTAGTGCCACCACATGGTGTCCGGATGCACGGTGCCAAGATTGTCGATGTTGGCGATATTCACCCCGGAGGCGTTGCCTCCCCAACGGCG
>JBFEYJ010000232.1:0-4240 GCA_041562215.1 Thiohalomonadaceae bacterium | reverse complement strand
GAGGGGTAAATAGCTGGAAATTGGACATTTCGTGATCTGATTCAGGGAAGCAGGCGATTGACCCATTGTACCAGCTGACGGCTCAAGGGACTGAACAGCTTATTGCTGTAGTGGGTGTTTACCGTGCGCCGGTGGACCTGCGACAAGGTAGGATAGGCATGAATAGCAGCGGAAATAGTGCCAATGCCACAGCCGCTTTTCATGGCCAGGACAATCTCATGCAATAACTCCCCCGCATTGGGACCGAGGATGGTAGCGCCGAGTATCTTGCCCTTGCGCACAACGAACTTGGTCAATCCCAGCGTCGTGCCCTCAACCACAGCACGGTCGATATTACTGAAGGGAAAACGCAGTACCTCGACATCCAGTCCCTGCTCCCTCGCCTGACGTTCACTCAGCCCGACGGCGGCGAGCTCAGGATCGGTATAAGTCACCCAGGGAAACAGGCTATAGTCCACCCGCTTGGGAAAACGGAACAGCGCATTGCTGATGACGATACCTGCTTGGTATTCGGCCATATGAGTGAAGCGATAGGGACCACAGACGTCACCGCAGGCATAGATACGGCGATTGCTGGTCCGCAAATGCTTATCTACCACAATCCCCTGGCGATTCTCCTCGACGTTTGCAGCAGCAAGATCGAGACTCCCTGTATTAGGCTTACGCCCGGTGGCAACCAGCAGTTCGTCGACCATCAGCGGTGACTCCTCTCCCGATGAGAGCTTAAGCGTCAAACGGCGCCGTCCATCCGTTTCCCGGTCTACCCGCAACAATTCACTGTCCGTAATAAATTCAATGCCTTCCTCTCGCAACCTGGCCTGCAGCAAAGCCGTCAGTTCCGGATCATCATTGGGCAGGATGGTGTCACCACGCATCAGGACCGTCACCTTGCTGCCAAGGCGCCTGAACGCTTGCGCCATCTCGATACCGATGGGTCCGCCGCCTAGGATTGCCAGGTGTCCAGGGAGAGTAGCCAGCGAAAACATCTCCTCGTTGGTCAGGTAGCCTGCCTCTGCCAAGCCCGCAATCGGGGGAACAAACGGTGAGGAGCCGGTGGCGATCACAATGCGCCGCCCCTTGCGCCGCTCACCATTGACCTCGATGTGGGCTGGACCAACAAAGCGACCGTGGCCGAACAGCACTTCGCAGCCATAGGATCGAAAGCGCTCAGGGTCATCATGACATTGAAGGGTATCGATAACAGAGCGGATATAGGCATTGACCGCGGCAAGATCGATAGCGGGTTCGGGGGCTCCCCCAAGGCCAAGCGCCGCCGCCTGGCGTTGCTGGTGGGCAAGCCGTGCGCAGTGTAGCAATGCTTTACTGGGAACACAGCCAAAATGCAGACAATCCCCACCCAGTCTGTCACGAGCTTCAATCAGGGTAACCTTGAGTCCCAGCTGTGAAGCGACGCTGGCTGTCACCAGGCCTCCGACGCCGCCACCCAGGATGAGTAAATCGCGCTTGATTGGCCTGGCCATCACCGTCTCCCGATTTAATCACACGCCGCAAACCTTGAAAAACTCACCACGAAGTACATGAAGAACACGATGTTCGTTTGATCAACCGCCTTCGCTGCCATTCGAACCGGCTCAAAGGACTTATGGATTAACTACAGAGTACTTCGTGAGCTTCGGAGTGAAAGGTTATCTCTATCCAAAGTATCGGGGACGGATGGCAGTTTTGCATCCGGATCAGCGGATCTGGCGCAAATACCACCACTCGAAGAAGCGCTTTGCCCAGTGCCACAACAACGAGGATGGCAGTACGATACTCCGGCTGGGTGTGCGGGTAACCAGCATGCCGCTGTTGACGCTATCGACGATACACATCAGCTCGACCTTGAAGGTTTCGCTCGCCTCACGGCCGTCAAGTTCGGCGATAAGATTAGCTGCGGCGGTCTTCGCCTGCAGATCGGCCATATGGGCCTGCTTTGGAAGCCACTCGGGTCCCGGGAAACTACCGGAGTCACCGGCCACGTAAACCCGCTCCATGCCGGGTACACGACACTGGGGATCCGCCTTAATCAGGCCACCTTCGGAACGGGGAAGCTCACTGTTATCAAACCAGGCATTACCGGTCATGCCAGGCATAAATAAGATAAGATCCGCCGGGATTTCACCACCTTCGGTGATCACCTTATCTTTCTCGAACCCCTTCATCTTGTGTCCAAGATGGGTTTCAATACCGCGCCTGGCCATGGTGCTGAGCAGTCCCTTCATCGCCTTTGGCCCAAGGCGCTTGCCTGGCTCAGGCGCCGGGCTAAAGAACACTAGCTTGAAACGCTCGCGGCGCCCCTGTTTGCGCAGTAATGTGTCGATACCGAAAAGAAATTCGAACATCGGGCCACCACGCATCGCCGAAGGCTCATTGGGGTTGCCGGCAAAACCGATGGCGATGGTGCCGCCCTTGATCTCATTAAGCCGCTCGCGGATCGCCACCGCCGCCGGGATCCCCTCGCAGGGAGTTATCGCATGTTCGATTCCGGGCAGCTTCTTGATGAAGCGCCCACCGGTGGCGATCACCAACGCATCATTACTGATTTCGCCCTTGTCGGTGAGAACGGTACGGCCTCCGTCCTTTAGTCCGGTCACCTCGGCTTCAATAAAATCAACGCGCTGGCGGGCAAAGAAGTTGTGCAGCGGGATCGCAAGATCCTTTGGCTGACGTATCCCCGAGGGGATCCAGATCAGACTTGGCAAAAAAACGAACTCCGCCCTCGGAGCAATGACGGAAATCTCCACGTCGCATCGTCGCTTTCGCAACTCCCGAACCGCCTTAAGAGCCGCAAAGCCCGTACCAATAACTACAATTTTTTTCTTACTCATTTTCTGTCTCTGGTCTTTGTCAGCACGTGAAATCGGAGTGCTCACCTTGCCCTAGGTGTTGTTCACTTGTCGCGATAGCGTACAAGATAGCCACCGGGCACGAGGGAAAGTCATGTATGGCAGAGGGGACGGTTATCCGGATTCTCCACCCCTTCTGCGATGGTCTGCGCCATGTCACGCAGTTCCTCCATGGAAATGCAATTGAGCAGTCGCGACAGCAATTCCGGATCGAGCCTGATAGTACAGGCCGTGCCGTCAGCGAGGGCAACATGGACACCCGCGACATTTTTCTCCAACGCATCATCGGTGCTTTCGATGAGCTCCGCAGTCTCCTGCAACAACTTCTCGTAGCAATGGTCGATAGCATCGCCAAGGTGATCGTCCAGTTCCTCGGGCACCTCAGCAATACAGGCACCATCTTCATTGGTCAGACGAAAATCGACGACCCCTTTGTCACGGAGAAAATCGGCAAATTTATTTCGTATGGATTCATCAAAAAAAACGTACTCAAGCATGACACTATCTATCCTTCGCTAAGTATTTCGCGGAACTTCATCTTTCCATCAAACGATACGAGTTTAAAGTCGCACGTAATACAGGAGTGTCCCGCTTTCACAAGAAACCGGCAATCCTCTTCTCCTGACCTCGACTTCTGTCTAGCCTCTGTTATCTACGCATCAGGATAACGTAGGCAATGGCATTATCCTTTTCATCAGAGATAGAGAGAAAGTGCTCACCAATACCAAGCTCATGACAGAGAGATTCGGCTCTACCGCTAAAACGCAGCAGAGGACGGCCGCGCTCATTGTGTGTTACCGCAATATCGCTCATGCACAATCCGTCGACAAAACCAGTGCCGAAGGCCTTCGCTGCAGCCTCCTTGGCGGCAAATCGCTTGGCGAGAAAGTGTTCCGGCAACGCAGCCTCGGCAAAGGCCTGCTGCTCGCTATCGGCGAGGATTCGTCGGGCAAAACGCACGCCGTGACGCTGTAAGGCATGTGCGATGCGAGGGATACTGACAATATCGGTGCCGATACCAAAGATCATCCACGCCGAGCCTCAAGCATGAGGTGCTTCATCTCGCTCACCGCCTTCTGAAGCCCGACAAACAAGGCGCGGGCGATAATCGCGTGACCGATGTTAAGCTCCCGGATCGCCGTGATGCGGGCAATGGCGTCGGTATTGTGGTAATGCAGGCCATGACCGGCGTTGACCTGAAGTCCGCCTTCGCGACCAAGCTGTACCCCCTTCTCGATGCGTAAGAGTTCCGCCTGCATCTCCGCAAAGGTTGGCGCATCGGCATAGTGCCCGGTGTGGATCTCGATCACCGGCGCCTGGCATTCGATTGCGGCCTCGATCTGCGCCTGATCGGCATCGATAAACAGGGATACCCGCACTCCTGCTGCGGCCAG
>JBFEYJ010000231.1:0-4264 GCA_041562215.1 Thiohalomonadaceae bacterium | reverse complement strand
GTTGGTGTCCGGGTCATCACCGAGTGGTCCGTCGGAACCGGGTACCGTGGGCACACCGGCTTTTTTCATCGCTTCAATGGCGCATACTTTGTCGCCCATCAGGCGGATGGTCTCGGGCTTTGGGCCAATGAAGACGAAGCCGCTCTCTTCCACACGTTCGGCAAAATCGGCGTTTTCAGAAAGAAAACCGTAGCCGGGGTGAATGGCAACCGAGTCTGTGACTTCCGCCGCGCTGATCAGGGCCGGCACATTGAGGTAGCTCTCTGTAGAGGAAGCCGGGCCGATGCATACTGATTCATCAGCCAGGCGCACATGTTTGAGGTCACGGTCAGCGGAGGAGTGCACAGCAACCGTCTTGACACCCAGCTCGCGGCAGGCGCGGAGGATACGCAGGGCTATCTCGCCCCGATTGGCAATTACTATCTTGTCAAACATAGGATTTTCAGCTTGTTGTCCGAAGTAACGTCACTCGATGATGAAGAGCGGCTGACCGTATTCAACCGGCTCGCCGTTTTCCGCCAGGATGGCCTTGATGACGCCTCCCTTGTCGGCTTCGATCTGGTTCATGATCTTCATCGCTTCAATGATACAGAGGGTATCACCCACATTGACGCTGCTGCCGACCTCCACACACGCCTTGGCGGTGGGGGAAGAGGAGCGATAAAGGGTGCCGACGATGGGCGAGGTGACCTGATGACCGCTGGGGAGTGCGCTGACGCTTTCTTCGGGGGCGGCGGCTGTAGGAGCGGCCGCCGCTGTTGGTGGTGGTGCGACCGGCGCCGGAGCCGCATACACAGGAGCGGCATTCTGGCTGGCGCGGCTTATGCGAACCGACTCTTCGCCTTCGTGGATCTCGATTTCGGCGATCCCGGACTCTTCCAGCAATTCAATAAGTTTTTTGACCTTGCGAATATCCATTGTACTTAAGACCTGTTGTTATGGTGTGCGTTATTCGGGAAGGCGGTGGAGCAGCGCCGCCAGTGCCAGTTCGTAACCCAGTGCGCCGAGGCCACTGATCACGCCGCTGGCGATGTCCGAGAAGTAAGAGTGTCGACGGAACGCTTCGCGGGCGTGCACATTCGACAGATGAACCTCAATAAACGGGATGGCGACTCCGGCAAGGGCGTCGCGCAGGGCGATGCTGGTATGGGTAAATGCAGCGGGGTTGATGATGATCCCGATGACACCCTCTTCCCGTGCCTGGTGTACGCGGCCCACCAGTTCATGCTCGGCGTTGCTTTGAAAGCTTTCCAGGCTGTGCCCTGCCGCCTTTGTCTGTTGTATCAAGCGCGCATTGATACTGGCCAGTGTGTCGGTACCGTAGTGTCCCGGTTCACGGATCCCTAGCAGGTTGAGGTTTGGGCCGTTAAGCACCAACAGTTTGGCCATGTTTTGTTCCTAGTCCTATCTATTCTAACAGCTTTTATGTAGATAGCATAAGTTCGCAGCAGATCCCGGCTTGTTCGTTGTTTTTATGCATTGAACACCTCTGCGCGGCGCGACATTTTGCATTAAGGCCAAGCTAATGTCCATACAACCCAGTTTCCTGCGAGTTCAGCGCAGATAATCGCAAGTTTCCCCCTGTTCGTGATGTGACGTCCTTCACAAACTGGGAGGGAATCCATTCAGGGAAGAGGAGCGACCCCTTCACTATCGGCCGGGATCCACCGGTCAGGAGCCCTATAACGGGGCTCAGCGCAAGAACGAGCGACGCACATGGGCGGCAAATTCCTCAGCCGGCATAAAACCGACTACCCGATGGTTGCTTAGTTCCTTGCCGGCAACATCATAGAAGATGATTCCCGGTGGCCCGATGAGTTTGAATTTTTTGAGCAGAGCCTGATCCTCCTCATCATTGGCGGTCACATCCGCCTGCAGTATAACGGCTTTGTCCAGCGCGGCGATAACCTGTGGATCGGAGAAGGTGTATTTCTCGAATTCCTTGCATGAGATGCACCAGTCGGCGTAGAAATCGAGCAGCACGGGCCTGCCGGCGGCGCTCGCGGTAGCAACCTCGCGCTCCAGGTCCTTTACCGTCTTGATCGTTTTGAAAGCGAGATGCTGTTGTTCTCCCCCTCCACTGAAGCCGATCCCCTTAAGTGGCTGCAGTGGATCGGTGTTACCGGCGGCGAGACCGGTTAGCATTAACACGCCCTGAAGCAGTAACACCAAACCGATACCTTTCCACAGCTTGCGCCAGCCGGAGGCACCTTCCTTGATTGTCTCCAGGGCGCCCAGGTAGATGGCGGAGATAATCAGCAGCAGGGCCCAGAGCAGTAGAGTAATGGAGGCAGGCAGGATACGTTCCAGCATCCAGATCGCCACAGCCAGCAGCAGTACACCGAAGACAGCTTTAACGGCATCCATCCATCCACCTGCGTGTGGCAAGTATTTGCCTCCGGCGGTACCTATTGCCACCAGTGGTGTGCCCATGCCGAGGGATAGGGCAAATAGGGCCGCTCCACCAAGCCACGGATCGCCGGTCTGGCCGATATAGATCAGGGCGCCCATCAACGGCGGGGCGACACAGGGACCGACGATGAGCGCCGATAGCAGCCCCATAATGGCAACACCTGTGAGGGTGCCACCTTGTTGTTTGTTGCTCACCTCGGTCAGCTTGCTCTGAAGTGCCGAAGGCAACTGCAGCTCGTAGAAACCGAACATGGAGAAAGAGAGCACCACAAATACTGCAGCAAAGCTGCTTAGAATCCACGGGTTCTGGAACGCTGCTTGAAGATTGGCGCCGAAAAGGCCGGCAATGACCCCGGCGGCAGTGTAGGTGGCGGCCATGGCCAGCACATAGGTCACAGAGAGGACAAAGGCCTTGCGAGTGGTGATCTGCTCTCCCTGGCCGACGATGATGCTGGAAAGGATCGGGATCATTGGAAAGACGCAGGGGGTGAGGGCCAGCAGCAATCCGGCGGCAAAGAACAGCAAAATAGTCCAAGCCGTATTGCCACCGGCCAGCGCGGCGGCCAGTTGGTCCTGCTCGGAGAGCGGCGTTTCAGTGGCGGCGACAGGCGGGACCTCTTGGGTGGCTCCCCCACTTCCTGCCGTGCCCATGGGCAGTGCCAGTGTTACCGATTTTTTCTGCGGTGGGTAGCAGATGCCAATCTCAGCACAGCCCTGATAACCGGCTAACAGGGTGATCTCGGTCGGCTCCTGATTCTCGCGCAACAACGGCAGGCGGACTTCGACAGGATTGTGATATACCTCGATGCGGCCGAAGAACTCGTCATCCTTCTCTTCACCCTTGGGGAGTATTGGTTTGCCAAGGCTGACTCCGTCAGCATGGGTCAGGGTAAAACGGAACTTGTCTTTATAAAGGTAATGGCCGGGGGTGATGTCCCAGCGGACAGTTATGCTATTGCCGTCCTCGACGATGGCGTCGAAGCGGAAGGCCTGATCCGGTTCCAAAACTTCCCCCGTGCTATTGCCTTCGAGGAAGCTGCTGCCCGCGCCGGATAGTCCGGGCAGGGGGGAAAAATCCACGGCGCCGGCGAGAATGACTTCGCGACTTTGGTGTTGTGGTGGATAACAGATCCCGATATCGGCACAACCCTGGGACTTTGTCGTGAGGGAGAAGGTATCCGGTGTGTCAGTGGCACGCTCAACAGGAATTGTAATAATGACAGTGTCACGGTAGATCTCGACATCGCCGAAGAACTCATCGTTTTTAATCTTTCCGGCCGGATAGCGCGGTTCGCCAAGGGTGATCCCCGGAGTGTCGCTGTTGAAACTGAACTTGCTGCGGTAGAGGTAGTAACCAGGTGCGATGTCCCAGCGTGCCTCCATGGTATTGGCATCCAGGACAGTGACCGTCAGGGCGAAGGCTTTTTCCGGCTCCAGCGGCTCATCCTCCTGGGCGAAGGCGTTGAAGGAAAGGAGCAGGGTAAGTACGGCGGTGATGAGTTTCTTCATTTGTTCTTATCCAGTTGAGTCTCGATCCACGACAGATAGGGAGCCAATCCCCCAACAACAGGGACCACGATGAGCTCCGGGAGTTCATAGGGGTGAAGTTCGAGCAAACGGACCTCAAGCGCTGCCAACCGGTCAGTGCGGCTTTTTATCAGCAATACCAGCTCCTGATCGCGATGCAACTCACCTTGCCACTCGTACACTGATCTGGCACCCGGCAGGATGTTGACACAGGCCGCCAAGCGCTCCTTTACCAGTGCGGATGCGATGGTTTCGGCAACGTCCATATCCGGGCAGGTGGTTAGGGCGAGTCGATACTCCATAAATGATTAGGATCACTCCATAT
>JBFEYJ010000230.1:0-4284 GCA_041562215.1 Thiohalomonadaceae bacterium | reverse complement strand
GGACGCGATTAACGCACTGCTTCTCGACCTGAGCCAACATCATCACAAGGTGGTTCGCCTCAAGGGAGGCGATCCCTACATCTTCGGCCGCGGCAGCGAAGAGGCGCAGTATCTCGCGCGTCACGGCGTCGGCTTCGAGGTTGTCCCCGGCATTACCGCCGCGGCGGCCTGCAGTGCATATAGCGGTATCCCGCTTACCCATCGCGGCATGGCTCGTTCGGTGCAATTTATCACCGGCCATTTTCGTGAAGAAGAGACACTCGAATTCAACTGGTCGCAATTCCGCGACACGGAACTCACACTGGTTTTCTACATGGGGCTTGCCAACCTGCCGGCGATCTGTGCAAACCTCATCGCCGCCGGTCGCTCCGCATCAACGCCTGCAGCCGTTATCGAAAACGGCAGCACACCGCAGCAACGACGACTAGTCAGCACCCTGGAACAGCTTCCCGCGGCAGCCTGTCGCAAATCGTTCCAGTCCCCCTCGCTCATCATCATCGGCGATGTGGGCAGTCTCGCTGATGAACTCGACTGGTTTTCATCCACCTTAACACCGCAACAGGAGCAGAATTATGCGTTTGCGGGTTAGTGTTGTCACCGCGGCAATCTGCATTCTCCATGCGTCCAACGCCTTCCCGGCGCCGGACTCAGCACACCAGGCTGCGCTGCTGCACCTGCTCAAGCAAGACTGCGGTTCCTGCCACGGGATGACCATGAAGGGCGGGCTCGGCCCGGCACTCCTTCCGCAAAACCTTGCCGGTAAACCGGATCTGATGCTGATCGAGACCATCCTTCACGGTCGCCCCGGCACCGCCATGCCGCCATGGAAGACCATGCTCACCCGCGAAGACGCCGACTGGCTTGTCACCAGGCTGCGCGAAGGAGTCGACGATGCACATTAACGCCTTTTTACGCGCCCTGCTTATCGCCGCGTCGCTTACTGTCAGCGCTTGCAGCGCTGTCCGAGGCACAGGCGATCTCGGCGTCGTCATCGAGCGGGCTGCCGGTCGCGTGCAGATCATCACGACCACCGACAGGACCGCCCTGGATTCTGTGGCTGAACTCGGTGATCTCTCCCATGCCTCCGTGGTCTTCTCACGGGACGAACGTTATGCCTACGTGTTCGGACGCGACGGTGGCCTGAGCAAGATCGACCTGCTCAACGCGAATATCGACAAACGGATCATTCAGTCAGGCAACAGCATCGGCGGCGCCATCTCGCAGGACGGCAAGCTTATCGCTGTATCCAACTATGAGCCGGGCGGTGTTCGCGTTTTCGACGCCGACACCCTTGCACCGGTCGTCGATATCCCGGCGAAGTACGGCAACGGCCTGCTCTCCAAGGTGGTCGGTCTGGTCGATGCGCCGGGACAACGTTTCGTTTTCAGCCTGTTCGACGCCGACGAGATCTGGGTCGCCGACATGAGTACACCGACACAGCCTCGCCTAAGTAAATTCAGGTCCGTCGGCCACCAACCCTACGATGCTCTGATCAGCCCCGATGGCCGCTACTACATCGCCGGCCTTTTCGGTGAAGACGGGCTTGCCCTGCTCGATCTCTGGCACGAGGAGAACGGGGTAAAACAGGTTCTCCCCGGCTACGGCCGCGGTGAGGAAAAACTGCCGGTCTACAAGATGCCGCATCTCGAAGGCTGGGCCATGGCCGGTAACTATGCCTTCCTCCCCGCAGTGGGCCACCATGAGGTGCTGGTAGTCGATCTCAATACCTGGAAAGAGGCGGCGCGCATCCCGGTTCACGGTCAGCCGGTGTTTGTGATGGCCCGTCCCGACGGGCGCCAGGTGTGGGTCAACTTCGCCCATCCGCTGAACGACACCGTGCAGGTTATCGATACGGCAAAACTGGAGATCATCGACACCCTGACACCGGGCAAGGCGGTGCTGCACATGGAGTTCACCCCCCGTGGCGAGCAAGTGTGGATCTCGGTGCGCGATGAAGATCGGATCGACATCTACGACACCGCCACTCGTCAGCGCCTAGGCAGTCTGCCCGCAGACAAACCCAGCGGTATCTTTTTCACTGACCGAGCCCACCGCATCGGCCTGTAGGGAGAACAGCATGACGCAAGCACTCGACCTTACCCCACTGGAACGCCACCTGCTCAATGATTACCAGCAGGGATTACCACTCTCCCCCACCCCCTTTGCCGACATCGCCGCACAGCTCGGGGTAGAGGAGCAGGAGATTATCGATACCCTCGAACAGTTGCGGCAGCAAGGCGCCATCAGTCGTGTCGGTCCGGTATTCCGCACCCACAGCATCGGCGCCAGCACACTTGCCGCCATGCGCATACCCGAGGAGCGACTGGAGGAGGTGGCAGCGATCATCAACAGTTTTGCGGAGGTCAACCATAACTATGAGCGCGAGCATGCACTCAACCTGTGGTTTGTGGCGACTGCCCCGGATGATACACACCTGGCACAGACGCTCCAGCGCATCGAACAGCTCACCGGTTACGAGGTTCTCGCCCTGCCCATGCTGGAGGATTATCACATCGATCTGGGGTTTGAGCTGCAATGGACATGAGCGTCAGACACTATCCTGAACAACACGGCACAACCGCTCATACCGCACTGAGCGAGATAGACCAGCGCCTGATCCAGGGCATCCAGAACGGACTGCCCCTGGTGTCACGTCCCTACGGCGAAATCGCTACACAGCTGGGAATCACGGAAGAAGAGGTCATCACCCGCATCGAACAGTTCAGGCAATCCGGCATTATCAAGCGGATGGGAGTGGTGGTACGCCACCGTGAACTGGGCTACCGCGCCAACGCCATGGTGGTGTGGGATGTTCCGGACGAAGAGGTGGCCGAGCTCGGCCGCTGCCTGAGTCACTTCGAATTTGTCACCCTTTGTTATCGCCGCCCTCGCCGGCTCCCACAGTGGCAGTACAACCTGTTTTGCATGATCCACGGGCAGGACCGTGGTGCGGTACTGGAAAAATACCGCATGCTGGTTGAGCGCTGCGGTCTGGAGGAAATTCCCCGGGACATACTCTTCAGCCGCCGCCGCTTCAAGCAACGCGGAGCCCTCTACCAGCCACAACAAAGCAACGGGGAGAAGCCGTAATGGATATATTGGATCGTACCATCATCAACACGTTGCAGGAGGGCTTTCCGATCTGCGAGCGACCCTACGCCGAGGTTGCAAGGCAACTCGGTACCAGCGAGCAGACTCTCATCAATCGCTTGCAAAAGTTGCTGGATGAGGGCCTGCTCAGCCGTTTCGGCCCAATGTATCACGCCGAGCGCATGGGCGGAGCGCTCACCCTTGCTGCGATGCGCATCCCCGAAAAGGAGTTCGACGCTGTCAGCGAACTGGTCAACAGTCACCCTGAGGTAGCGCACAACTATAAGCGCGATCATGCGCTTAATATGTGGTTCGTCCTCGCGACAGATTCACAAGAGCGCATCGATGAGATCATTGCCGCCATTGAGATGCAGACCGGTCACCGGGTCTACAACATGCCCAGGCAGCACGAGTTTTACATCGGGTTGAGGTTCAGGGCATGAAATCAATGACATCACACACGCTGCCCTGTGAAGTCATCGATGCGATTGACCGAAAAATCATCATCGCCACCCAGGCCGGGCTGCCATTGACAACCCGCCCCTACCACCTCATTTCCGAGCAGCTAGGCATCGACGCACTGGAAGTCATGCGACGACTGCACAACATGCAGCAAAAAGGGATCATCCGCCGCATCGGCGCCATCCCCAATCATTACGCCATGGGTTACACAGGCAACGGCATGTCTGTCTGGGATGTATCTGATGAGAAAATATTTGAACTCGGCCAACGCATCGGTGCACTCGATTATGTCAGTCACTGTTACCAGCGCCCACGACATCTGCCTACCTGGCCCTATAACCTGTTCGTCATGGTCCACGGCCGCGACCGCGATGAGGTCTACGACAAGGTGGCCGAGATCTCATCGCTACTGGCCGAGAACAACCGTGGCCACGAGGTTCTGTTCAGCACACGCATTCTGAAAAAAACCGGTCTGCGCATCAGCCCCTGACGGCAAAGCGAGGAAACTCATGTTCCGCATCTCGCAGTACATGCACATGCTCATTGACCCCGAGGCAACGCCCCGGGTACGTTCGGTGCAAAATCATGCACCGGGGCCGGTGGTGATCTGGAATCTGGTCAGGCGCTGCAATCTCACCTGCAAGCACTGCTACTCCATATCCGCCGACAAAGACTTTGCCGGGGAGCTTTCCACCGATGAGGTCTTCACCGTGATGGAAGACCTTAAGGCCT
>JBFEYJ010000229.1:0-4328 GCA_041562215.1 Thiohalomonadaceae bacterium | reverse complement strand
GACCGCCGACCAGATTTCGCTATGCACGGAGACGCTACCCTGCTCTTCAAAATCCATCAAAGCGACAGCCTCGCTGCCGATGATCTGCTCCATGCCGCTGACCACCGGGCGACGGCGCGCCTTGAATGCCATGCCGATGGCGAAGACGAACAACAGCACGCTGGTCACCGCGAAAGTGATAATGACCGAAAGATCGATCCCGAAGCCGGGCACTTCCGTGTCAATCAAAATGATCGAGCCGAAGACAAAGGCGATCACCCCGCCGATCCCGAGCATGCCGAAACTCGGCTCGAAGGCCTCGGCCACCATCAGCGCCACGCCGAGCAGGATCAGCGCCACACCGGCAATGTTGATTGGTAGCAACTGGAATGCATAGAGCGCCAGCAACAACGCAATGGCGCCGACCGTGCCCGGCACGATGGCGCCCGGATTGGAGAATTCAAGGATCAGGCCGTAGATGCCTATCAGCATCAGGATGTAGGCGATATTGGGATTGGTGATCACGCTGAGCAGGCGGCTGCGCCAGTCCGGCATCACCTCACGCACCGGCAGCCCGATGACGCGCAGCGTGCGCTCGCCACCCTGCACCTGCACCACTCTGCCTTCAGCCTGCTGCAGTAACGCCGGGAGGCTGCCGGCGATAATATCGATCACCCCCAGCTCCAGCGCCTCCTGTGCGGGAATACTGGCTGCCTCGCGCACCGCACTCTCTGCCCACTCTGCGTTACGCCCTCGCAGCTGTGCCAGACCGCGAATGTAGGCGATTGCATCGTTGATCGCCTTTCGCTCACCGGCACTCTTCGGTGTGGCCGGCTCGGCTTCTGATGGGGGGGCGGGGGTCTCAGGCTCTCCCTGCTGTGGTCCCTCCTCCCCGTCGCCATCCCCCCCGGGGAAACCGCCGCCGATCGCAACAGGTGTTGCCGCGCCCAGATTGGTACCGGGCGCCATCGCCGCGACATGGCTTGCATACAGAATATATGTTCCTGCGCTTGCCGCGCGTGCGCCACTCGGCGCTACATAGGTGGCCACCGGCACGGCGGAGTTGATGATGTTCTTGATGATGCCGCGCATTGCGGTGTCGAGGCCGCCCGGTGTATCCATGCGGATCACCACCAGTGCCGCGCCTTCGGCAGCGGCGCGGGCAAGCGAGCGCTCGATGTAATCGTCTGTTGCCGGGCCAATGGCATCCTCCACCGTCAGCAGCATCACGTAGCTCCCGGCACGGACTGTCCTGCCATCCTCCTGAGCAACGGCAGCACCAGGGAGCAGGGACAACAGTAAAAGCAGGTACAACGATCGCCTCATCTCGATCCCCCCTTCATTACAGCTAAAGCATAGATACGCCTCAGGGCCTTTGCGATGAAGCAGCATCCCGGCGACCGAAGAGAACCTGAGCTATACCGTCACTCACAGGGGAAAAATGACTGCAGGGCGAACCAGAGAAGTTGAACACAGCGAATCGGATGAGTATGAGCGACGCAGAGTGTGTCGATTTTCTGCAGTGGGCGCTGCCGCAATTGCACATGCGCTGGCCGGGCTTTCGCAAGGTGCGTGGACAGGTATGCAAGCGTGTTGCACAACGACTCCGGCAGCTTGGCTTGCCGGATATTGAAGCCTACCGTGATTATCTGGCAAAGCAGCCGCAGGAGTGGGCGTTACTGGATAGCTTGTGCCGGGTGACCATAACGCGATTTTACCGTGACCGGCAGGTCTTCGATACCCTGACGCAGGAAGTCCTGCCACAGCTTGCCGAGGCGGCAAGGACCGAGGGGCGCACTGTAATTCATTGCTGGAGCATCGGCAGCGCCTCGGGCGAAGAGCCCTGGACGCTGGCTATCTTATGGCGTGAGGTGTTGGCCGCCGATTTTCCTGACCTCCGTCTTGAGGTTCTGGCGACAGAAGCCGATCCCCGACTCATCGAACGTGCCCATCGGGCCTGCTACCCACCCTCTGCGGTGAAAAATCTGCCGGAAAATCTGCGCCTCAAGGCATTCCACCAGACGAATGATGAGTATTCTCTCAAGCCGCTTTACCAAAGCATGGTGCATTTCCAGCAACAGGATATTCGCCACACACAACCTGCCGGAACCTTTGATCTCATCCTCTGCCGCAACCTGGTCTTTACCTACTTCGAGGAAACACTACAGCAAGTGATCCTGCAGCAGCTCCGCGCAAAAATGAGGCCGCAAGGGTGGCTGATTCTTGGTGTACATGAACGGCTGCCCCCTGCACAGAAGGAGTTTACGGTGATCTCCGAACGACTGGGACTGTACCGCAAGGCGTGAGTGGGCCTCAATGCGCCGAGACCCTATGAGAGAAACGGCGTGTCCTGTGTGTGAAACCATGGCGAATAAACCAGACCAAGAATGCCTTTCACTCCACCCGACGACAGCCGCATCGGGAATGAATGCCGATGACTCTGACTCCAGCTTCCCCTAACGCCCCGGATCAACCCGAACAACGAGCATTTTCCGCCTCAATTGCATCGATGTTCTGCTCACGGTTTACCGCTCTCCAACTGCCGTGGAGGTCACAATTCATGGCTGGAAGTGAGCACAAGGGCAGGAGATTTTGCCCTCCCCTTGCGCTACCGCCAGGCTTAGTAGAGGTAGACTGCGCCGCTGTCTGCAATCGCCGTTTCATCGGTCTGCACGCCATCAACACCGGTAGCGGCGCTGTCTTCCCGGTTCGCCCCCACCGCAATGGTATTGCCGTCCGCGGAGAGGGCGACGGATTGACCAAAGTAGTCATTATCACCGGTGTTCGAGGCCTTGAGGTAGGCCAGCTGGGACCATACGGCCTCGGAACGCGTGAAGACGTAAACCGAACCGGAGTTGCTGGAACTGGTGGTCTCTACGCCATTGACACCGTTGATGTCCCCGTCCTCCCGGTATGCCCCCACCGCCAGGGTGTTGCCGTCCGCTGAAAGCGCAACGGACCAGCCGAAATTGTCGTATGAGTCCGCATTCGAGACTTTTACGTAGGCCTGCTGAGACCACTGCGTGCCCGCGCGTGAAAAGACATAGACCGCGCCGCTGTCGGTGGCTTTATCGACTAGGGTTTCTGTCTGCACACCGTTGATGTCGATGGCGGGACTGTCCTCCTGGTGCGCCCCCACCGCCAGGGTGTTACCGTCATCGGAGAGGGCCACGGAATAACCGAAGAGGTCATCCAATCCGGTGTTCGAGGCCTTGACATAGGCCTGCTGGGTCCAGGCGGTGCCAGTACGGGTGAAGACGTATACCGCACCGCTGTTATTAGCATCAACCTTGCTATCACCCTCATCGTTATTGATACCGGTAGCGCTACTCTGTTCATAGTACGCGCCCACCGCCAGGGTGTTGCCGTCCTTTCCTGACAGGGCGACGGATGAACCGAAGTAGTCTCCAGCCCCGGTGTTCGAGGCCTTGATGTAAACCTGCTGAGACCACACATCGCCCAAGCGGGTGAAGATATAGACAGCACCACTATTGCCTGCATCGTCATTATCGAGAAGCCCTGCGGGGTTGTGTACGCCAACGAGTGAACTGTCCTCGTTGTCAGCCCCCACCGCCAGGGTATTGCCGTCATCGGAGAGCGCAACGGAAATACCGAATCGATCCCCGTCCCCGGTGTTCCCGCCCTGAAAGTAGTCCTGCTCGCTCCAAATCTCGCCCGCACGGGTGAAGAGATAGACCATACCGCTATTGACGCCGAGAGTGTCCTCGCTATACGCCCCTACTGCCAGGGTGTCGCCGTTATAGGAGAGGGCTAGAGAATTGCCGAATTCAATGTTCGCCCCTATGGTCGAGGGCTTGAGGTAGGCCTGTTTTGACCAGCCTGCAGCTGAACGGGTGAAGACGTAGACCGCGCCTCTATTGGTGGCTGTATCGTCCGTCTCAACACCATCAACACCGGTGGAAACACTGGCCTCCTGATTCGCCCCCACCGCAAGGGTATTACCGTCTCCGGAGAGGGCGACGGACCAACCGAAGTAATCACTCGCCCCGGTGTTCGAGGCTTTGATGTAACCGATAGCGGGGACAAGACGGTCGGCCATGAAAATATCTTCCGAGCCGGTACAGCCTGCGTTGTTACAGGCTTCGAGCCGATAACGGGCGTTTATCCGGTGATGGAGAGCGATTTCGTGGTTAATCCCGGTGACGCTGATTAGATCGCCGCCACCTATCTGCGTGTATCCGGAAATGCCGTTCGGATCTTCAAACAACTTGTAGTATCTGGCCCCGCCCACGGCATTCCAGGAGAACTGCAACTCCTTGATGCCGTATGTCAGGTTAACCACCGGGACGGGAGGCAGCACATCGATACAATTGCCCACAACCACATCG
>JBFEYJ010000228.1:0-4385 GCA_041562215.1 Thiohalomonadaceae bacterium | reverse complement strand
GTCACTCGTCGCATTGTCACTTACGGCTTCAGTGCCGAGGCGGACATCCGTGCTCATGATGTGAATCAGGACGGCCTGCGCACACGGTTTCGAATCTCACGTGCCGACAAGCCGAATTGGCTTGATGTAACCCTGAACATGCCAGGGCTGCATAACGTACTCAACTCACTGGCAGCCATTGCGGTGGCGTACGACCTGGGTATCTCTGATGCAGCGATAGTCGCCGCACTCGACAAGTTCCAGGGGATCGGCCGACGCTTCCAGCTTGGCGGAGAGGTTCAAACGGTCAACGGTAAAGTGCTGCTGGTGGATGACTATGGTCACCACCCACGTGAACTGGCGGCAACTCTGCAGGCAGCTCGTGCCGCTTGGCCTGATCGTCGTTTGGTCGTGCTGTTTCAGCCCCATCGTTACAGTCGGACACGTGATCTGTTCGAAGATTTTAGCGAAGTCCTTTCCGAGCCTGATGCCTTATTGGTCCTCGAGGTTTATGCCGCCGGCGAGGAGCCGGTACCTGGTGCCGACAGCAGGACCTTGTGCCGCGCCATTCGCGCCCGCGGTAAGGTCGACCCAGTGTTCGTCGGAGACCCGTCTGACCTTGCTGAAACACTCTCAGGGGTGTTGCATGAGGGAGATGTGCTATTGACCATGGGCGCCGGGGATATCGGCGGTATTGCTCAGCGTTTGCCGAAACAGTTGGAGGAACGCGCATGATGGCTGCGCAGCGCTCTCGCCTCTTGCGAGGCACTCTGTTGAGCAACGAGCCGATGGCCCGCCATACCTCATGGCGCGTTGGCGGCCCGGCGGAGCGCTATTACAAGCCGGCGGATATCGACGACCTGGCGCTGTTTCTGCAGCAGTTGCCGGTAGATGAGCCCCTTTATTGGCTTGGTCTCGGCAGCAACCTGCTGGTGCGTGACGGCGGGATCCGCGGCACAGTGATCGCAACAAGTGGCCTGCTGAATGTAATTGAACGCTTGGATGAAAGTCGGGTGCGTGTGGAATGCGGCGTGGCCTGTGCCAAGGTGGCACGCTTCTGTGCCCGTGAGGGGTTGGCCGGAGCGGAGTTTCTGAGTGGTATTCCGGGCACCATGGGTGGAGCGCTGGCGATGAATGCCGGATGCTTTGGTGGTGAGACCTGGCAGCGGGTCGAGTGGGTAGAGACACTGGATCGCCGGGGGCGGCTGCACAAACGTACCGCCAGCGAATACCGGGTGGGATATCGCCACGTAAGCGGCCCGGTCGATGAATGGTTTGTTGCGGGTTGCCTGAAATTGGAAGAGGGCGACTCACAGGCGCTTCAGGTGCGCAACAAAGAGCTCCTTGAACAACGGAGCCGCAGCCAGCCGACTCAATTGCCCAACGCCGGATCGGTCTTCCGTAATCCCGAGGGCGATTTTGCCGCACGGCTGATTGAAACAGCAGGACTCAAAGGCCGCTGCATCGGTGGTGCCTGCGTGTCGGATAAGCATGCGAATTTTATCGTCAACACCGGCAATGCCCGTGCCTCGGAGATCGAAGCACTCATAAGGCTGGTGCAACAGGAGGTCGAGCAGGCGCACAACATCGTGTTGCAGCCGGAGGTTCATATAATCGGTGTGCACGATGAGGGGCCGGTATGAGACGACAAGTAAACAGTGTGACTGAATTCGGCAAGGTTGCTTTGCTGCTGGGGGGGACATCCGCTGAGCGTGAAGTTTCGCTCAAAAGTGGTGACGCCGTCCTCAAGGCATTGCAGCAGAGTGGGGTTGATGTCACTCCCATCGATGTCGGCGCCGATGTGCTGGAGCTGTTACAGGGCGGTGACTTTGATCGCGTATTTATTATGTTGCACGGCCGTGGTGGAGAGGATGGCACCATGCAGGGTGCGCTGGAGTTGCTGGAATTGCCCTATACCGGCAGCGGTGTTCTGGCCTCGGCATTGGGGATGGATAAATGGCGGAGCAAACTGTTGTGGCAGGCGGCCGGGCTACCGGTTCCCGCTTGCGCTCTGCTTGACGCGGGCAGTGATTTTGTTGCTGTGTCCCAGCAGGTCGGAATGCCGATTTTTGTCAAACCTGCCAGTGAAGGATCCAGCGTCGGCATCAGCAAGGTTTCTTCGCCGGGTGAACTGGAAGAGGCTTACCGGCTTGCCGCTCAACACGACTCGCTGGTGCTGGCCGAGCAGTTTATCGGTGGCGGTGAGTATACGGTGGCGATCCTTGGTGAGCAGGTATTGCCTGTCGTCAAGATCGAGCCGAGCGGAGAATTTTACGATTATGCGTCAAAGTACCTGAGTGACACTACCCGTTATTTGTGTCCCTGCGGCTTGCCGGCAGAGAAGGAGGCCGAGTTGCAGTCCCTAGCGCGCAAGGCGTTTGATGTGTTGGGTTGCCGGGGGTGGGGGCGTATTGACATCCTGATGGATGAAACTGGCAAGCCCTATCTGCTGGAGGCAAATACCCTGCCTGGAATGACCGATCACAGTTTGGTACCAATGGCCGCCAAAGTTGCCGGGATCGCTTTTGATGAGCTGGTGTTGCGCATTCTCGAAAACAGCATACAAGGGGCCGGCGATAATGACGGGGAGGTTAGATGTGGCTAGACGTCGCCAGAGTGCCTCACTGACCCACGATACACCTTCATCGGTGGTGGAACGGTCACGTGTATTGCCTTCGCTGCTGGTGTTAGTGGTAGTGGCGATGCTCTATGGCGCTCTGGTGTGGATACTCGACCCGGCAACATTACCGGTTAACACCGTGCGTATTGAAACGCCTCTACTGAAAGTGAAACCGCCGCAGCTCCGTGAGGTGATCAACAACCATGTCACTACCGGATTTCTACGTGTTGATGTCGAGCGGATCCGGACAGAGCTGGAGGCGATGCCGTGGATCAAGCGGGCTTCCGTGCGAAGGGGGTGGCCGGATCGACTTGTGGTGAGGGTTGAAGAACAACTACCCATGGCGCGTTGGGCCGCTGGAGGTTTGGTTAATGCAGAGGGTGAGATGTTCAGGCCTGAGCAGGAAGAAACGTGGGCGGATCTACCGCTAATGCGCGGTCCATTGAACACGGAACAGGTGATGGCAAAGGCTTTACAGCAGATGCAGGAGATGGTGGTACCACTGGGGCTGCGGGTTTCACACCTGACAATGAACGAGCGACGTTCCTGGGACTTACGTTTGGATAATGGTTTGCGATTGGGGCTTGGAAAGAGTGATGTCAACCTGCGACTACTGCGTTTTGTGCGTGTTTATACTGAAACGGTGAAGCCGCAGCTCCACGCTATCGACAGTGTCGATTTGCGTTATACCAATGGCTTTGCCGTGCGCTGGCGCGATGGGCATGCGCCTGCAGCGGCATAGCACGGAGGGGGAAGTTTGAGATGTCGAAAAAGTCTGATAAAAATTTGATCGTCGCCCTGGATGTAGGTACCTCTAAGGTCGTTGCCATTGTTGGTGAGGTAAACGCCGAAAACGGGATCGAAATCATCGGCATCGGTTCACATCCCTCACGTGGTATGAAAAAGGGTGTAGTGGTCAATATCGAGTCAACGGTACAGTCCATCCAGCGCGCGGTTGAAGAGGCGGAGTTGATGGCCGGTTGCCAGATCCACTCGGTACATGCGGGCATTGCGGGTAGTCACATCAAAAGTCTGAACTCGCATGGCATCGTCGCCATCCGCGACAAGGAGGTGACCCACGGTGATGTTGAGCGGGTTATCGATGCCGCTCGTGCGGTGGCGATCCCGGCGGATCAGAAGATCCTCCATGTGCTGCCTCAGGAGTTCATCATCGACAACCAGGAGGGGATACGTGAGCCGGTTGGTATGTCAGGAGTGCGGCTTGAAGCCAAAGTGCATCTGGTGACCGGTGCCGTCAGTGCCGCGCAGAATATTATCAAGTGTGTACGCCGCTGTGGACTCGAGGTCGATGACATTATCCTTGAGCAGTTGGCTTCCAGCTATGCGGTAGTCAGTGACGATGAAAAGGAGTTAGGCGTCTGTCTGGTTGATATCGGCGGGGGGACTACCGATATCGCTGTTTTCAGCGAAGGGGCGATCCGTCATACCGCGGTGATCCCTATTGCCGGGGATCAGGTGACTAATGACATCGCCGTAGCCATGCGCACTCCAAGTCAATATGCGGAGGATATCAAGATTAAGTATGCCTGCGCTCTGACCCAATTAGCCAATGCTGACGAGAGTATCGAGGTCCCGAGTGTTGGTGATCGACCTGCGCGCCGTTTGGCTCGCCAGACACTGGCCGAAGTGGTTGAACCACGCTATGAAGAACTCTTTACTCTGGTGCAGGCTGAATTACGCCGAAGCTGGTTTGAGGATATCTGTGCTGCCGGCGTGGTATTGACCGGGGGCACGGCAAAGATGGAAGGCGCGGTAGAACTGGCGG
>JBFEYJ010000227.1:0-4391 GCA_041562215.1 Thiohalomonadaceae bacterium | reverse complement strand
CTCGCCAAAGGGCCTGCCATGGAAGATATCGCTCCCGTTGTCCCTGACTCGGGTGAGGGGCGCTGGACGGTGGTGGAAGCGGTTGATCAGGGAGTTTCTCTACCGGTGATTACCCTTGCGCTGCAGATGCGTTTTGCCAGTCAGGACGCTGAGGGCTATCAGGCAAGACTGCTGGCGGTTATGCGCAATGCCTTCGGTGGTCATGACGTGGTGAAAAAGTAGGCCGGCATGATCGAACCTTGCACTTTCATTATCTTTGGCGCCACAGGCAACCTGGCAAGTAATAAACTTATCCCCGCTCTCTATCATCTGGAAGCGGCAGGGCGCCTGCCGCGGGAGATGGTCATTTTGGGCATCGCCCGGGGCGGCTGGGGGGATGAGGATTACCGCCAGGCGGTTGCCGACTATCTGGCTCCCAAGGCAAGAGATGGGCTGGATGAGGCGCTGTTCGAGCGTTTTTCGAGTCGTCTCCGCTATCTCAAGGGGGATATCCATGATCCCCATGCGTATCGTGGCCTGGCCCGTTATCTCGAGGATAACCTCCTTCCCGCTAACAAGATTTTCTATTTGGCCATCCGCCCGGCAGAGTTTGGGGAAGTGGTCACCCAACTGGCCTCGGTCGGACTCCATGATGAGAGCAAGGGCTGCAGTCGAGTGGTGATTGAAAAGCCGTTTGGGTATGACCTGGAGAGTGCCCATATCCTGGAGCAGCAACTGCATCGACATTTTCGTGAGGAGCAGCTTTATCGCATCGATCACTATTTGGGTAAGGGCACTGTGCAGAATGTTCTGGTATTCCGCTTTGCCAACCTGATGATGGAGCCGCTGTGGAACCGCAATTTCATTGATCATGTGCAGATTACCCATGCCGAATCACAGGGGATCGAAAAACGGGCGGAGTATTATGATGGAGCAGGGGCCCTGCGCGATATGTTGCAAAGCCATCTGTTGCAGATGTTGACCCTGGTGGCGATGGAGCCCCCGGCAAGGCTGGATGCCGAGTCTCTACGCGATGAAAAGGTCAAGGTCCTCAAGTCTATCCGCCCTATACCACCGAGTGCGGTGCACGCCCAGGCTTTTCGTGCGCAATACAAAAACGGCCTGGTCGATGGGGAGAAGGTTGCCGGCTATCTTGATGAGGTCGGTGTGGCCCCTAACAGCACCACCGAAACCTATACCGCGCTCAAGTTGTATATCGACAATTGGCGTTGGCGCAATGTGCCGTTTTATATCCGTACCGGTAAACGCATGGCGCGCAACAGCTCGATGATCTGCATTCGCTTCAAGCATCCTCCACAACAGCTGTTTCGCGAGACCCAGTTGGAGCAGATCAAGCCCAACTGGCTGGTGCTGGGGATCCAGCCTGACGAATGCCTGCGTGCCGAGATTCAGGTTAAGGTCCCCGGACTTGAAATGAAGACACAGACGACTACGCTTGATGCCAGTTATTGTGGTATCGAGCAGCAGAAACTCGATGCCTATGAGGCCCTGCTACTGGATGTGATCGAGGGTGACAGCTCTCTGTTCCTGCGATACGACGAAGTAGAGTGGGCGTGGAAGGTGGTCGATCCGATCCTGAAGGTCTGGTCGATGGAGCGGGACTACATCCACACCTACCAGGCGGGAAGCTGGGGCCCTGAGGCCTCCAATCGCCTGTTCGAGCGCGATGACCAATATTGGCGGAACAGCATCAGGTTGGATGAACAATAGGGTGAACTACCCGCCTCAGGGTATCATTACGCACTTGAGAGATACTCTCCGACAATGGTCTACGCAGGATGTCGGTATCGATGGAACGTTTTGAATTAAGTGAGGCGGATTGAGGCTCTCGCATCAAAACGTTGCCGAGTGCCCTTAACAAGATAAAAGCAGAACAAGTGGGAGTTGCATGGAGTTTGTTCAGGCCTATAAAGGCGAGTTTCATAACGGTAGCAGGACCCGTCTGACCCAGTCAGCGGCATGGCAGGCGTTGCAGGAGCACTTTGACAAGGTCGAGCCGATGCATATGCGGGATCTGTTTGCCGCCGATCCCTTGCGTTTCGAAAAGTTTTCCATTCAGTTCAACGATATCCTTCTGGACTACTCCAAAAATCGGGTCACCGGGGAAACCATGCAATTGTTGTTGCGTCTGGCCCGTGAGGCGAATGTCTCCGGCTGGGCCAACCGGATGTTTAGCGGTGAGCATATCAATTTCACCGAGGATCGGGCGGTGCTGCACATGGCGCTGCGCAACCGCAGCAACACCCCTATCTACGTCGATGGCCAGGATGTCATGCCCGAGGTCAATCGCGTGCTGGAGAAGATGCGTCGCTTTTGCATCAAGATCCATACGGGGATATGGAAGGGGCATACCGGAAAGCCGATCACCGATGTAGTAAACATCGGCATCGGTGGCTCCGATCTTGGGCCGTATATGGTCACCGAAGCGCTTATCCCCTATGCTCGTGAGGATATCCGGGTGCATTTCGTCTCAAATGTTGACGGTACCCATGTGGCGGAACGGATCAAGCACCTGGATCCGGAAACCACTCTGTTTATCGTCTCCTCCAAGACTTTCACCACACAGGAGACCCTGACCAACGCACATACCGCCCGCCGCTGGCTGGTGGAAAATCTGCGTGATGAGTCGGCGGTCAGCAAGCATTTCGTTGCGGTGTCCACCAATGCCGAAGCGGTGAAGGCGTTCGGCATCGATCCCAAACATATGTTTGAGTTCTGGGACTGGGTCGGCGGGCGCTATTCGCTCTGCTCCGCCATCGGCCTCTCTATTGCGCTCTATCTGGGCATGGATAATTTCGAGGAGTTGCTGGCCGGGGCGCATGCCATGGATCAACATTTTCTGCGGGCACCGTTGGAGAAAAACCTGCCGGTGATCATGGGGCTGCTGGGGGTGTGGTATAGCTCCTTCTTCGGTGCTGAGACCCATGCCATTCTTCCCTATGATCAGTACCTGCACCGTTTCACCGCCTACCTGCAACAGGCGGATATGGAGAGTAACGGCAAGCGTATCGATCGCGACGGGAAACTGGTCGAGTATGCTACCGGTCCGATTATCTGGGGCGAGTCGGGCACCAACGGACAGCATGCCTTTTACCAATTGATCCACCAGGGCACACGCCTTATTCCCATTGACTTCATGGCGCCGGTGGAATCCCATAACCCTGTGGGGGACCATCACGTCATTTTGCTGGCCAACTTCTTCTCCCAGAGTGAGGCGCTGATGCTGGGGCGTACCGAGGAGGAGGCGCGCAGTGAACTTCAGTCCCAGGGATTAAAAGAGGATGAGCTTGCGCGGCTATTGCCGCACAAGGTCTTTAGCGGCAACAAGCCGAGCAATTCCATCATGTTTCACAAGCTGACCCCTTATACGCTGGGTTCGCTAATCGCCATGTATGAGCACAAGATCTTTGTGCAGGGGATCATTTGGCGAATCAACTCATTCGATCAATGGGGAGTGGAACTGGGTAAACAGTTGGCAAAGACCATTCTATCGAAACTCGATGACGAGGTCCCGGTGACCGGTCACGACGCATCGACGAATGGGCTGATCAATTACTATAAGCGCAATCGTCACGAGTAATTGGAGTAGCGGCAGAACATGATGCGATCCTTGCGTGGCCGCGCGACGATGCGACAGACGGCGTGATTAAACACCCCGGCTTCGAACAGGCTCTTGTCCGGGGAGAGTTCGAGGCCGCCATCCGGGGATGGTAGCTCCAGTACCGGCTCGTAATTATCTCTCAGTTCTTGCACCCGTTCGGCCCCTTTCCCCCGCCCCAGGCGTTCGAGGGCAAGTTCGAGAAAGTCGCTTACGGTCGTTCGTGCCGGAACAGAAAAGCGATGGTGGGTGTAGTCTGAACTGCTGTAGAGGGTTAGAGTGAGCTGCGGCTCTTTTTCTGTATTGAACTTTCTTGCATTTCCATGGCGATCAATCTTGCTCATTTTCAGCTTCCTTATTGAAATTGAATCCTTATTCGGCAGCGAATCTCTGCCGACATCTAATTTAACACAAAAAACGCGAAGGAAAACAGTGATGAAGTTGGCGGATTAGCATTGCTGGATGATGACACCGGCGAGGGGGGGCAGGTTCACGACAATAAGGCACGGTTGGCCCATCCAGGGGATGTTCTCAGCTTCGAACTGACTGATCTGCTCCGGGCTGGTGCCACCGTAACCGGCCAAATCGGAGTTGAGCAGCATGCGATAATGTCCCATAGCCGGTACGCCGATGCGGTAACTTTCACGCAATTGCGGGGTAAAATTCAATGAGACGATGACGGATCGGTCGTCGCCATGGCGCATGTAGCTCAGGACAGAGTGCTGGGCATCCGTACAATCCAGCCACTGGAAACCTGCCGCCTCGAAGTCGAGGCGGTGAAGTGATGGTTCAT
>JBFEYJ010000226.1:0-4421 GCA_041562215.1 Thiohalomonadaceae bacterium | reverse complement strand
CAGCCGCTGGCAGGTACGAGAGGAGGAAGACGAATACGGCAACAAGTCCGATCTTCCTGCGCTGACGCAACTTTCCAACCTCTCCGATTTCATCACCGATAAACTGACCAAAGCCGAGGCATTGTCGTGGGTGTTGCAGGGGGCGAAACACTACCCTGAAAACGCCGACGCCGTGGCCGCGATGGTCATTGCCGAGTTGATCCACGAGGCACTGGAAGCGAATGAAAAGCAGTGGGAGTTAACCCGGCAGGTTGTTAAGCGGGAGGCTTAATTTTCAGTAATTCAGAATTGGTCTGACAGTACCGGTTTTTCAAATGGTGTCTGTCAGGTCAAATTCCGGTTACGAATTTTTCCATCCAGATTATTTCTCCACCAATAAGTGTTTGCATTCTTGATGGGTACGCTCATCCATCGAGCCACGCTACTCATGAGGCTCGTGTGCCGCACATAGCTTGAATCCTGTCTTTATCTCCAATGCTCTGGCAGGGTGACAGAGATACCGTCGGTGAGTCGGTCAGCTCTATTGACAAACGTCTGGTTCTAATCCATCCCTTTATTTGTCTGGTGCTGGGTCGGTGAGTTGCCCGGTCATTAGAAGTAAGCGGCGTATGATTACCGCCATGCTGTCACTTGGCAATCGCCGGGAACCTAGCCCGCAGGCACCATTATTGGCTATCTCGACGATATACACCTGCCTACACTCCACCAACAGTGTGGGGTGCGTTTCAGCTTAACGATGCTGATGCCCGAGCACGTACGCCGGGTTCGGCGCACTCTGAGTCTTATATGTGTGGGGTGTGGTGAGGCGTTCATTGGGCTTATTTATTACAGGAGATGGATATGGAAGACATCGACAAACTGTTTGATAAAGCTGTCAGTGAAATTGAGCGCATGCTCAACACTAAAACGGTCGTAGGTGACCCCATCACGATCGATGGCAATACTTTGATCCCCCTCATCAGTGTGGGTTTTGGCTTTGGCGCCGGTGGTGGCCAGGGTACTGATCCGAAAACGGGGAGTGGTCAGGGCGGTGGTACCGGCGGCGGTGGTGGCGTTAAGCCGGTTGCGCTGGTCATCATCAATGAGGAGGGGGTTCGCGTGGAGCCGATCAAGTCCGGTACCGCCTCAGTGCTGGAGAAGGTCGCTGAAAGCATCGGCAAGGCGGCGGCCAAAGGTGGTAAGGAGGGCGATTAACGAACGCTCACAACGATGTGGACCGGTATCGCTTTATTTCTGCTATTGGTCATTGCCCTGCTGGCGATCCCGGTGACAGTGACGTTTGACGTCTCTCGACGGCGGGCCTTTCATGGCCGAATTTTCCTGATATGGGCGTTTGGTCTTGTTCGGGTACCAATCCCCTTGGGCGAAGCAAAGCCTCCCTCTCCAGAGACTGGCGAAACAGTACGGAAAAGCAGTCGGTCGCAACGGCGTTCGACTAAAAGCGTGAACCCTATTGCCCTGATTAGGCAACGGGCATTTCGCCGCCGGATTCTCAAATTTATTACCGACTTGTGGCATGCAATAGACAAGAGAAACATTTGCCTGCGAATTCGACTTGGGTTGGGCGACCCGGCGGATACAGGGCGGTTGTGGGCGATTGTCGGCCCCGTGACGGGCATACTTGCCAATGTGAAAGAGGCCCGCTTGGAGATAGAGCCGGCGTTTATGGATGCCCTCTTTGAACTGGACAGCAATGGAACCATTCGGCTTATACCGCTGCGGATAATACTGGTTGTTATTGGTCTGTTTTTGTCTCCGTCAGTGTGGCTGGGGATAAGGCAAGTGCGCAATACGGAGTGATTTATGAAGATCTTGCGCACCTGTGAAATTTTCCGCGAGCCCAGACTCGTTATTGTCGGGGTTGAATCCATCGAGTCGCTGCACAATAAAACCCGCACTCTGTATCATCTGCAAGGTAAGATTGAGCCGGTTGCTGTTGTTGTGTCTTTTTCGGGGGCTATCTATGCGCTTGATATGGAAGCAAAGCCCACGTCACTCGACCGATTGAGAGAAGCTCTCCCAGAGCTGGACGTGATGCTTGCCTCACCTGATGGTGCCTGATTGCGATGGCGGCACGGACAGAGGTAAAGCCCTTTTCTTTCGCCCCGGTAAGGCTGTAATCTGCTGTCTACCATAGCCGGTTCAAACAGCCATGACATCCTTCTCTCTTGTCCATCAGGCCCACGAGGCCCTTTCCGAAATTCTTGTCGATGGTGATATCGCTATCGACGCAACCGTCGGCAATGGTCACGATACCCTGTTTCTTGCCCGCGCGGTGGGGGAGGGCGGTACCGTATATGGTTTTGATATTCAGGAGGCCGCCTTGGATACGGCCTACAGGCGGCTGCAGGCGGAGGGACTGGCGGTGCGGGTCTCCCTTTACCATGCCGGACACGAGGCAATGGCGGTGGTGCTTCCGGAGTCGGTACGGACACGGGTGAAGGCGGTAATGTTCAATCTGGGCTATTTGCCGGGCGGTGACAAGCATCGGACGACGGGGATCAATACCACATTGGCTGCGCTTGAGCAGGCGCTGTCACTGCTTGCGCCTGGCGGGGCGGTCTCGGTGCTTGCCTATCCCGGCCATCCGGGTGGCTGGGAGGAGACGGAGGCGGTAAAGGCGTGGGCTGCAAGGCTGTCGCCTGATAGGTATGCGGTGTCTGTCTATGTGCCGCCGAGCGAGAGTGATAATGTGCCCGTGTGGTTTTTGGTTAGGCGGCTGTAAACTGATTTTGTCGGAAGACGCCAATGCTTGATTCATTTAATACGACCGGCACGTTCCTTGGCCTGGGGAACAGTTCGTCTAGAGGACTGGGCTCCTGATCGGGTAGGGTGTCGTTCCAGTGGGTTGTTCGTCGCACGTTGTGCCCCGGTGTGGATCAGCGAACAGATCCCTTTAGTGTTCTCGATGGGCTTCGTGGTAAATTCATCGATAGGCCGTTTAACACGCGGGCAGAACTGCCCAGATTTTATCCTCTTTCACTTTTCTATAGTAAACCGATGCGTTACTCCCAGAATGTGGTTCATGGCGCCCTGTTCATCCTGCTCTCGGAACTGATGTTCGCTTCCATGGGGGCCGCGGTGAAGGCTGCCTCGGGCCTGGGCCTGCCCAACGAGATGCTGGTATTCATGCGCAACATGATGGGCTTGTTCGTCATCGCCCCGTTATTACTTCAATACGGCAAGGCAGAGCTACGCACTCAGGTCTACCCGCTGCATTTGCTGCGTGCGGTGCTGGGGCTGTCGGCAATGTACTGCTTTTTCTACGTGCTGGGTCAGCTGCCGTTGGCTGATGGGTTGCTGCTGAAGATGACCTCGCCGATCTTCATGCCGTTGATTGCCCTGTTGTGGCTGGGAGAGCGGGTATCGCGGTTGGCGATACTGGCCATCCCAATCGGTTTCATCGGCGTGGCGCTGGTGCTCAATCCCGGCGGGGAGGTGAGCTTGGTGGCGCTGCTCGGGGTGTTGGGAGGGCTGTTGGCCGCTTTCGCCAAGGTGACGGTGAGGCGACTCAGTCGTACTGAATCGACCACGCGCATCGTCTTCTACTTTACCCTCAACGCCACGTTGATCTCTGCCGTGCCACTCGTCTGGGCCTGGCAGCTGCCGACACAGGAGCAGTGGGCACTGCTTGGCCTGATGGGAGTGATGGGCACCGCCGGGCAGTTGCTGCTGACACGCGGGTACGGAATTGCACCGGCAGCCAAGGTAAGCCCCTTTACCTACTTCTCGGTGGTGTTCGGGGCCTCCTATGGTTATCTGTTCTGGGGGGAGGTGCTGGACTCGCTGTTTGTCGCCGGTGCACTGCTCATCGCCGCGGCGGGGGTAATGGCCGTGCGTGGCCGTGCCCGCAAGCCGATATCTCCGGTGTTGCAGACCGACGTGGAGGCGACATGAGCAAGCGTCACCCTGAGCCGCTAAAGGGACGCGGTAGTGCAAGCCGCCCCGATCAGCGATTTCAGGAACTGCAACGTGAGTGGCTGGATGATGGCTGGGGGTCGCTGGAGCAGCTGCCGGAGAAGCTCAATACCACCCTTGAGGTGGATAGTGCGCGTAGCATCATCAGCTATAACGACTCACCCGATGTGGGTTTTGACCGCTCAATCAATCCCTATCGCGGATGTGAACACGGCTGTGTCTACTGTTTTGCCCGACCCTCACACGCCTGGCTGGGGCTGTCGCCCGGACTCGATTTCGAGAGCCGCCTGTTCTACAAGCCTCATGCGGAAGAGCTGTTGCGCAAGGCGTTGGGTAAGCGTGAGTACGCCTGTGCCCCGATTGCCGTCGGCATTAATACCGATGCCTACCAGCCGGTGGAGAAAAAGCTTGGCATTACCCGCCAGTGCCTGGAGGTGCTGAATGAGGCGAACCACCCCATTGCCATCGTCACCAAATCGGCACTGATTGAGCGAGATCTCGAT
>JBFEYJ010000225.1:0-4485 GCA_041562215.1 Thiohalomonadaceae bacterium | reverse complement strand
GGCTCGAGCCATCAGTCCGCCAAGGGCATCAACCTCCCTGACCAGATGGCCCTTACCAATCCCCCCAATCGCCGGGTTGCAGGACATCTGCCCCAGGGTGTCGATGTTGTGGGTAAGCAAGAGAGTACGGCAGCCCATGCGTGCGGCCGCCATCGCCGCCTCACTACCGGCGTGGCCGCCGCCAACCACAATGACATCGAAACTATCGGGGTAATTCATTACTGCTCACCAGAAAAAAGGGGGAATATTGTACGACCGCAGTGGAATATAGCCAATTATAACAATAGTTGGGTTAGTGCGGTGTCACGGTAGGGGCGATCACAATGCGAAGTGGCAAACCGCCAACTGCTGAAGGTAATAAGGATAGGCCTCTGTAGAGGACAATCAATCGGGACTTGCAAGCTCATTCACATAAAAGCTCGTCCCGGACCGCTAGTGCCGGTCAAAGTATACAGACGGACTCCGTCCGTGTGCGGATGAGCGCAAGGCCCTCGGTCTAGCCCGCCCAAACAGACAGGGGAGCACAAGCTCCCCTGTCAGCGATTGCCCGATGTCAGGCGCTTATCTACCGTTGGTCTCGTACTTCACGAGCTTCACACCGGAAACAGTGCCGTCGGTAACGGTCCCTGCAGAGACCAATGCCCCATGCCCTTGGTAGGACCCCAGGTTCGGGGTATAAAGGCAGGTTTCGTTGGACTCGCATAGCCCGTCCCCGTCGCCATCCACCTCCACAGCGTGACGGAGGAAGGTGACCGTACTACCGTCGGACCAAGTGTGCGTGATGGAGTCATTACCCGTAGGAACGGGCAGCACATCCCTAATAACCGTATCGGTTACCGCGAGTGACCAGTCCCAGATACGGCCGTTGCCGGTGGCCCATTCCGCCTGCTGGTCGACGGACGGGAAAGCTACGCCGTCGTCAATACCCCAGGCCCTGAAGTCGTTGGCAAAGGCCGTCCAGTCAAAGGTCGCCGGATCAGTCGGGTATAAAGCCGTGCCACTGCTATCGCTGCCGTTCGCTGGATCATCCACCATGACCTTGCCCACAAACGATGTGCTCATGTCAATGCCCGAGGTCAACGTGGCATCTGACGCTCCCTGGTTCTCACACGTTCCATCAACCAACCCCGGGTCAGTTCCATAAGAGATATAACAACCCCGATCTAAATGACCCAGGTCGAGGCGTCCGGTGAACGTATTATTCGAGTTGTACGACAGATAGACGTTTTCGAAGTTATGTGCTGATGCCACATCGGCGACTGTGTTGTCGGACGAATAGGTATTCAGCAGGAGCCCCCTTGAGCCGTTTGCCACGGCCAGCCCCGAGATCATGGAATTGGTCGAATAGTTGACGATATAGACGTTATAAGGCCAATTGTTTACAGCCGTCACATTTTGCACAACCGTATCCGTGCTCCAGGACCACACGGAAAGACCTTGGTAGCTTGCGCTCGCGGTCACACCCACGATCAAATTGTGCGCGCCATCCACGATCACACCGTTTTTTTGGCAATTCGAGGCGTTCACCCACGACAGGTTATTGTTCGAGCCAACCACGTAGACTCCATTGTCTGTCGCATTGACCGCCCTCACACCCCGCACTACCGAAAAGCGAGACGACTTCAAATAGAGCCCGTGGTTATTCCCAAGCGCATTGACACTTCCCTCGATCCAGAGGAACTTTCCGGCCCCTGAAATAACAGCCATATCACCGAGGAAAGTTCCTGTCCCTAACCCCTGAAGTGTAACGCCTGGCTTAATGACAATGCCCACCTTGTCCGCACCCATGGAGTATGCGGCTTGCGTGTCCGCCGTGACCAGGTAGATGGTGCCCGCGGCATCCATCTCCGCCTCGCTAGCACCGTCATTATCGATAACAAGCGGATTACTCCACCATCGGCTTGAAGGAGAAGTAGCTACCGTCGTAGTCACGTTTTTCACGGTCACTGCATTCTCTTTCCACGCAGGTGCGGTGAAATCAATGAGGTCCGACATGCGTTTGTCGACCTTGAGCCTGCCCGAGATAAAGCGCACGTAGCCCAGAGAGTCGTCACAGTGCCAGTCGAAAGCATCGAGCGCATCGGTGGCGTTAAGCCCTGTACACGACGTCTCCCCATCAATCTGAAAAAACCGGCGCTCGCCACCGTGGATACAGGCCGAGTAGCCGCCAGTCTCGCCACCGGTGCAGGCCGTGTCGGAGGCATTGAACAGGGTCGTGCCGTCATTGACGACATAATCGTTCCAGCTAGCCCCATTTCCAAGATAGAGCGGCAACACAAGGTTAATGCAGGTAACCTCGAGCCCGGTTACGTCGGATCCGCTCACCAACCCCGAACCGTTGCTGACCGTGCACTCCTGACCATCGGGCTGGGCTGAGACAGTCACCTCGTAGCTGCCACCATTGGGTAGGAGGGCAGCGAAGGTAAACACGCCGTCTGCATCGATCGTCAAATCGTCCCCACCGTTGTTTTGCAGCACAAAACTAGTGCCCGAGGCCAGGCCGCTGACCTGCCCACCGATGCTGTATCCCTGCTCGCAGCTCACGTCGACGGTCACGTCGGCGCCGGTCAATGTGCCCAAGCCGTCGCTCACGGTGCAGACCTGGGTGACCGGATGGTTCTGTACGGTGACGGCATAGCCGGTGCCGTCGAACAGCAGCGTCGAGAAACTGTAGATCCCATCGGCACTGACCGGCAGGTCATCTCCGCCATTGTTCTGAAACACCACCGTGCCGCTCAGACCGGAGACATTGACCCTGACGTTATAGGTGTTGGTGGTGCATGCCACATTGACATTGGTGACGTCGGCGCCATCCAGCGTGCTGCTGCCGTTATTCACCGTGCATGTCTGGTTGGGGCTCGTCGGCTGGGTGGCCACGGTCACCTGGTAACTTTCACCATCGTGCATGGGACTCGCGAAGGTGAACCCGCCGTCGGCGTCGAGTGTTAAATCGTCCCCGCCGTTGTTTTGCAGCACGACGCGGGTGCCAGAGGCCAGGCCTGTGACCGTGCCCCCGATGGTGTAGACGGGACTAAAGTGACCAATCAGACTCCGGTCCGCCGAGACGTTGAAGGTATAATCCGCCTCAACGGAGATTTCTTCGCCGTCTTCAGTCCAGTTGACGAAGGCGTAACCGGTATTGGGAGAGGCGCTGACGGTTACGCTGGTATCGGCATGATAGCTGCCGGCGCCGCTGACGCTGCCGCCTTCAGCCGGCTCGGCGATGACCTCAACGGAATAGGTGACTGCGGAAACTCCACCATCATTGCCACCACCGCTGCAGCCGCTCAGAAGCAGTGATGCGCCAAGTAGCGCTGCCCAAAGGTTTTTACCGAAGATACTCCATGTAATACCGGACTTCATAAATGTCTCCCTAATTGCTTTTTATTGTGTCCTGTTGCCCAAGTGTTGGCGCGGCCTTCTGCGCCTTGATTTTTAACTGTGCAAAATAATAAGTTTTATTGCACTCTGCACCACTGCAAGAGGGTTCTGCAGGCCAACCATTCGGCGGACGTATTATGCCCGTTTAAAACAAGGAGGTTCAAGGAGGTCATTAAATATTTGCGCCATATAGAAGAAATGCGCCAATCAACAACAATGAAAGTAAAAGAATAGGCGCAAACCCCGTCTTGAAGACTTGGCGTTGAGGACTTCGAAGACCTGCTTTGCTCGCACGACACTCACTACTGAACGCCTATGAAGTCGCCTATTGGGGCATGGCTTACTTTTCTTTTCTCCGGACCTGTCGCTGTATCAACCCACCCTTGAGCCATTAAATCCACTCACCCCTGACTGAAATATTCCGCCAGAAACTGGTCAAAACCGACCTTGTCCGCCGCTTCGATCTCCTTTTGTTTTTGCATCGAACGCTCGGCCATCTCGGTCAGCATCAACTCCTGTTCCGGGGCAATGGGCAGTTCGGCAAAATACCATTGATGCTCCAACGACTTGCGCCGCGCGAGTTCAAAAAAACTCTCGTTGCTACTGCGCATCTCGGCAAGCATGCGCGCAGAGGGGGTCAGATCCGGATTTTCCACCGCGCGCTGCTGACGCGCCAGTGCCTGGCTGTATGGCCGCCGGGTAGTATTGCTGTCGAGCAACTGGCACACCGGCGCCATCGCATTGCAAATCTCACCGGCCCATTGCTTAAGCGAGACCGCCGCACCGCAACGCATCAGGTTCAAACCCGGCTCACGCCCCCTGTGGGCGACATTCATTTCGTTCTGATCAATCTCAATCCGCTCAATGGCACTGATGGGCGGACTGTCGGAAAACAGGCAGTAAAGCATCAGGGCCTCGAGAAAATAGAGCTGCGACTCGTTGATCCCGAGGGGATCGAAGGCGTTCACATCGAGCGAGCGCAACTCGACATAACGCACCCCACGCCGCTTGAGTGCCAGCGATGGCTTTTCAGTCCCCTGCAACAGCTGCTTGGGACGCACTGTGCTGTAATACTCGTTCTCAATCTGCAGGATATTCGCGTTG
>JBFEYJ010000224.1:0-4487 GCA_041562215.1 Thiohalomonadaceae bacterium | reverse complement strand
TATGGCGTGTGCCATCAGTCGCAGGTAGCGATCCATATACGCTTCACGAGGCAGTTGCTGAGTGCTGTCAGAATACCCACACTCATGGCTACGGCAGTACGCACCATCACTCAGATAATTGAGCACAAGCGCCGGCAGCTCATAATGATGCATCACAGGGTAAACCTTAATATTGCCGTTTTCGATAACAGCGAGCCGATTGTAGTCGTAACTTTTTTCGCGGTTATCAAGATAACTTAGCGCATTATAGGTATTGGGTCCGTTACGCAACGGAGGGACATGATCGGAGACGAGGATAATCAGACTCTCCTTATCCAACTCAAGCAGTTGATTCACATAGTCGGCAATGGCCTCGGTGCGATAATAGAACTGGTTGACCGCGCGATCCAGGTGATCGTCCGGGTAGTTTGAATCAAGTTCAATCAGTTCAGGGCGCTGATCAGGATCAATCAGGTGCGGCGTATGACCGTAGATCGTCAGCAGGTAATTAAATAACGGCTGATCGGGATGCTGACGCTGATGGTGACGGATAAACTCCAGATTCTGTTCGAACAGAGGGCGATCGAACAGATACTCCTCCACACCAGGATCACCCACACTCAGATAAGTCTCCTGTGTATTATGGAACTCGCGGGGAAAATAGCTCTCTGCAAAACCGCTCCCCTGATAGGCAGGCAAGGCATTAAAGAAATTCGGTTTGTAGGGGTTACTGGCCACGCTACGGTAGCCAAGCGCATCAAGCGTTCCCGGCAGGCAATGGGCCGCGGTGCCGCTGAACACATTGAACTCCACTCCGGAGAGCCGCTCAAAGGCGGGCACGCCACACAAAACCTCAAACTCGGCCTGGGCGGTGGAACCGCCGAACACCGGTGACAAAGATAGCCCCAGGTTGTCACCGAAGAGCCTGTCGAACGACGGATGAGCCGGTGCGCGGGAAAAACGCAGTTTACGGAAAAGGCGCGGGTCAAGAAAACTTTCCAGCACAATCAGATGGATATTGCGCCGGTTCATATGAGTACGCAGTTCGTCGGCCAGCGCAGCCGCCTCCTGTTCATAGCGCTCCCTATCATGATAGGGAGCGAGCTTTGCCGTGGCGATGCTGCGCTGCGCTTCACGATAGGCGAGCATGACGAGGCGGCCGTTCTGTTCCACACTCTTGCCATCGGAGTACTTGACAATCCCGGCACCAAGCTGTTCGACCGAGCTGGCGAAAGCCTCTGGAGCCCCTTTGACCGCAAAGACCAGAAACGCCATCGGAAGAAGCCACAGGGCAAGCCGCCTGAGCCGAGTGTAATCCAGCCACAAAAGATAGAATCCAATCGGCAGCACTAATGCCGCAAGTAGCAGGAGAGAATAAGTCAGAGGAAGGATCTGCACCAGTTCGGGAAGCTCGGCGATGGAGATCAGGCGAAGGACCTTGCCGAGAATGACATAAAAAATATCGTGGGCCAGATAGATCAGTAACAGTGGTATCAATGCCAGCAGAGGACGCCAACGGGATGGTCTCAAAGCCACATGGAACAGCGCGTAGAAATAGAGAACAAGTGCCAACTCGATAATCTGGCGCTGAACATTATCTGTGCTGAAACCGCCGAAGCCTTCCATTAGCCGCATGTAACTGTAAAGCACCGCTACAAGTGTCACTCCGTGAAAAAATGTTCTCGACAAGGGCAACCTCAGCCACGCCGAAATGGTGTGCCGTTCAGGCATAAATTTTGTTAACCAGTTGGCAAAAACGACGTGCATAGTAATACTTCGCTGCTATGATTTTACTGTTTAAGCGTATAATCCGGCAGCCTTGCCGGAGCGCCCCACCCTTCCGCTTACATGATCTTACTCGATTTTATAATTTTTTTTTGATTTAAGGACGGTGTCTTGATGTTTCGTCTCACCAACTGGGTAATCGGGATCGCCGTTGCGATCGTCAGCCTCAGCTTGTGGGCCTACATCAACCGACCACATACCCTGCCCGAATGGCCGAATCAGGTTACGGGATTTTCCTACTCCCCCTACCACCTTAATCAGGACCCCAGGGAAAAACGCTATCCGAGCCTGGAAGAGATCGAATCCGATCTGGCCCTATTATCCGGCAAAGCAGTAGCATTACGAACGTATAGTGTGGAAGATACGCTGGCGGCGATCCCCGAACTGGCACGCAAGCACAACCTCAACGTCGCCCTCGGCGCCTATCTTAGCTATGACGACGCGCGAAACGCCTGGGAGTTCCCGCTATTACTGGATATCGCACGTACTAATCCGAATGTGGTGCGTGTCTTCGTAGGCAACGAAACACAGCATCTGGGCCTGCTGGAGTACGACAAACTGCTTGGCTTCCTCGACCAGGCCCGCAAGGCGCTACGGGTGCCGGTCAGCACTGCCGAGCCCGCCCACATCTGGCACAAACACCCCGAACTTGTTAAACACGTGGACTTCATCGCCGTGCAGCTCCTTCCATACTGGGAGGGCAAGGAGGTAGAGGCTGCTGTTGACCACGTATTCAATGAACTGCGTGGCCTGAAGGAAGCCTATCCCGGCAAACCCATCATCATCTCTGAGGTGGGCTGGCCGAGCAACGGGCGGGTAAAGGATGATGCCGTCGCCTCCGTCGCCACTCAGGCGACCTTTCTGCGGCAATTCCTGGCACGGGCGCCGAAGGAAGGATACATCTACTACATCATGGAGGCGTTTGACCAACCCTGGAAAACCGATATCGAAGGGGCTGTCGGGGCCTATTGGGGGGTCTATGATGTGAAAAGACAGCCCAAGTTCGAATTTATCCAGCCTATCGTCGCCGTGCCCCAGTGGCAGTCGCTGGCGGCCATTTCTATCGTACTGGCGATCATCACCTTTGGCTTTCTGCTCATCGATAGCAAGACATTACGCGGCAAAGGGCGCAGTTTCCTGGCTGTGGTCAGCTATCTGGCAGCGACATCCATCGTCTGGATCATCTACGAGTACACCACTTTGTACCTGACCTTAGGCAGCATGATCGTCGGTGTACTTCTGGTTATCGGAATGATCGGCATCCTGCTGGTACTTCTCGCCGAGGCCCATGAATGGGCCGAAGCCTTGTGGTTGAGCGAGCGCCGCCGCCACATGAAGCTCGTGCCTTTGCCCGACGAACAATTACCCATGATCTCAGTCCATGTACCGGCCTACAACGAGCCGCCGGAGATGATGAAAAGCACCCTCGATGCCTTGTCTCGCCTGGACTATCCCGACTTCGAGGTCCTGGTCATCGACAACAATACCCGGGATCCGGCGGTATGGGAGCCGGTTAAGGCGCACTGTGAACAACTTGGCGCCCGCTTTCGTTTTTTCCATGTCGAGCCGCTGGAAGGTTTCAAGGCAGGCGCACTGAACTTCGCTCTGCGACACACCGATCCGCGCGCAGGGCTTGTGGCCGTGATCGACAGTGACTATGTCGTCGCCTCCAATTGGCTGCAGGACCTGGCCCCGCAGTTCGTCGACCCCAAGGTTGCCATCGTCCAGGCGCCACAGGATTACTCCGATGGTAACGACAGCGCCTTCAAGGCGATGTGCTACAGCGAATACGCGGGCTTTTTTCATATCGGTATGATGACCCGCAACGAGCGCAACGCCATTATCCAGCACGGCACGATGACCATGGTGAGGCGCAAGGTACTGGATGAGGTCGGCGGCTGGGCCGAATGGTGTATCACCGAGGATGCTGAGCTGGGACTGCGCATCTTTGAACAGGGCTACGAGGCTCACTATACGCCGCGCAGTTACGGCCGTGGAGTCATGCCCGATACCTTCATCGATTACAAGAAACAGCGTTTTCGCTGGGCCTACGGCGCCGTGCAGATCCTTCGACACCACACCAAGGGGCTGTTCAGCTTCAATGACAGCAAGCTGAGCCTGGGCCAACGCTATCACTTTGTCGCCGGCTGGCTGCCGTGGCTGGCTGACGGATTTAACCTGCTATTCAACGTTGCTGCGCTGGTGTGGTCCCTGGCGATGATTCTGGCACAGAAAAACGTCGATCCGCCGATGGTGATCTTCTCCCTGCTCCCTCTCTCCCTGTTCGCCTTCAAGGGCGCGAAGCTGTTTTACATCTACAAGCGGCGTATCGGCGCCTCCATGCTACAGACACTGGCAGGTGGGCTGGCCGGTCTCTCCCTGGCCCACACCATTTCCCGTGCCGTCCTGCTCGGCTTCGTGACCAAGGGGGTTCCATTCTTCCGCACACCAAAGTTGGCCACACGCCAAAATTGGCGAACGGCGCTTGCCATGGCACGTGAGGAGGCTGTCCTGCTGACAGGCCTGTGGCTAGCCGCTGCGGCAGTGGTGATCACACTTGGCATCGATGCACCTGACCTGCTGCTCTGGGTCATCGTGCTGCTGGTGCAATCGCTGAGCTACCTGGCGGCCGTGTTCGTCTCATTCGTTAGCACCCTGCCCAATCTGCCGACCCGGTTCATCGGGCTGCATGAGGTGAAACGACCTGTCACGGAATAGGGTCC
>JBFEYJ010000223.1:0-4495 GCA_041562215.1 Thiohalomonadaceae bacterium | reverse complement strand
CATAGGAGAACAGCATGGACCGCTTGTCACGACGTATTCTTTTTACCCTTTTACTGCTATCCGGCGGCCAGGCTTTCGCCGCCAAGTCCTTCGCCACCCCGACATTTATCCTGTCACCCTCAGTGGGTGAGGCATCGCCCAGCGATATCGATGATTACAGCAGTGCGGCTTATTTGCGCATCGACGCAACTTTGTTCATCAAACCACAACTCGGACTCAATTTTTTCCTGACCGATTCCTCTGACTTTAGATTGAATGACGCAGATTATCGTTACTATGATTCGAGTAATCTTGAACATCCCGTTTCGCTGTATCTCAAAGGACGAGGAATCGGTGTTATCGGTAAGTGGCCGCTGCACCCACACGTGCAGCCGTATGTCCGTGCAGACTATTTCGACTGGAAACTCGAGGCCAGGGCGCTTAATCGCACTGTCGGACGCGACCATGGCGGCAGTATAGGACTCGCCATCGGAGTGCAGCTTCCTCTCTACAGCCGTTTCGGCATCAAGGCGGAGGCTTTGCGCTATTTCGATATCAGCGGTACAGATATCGATCAGCTCGCTCTCGGATGGACTTTCGCGTATTAACCAGTGTTGGGCAACCGCCTAAATATGTGTTCCGAGCTATGCTACAAATCGTCCCAGATTTTTTTCATTGTGAGCGAAGCGAAACAATCTCATGTTGTGCCACCCTATGCCGACAAATTGCTTCTGTCACCAACGTTCCTCGGAATGACCTACACTTGTAAAAGTGTTTCAAGGTCTGGAACAGTTATTTAGTTTCACACCATTGCCCCTGCGCTGAGAGCCTTTTTACACTACCCGCAGACAGTGCACGCTGAAATATTCCCGCTCGTCCATCCACACTTTGACCGGTTCGAAGCCTGCCGACACCGCCAGTTGAGTGAAGCTGTCGTAGGTGTATTTGTACGCGTTCTCGGTATGAATGGTGTCGCCGTGGCAAAAGCAGAGACGCTGCTCGCCGATCCTGACCTGCTGGATACAAATGCTGACCAAGTGCATTTCCACCCGCTCAGCGGTGGCGTTGTAGTAGGCACAGTGGCGATAAGCGCCGGGATTGAAATCGGCGCCGAGAGCGTTATTGAGGTGGTTTAGCAGGTTGAGGTTGAATTCAGCGGTATAGCCTGCCTCGTCGTTATAGGCACGGTTCAGTAAGACGTGATCCTTTTGCAGATCGACACCAATGAGCAAGTGCCCTCCACTGCCCAGTGCCTGGGCTACATGCTGGAGTAATTGTCGTGCCTGTTGTGGATCGAAGTTGCCGATGCTTGAACCGGGAAAGAAAACAGCACGCGGTAGGACCTTTGCTGAACGAGGGAGCTCCAGTCCACGCGTGAAGTCGGCACAAATGGCATGCACTTCGAGGTCGGGATAGTCAGCTGCCAATGCGCCTGCGGCTTCGAGCAGGAAATCACGGGAGATATCTACCGGCATATAGGCCGCCGGCCGCAGAGCATTGAGCAACAGACGAATCTTGCGGCTCGATCCCGATCCCAATTCCACCAACAAGCCGTTTTTGCCGAGCAGCGCGGCCATCTCATCACCGTATTGCTCTAGCAGTGCCACTTCGGTACGAAACAGGTAGTACTCGGGAGTCTGTGTGATCGCCTCGAACAGCTCGGAACCACGGTGATCGTAAAAATATTTTGGAGAGATCCGGCGTGGTGTTTGCAGTAGCCCGTCAAGAACCTCCCGGTACATATCGTTGCCGGGAGGATGCTGATCGTAAAAGCTCACAGCCAGGTTGTTCATGAGTCATCCTCCGCCAGCCGCACTCCGCTAAACTGCCAGCGCTCATGCGGATAGAAGAAATTGCGGTAGCTGGCACGCAGATGGTCGGCAGGGGTGACGCAGGAGCCCCCACGCAGCACCATCTGGTTACACATGAATTTGCCGTTGTATTCACCCAGCGCACCTGTCGCAGCGCGATATCCTGGATATGGAGCATAGGGGCTGGCCGTCCATTCCCAGACATCACCGAACTGTTGCTGCATCTCTCCGCCTAAGGCGGCACGCGGATGCAGCCAGCCACTGTCGCTCAGGTTTCCCTCGATCTCCTCGCCGGCGGCGGCCAATTCCCACTCCTGCTCAGTGGGGAGCCGATGTCCTGCCCAGCGGGCATAGGCGTCCGCTTCGTAGTAACTGATATGCACGACCGGTTCATGTGCTTGCAGTGGCCGCAGGCCTGCCAGGGTAAACTGCCACCACTGTCCATCCTGATATCGCCAGTATAACGGTGCCTGCCACTGCTCACGCTGCACCGTCGCCCAGCCGTCGGAAAGCCAAAGCTCGGGGCGCTGGTAACCCCGGTCCGCGATAAAGGCCTGGTATTCGCCATTGGTCACCAAGCGGCTGGCCAGACGATAGGCACCGACGTGGATGGTATGTCGCGGGTGTTCGTTGTCGTAGGAAAAACCGGCGTCATCAGCGCCGATATAGTGGAGTCCGCTCTGGTATTCATGCCAGTGCAGCTCCGCCCACGACCCGGACTCCTGTGGCAGGTCGTCACGGTAGGCGGGGTAGAGCGGATTGACCCAGAAGTTGTGTTTGATGTCCGTGAGTAACAACTCCTGGTGCTGCTGCTCATGGTTGAGGCCGATAGCCAACCGCCTGGCCACCTCAGGCCACAAGTGTTCATCGACGCCGTCGATCAACATGCTCATGTGACGGTCCACCCAGGCGCGATAGCGATAAACCTCCTCAACCGTTGGCCGCGAGAGTAAACCGCGCCGGTCACGCGGATGGTAGGGACCGATCTGCTCGTAGTAGGAGTTAAAAAGGTAATGGTATTGGGGGTGAAAGGGGCGGTAACCGGGCAAAAATTCGCCAAGCAGGAAGACCTCAAAAAACCAGCTGACATGGGCGAGGTGCCACTTTGGCGGACTGGTCTGCACGATACTCTGGAGGAGGTAGTCCTCAGTTTGCAGTGGCGTGCAGAGCGTTTCACTTTCAGCCCTGACAGTGTGGTAAACCGCCGGAGCCGCCATGCGGGACAGTACCGGTTGCGGCGCCTCTCCTCCGGCAATTCGCAAAGATCGTTCCGTCATCACCCCCACTCCTCTGAAAATGGTCGAGTGGATTAAAGGTAGACCATTTGTGGGGTGTTTGTGGGGGAAGTGTGACGGAGAAATCTGGCGCAGGCTGATGACCATGCTGATGATGACCGCGGCCAGGTCGGGGCAGGGCAAGCGCCTAACCCGACCTACGGTCGACTGATGCAGGCCGGATTAGTGAAGTAGAATCCAACAGCGATGCCGGCTCCTGCATCGACACGGCCACTTTACGTATATCGCTAACCCAACCCGAGCATCGAGGTTCCCACTCACCCCATAGGGATACTTGAGGGCAGGTTCCGCTGCAACTCATCGACCGTTTCAGCCTTCCTCAGTGCCCTGATCACACTCCTCAGCGGCTCTGCAAGATTGATCTTGTAGTCGATTTCGCCGCGCGCTTCGGTGGTAAAGGCGAGCCTTTCCTGTGGCGGTGAAAACTGCGCATCGACAATTCCAGTATTGCCGCGTGCATCGATGCGATACCAGCCGAACTCCGGCAGGTAAATACTGTTGTATCCATGTAAACAGAAGCCACACTCGTCATCTTCCAGTCGTTGATAGCCAAAACCGGAAGGGATGCCGTTACAGCGCAATAATGCCGCCAGCAAGTGGCTTTGCGCATAACAGATCCCATGACCGAGTTGCAGCACTTCCGAGGCACTGCAGCTGACCTGTTCCCCGCCGATATCGAAGCTGTGAGCAATGTCGTCACGCACAAACTCATAGCAGCAACGCGCTATCTCAAGTGTATTCGCGGCGCCCCTTGCCAGTGCTTTCGCCTGTTTCAAGACCTGCGGGTGGTGATAATCGACTATCGTCGTCGCCTCCAGATATTCCGGCGCTATTTCATTTGGTACTTCCACCTTCATGACCTCCCTGTTTGATTTCGTTTATGACGCCGGAGAGACGTCCAATCATTTCATCGATTTCCGCCTGCGAGATGTTCAACGCCGGCATAAAGCGCAACGTGTGTTCACGCGGCGCATTGATCAGCAGGCGCCGCTCGAAGGCGGCCCTGACTATCGCTGCCGCCTCAAGATCCGCTGTCTGCAGTGCCAGCAGCAAGCCGCTGCCACGGACCTCGCCCAGCTCATGCTCCTGCGCCAACTGATGGAGTTTCCCGCGCAGGTATTCGCCGCGGTCCCGCACTCTCTGCAAAAAGGTGGGTTTTGCAACCGTATCCACCACCGCCAGGCCCGCCGCACACATCAGCGGATTGCCGTTGAAGGTGCCGCCCTGATCGCCGTAGTCGAAACAGCTAAAAGCCTTTTTCGTCAACAGCGCCGCCAACGGCACACCTCCACCGAGACCTTTGCCCAGGGTCAAAATGTCCGGTTCGATGCCGTACTGCTCGTAAGCAAATAACGTCCCGGTGCGGCCGATACCGGTTTGCACCTCATCGATGATAAGCAGACAGTTCCT
>JBFEYJ010000222.1:0-4518 GCA_041562215.1 Thiohalomonadaceae bacterium | reverse complement strand
TTACCGAATGATTTGCTGGAGAGGCTTCCCGCCGATGAAACAGACAGCAGACGGATCATCAATGTGCTGTCTCGGCAGTGGGGAGAACAGGCATTGCGTGATCGCCTGATCGCGTGGTTCTTCGAACTGGGTAAAGCGGGAGTGGACAACGTTATAACCCGGTGGAAAGCTCACGGACTGGACTACCACCGGCGTGGGGACATGGGCCTAGCGTTACAACAGCTCCTCACTCTTGCCGAGGGGGAGGTTATCGAGCTCGCACTGGAGGAGGCACAAGGACGATTTTTGCTAAATAACAACAGTTGCTCTTTGCACCTGACTCACCCCATTCAGCAGTGCTTTCGATCGGCAGTGTAGACAAAAAAGCAGTCGTTGCATTTATCAACACTGCTCCCAGGGCAATCCCTCGAAGCGCCAACCGCTGAGACTGCTCCGGTGGTGTTCCTCGTCGAGTTCGCCCTCGAAGCCGTCGGCGATGTTGAACACATCGCTAAAACCATTTTGTATAAGGGCGCGACCGGCCTCGAGAGATCGTTTACCGCTGCGGCAGATGAGTATAATGGGGGCGCAGCCTGCCTCACTGTCACAGAAGATGCCACCGAGCATCAGCTCCCGCACTTGACGCATGAAGTGAGGATTGATATTCCAGTCGGGCTCGTCTATCCAGGGTATGTGCACTGCGCCCTTGGGGTGGCCAACGAACAGAAACTCCATGTTGGATCGCACATCCACCAATACCGCTCGTGGATCGTCCTGTATCACCTGCCAGGCCTGACGCGAAGTAAGAGTTTTAACCTGTGGATCTCTCATACTGCTATTTCTCCTGGTGTCTTTGCCGGAGAGACCGGCTGCTGTATCACCGTACTATGGGTGAAGTTCCCTGTATCATTCGCCGAAGGACTCGGTGCCTACAATTCCGTACGATGGGTGCCGAGCGGCTCCACCTTGAGCTGCACACCATCGACGCCGGTAACTTTGACACGACTGCCGACATCGCAGTCTTCCCCGAGGATCTTCCAGGTAGTGTCATCGACGCGGATCTTTCCCTGACCGTTAACGATGGGTTCGCTCAGGGTGAACGTACGTCCGACATACTGTTGACCGCGACGGTTGAGAGCAGGCTGATCGGTGCTCACCGGGTGCTTGCGAAAATAGAGCCGCCAGAGCACGATGGAGGCTAATGAAATCGCTGCAAAGACGATAACCTGGTATTCCCAGCCAATGCCCGGCATCAGCAACAACAGCAGTCCGACCACACCGGCGGCAATACCCAGCCACATGAAGAAGGTACCTGGAACGAAAACTTCCAGCACCAGGAGAGCCACAGCGAGGATCCACCAACTCCAGTGATCGATATGTTGGAACAGTGTGTTCATCAGCCCTGATTCCCTTTCTTATCACGTGAGCCGAGGGCCTCTTTGGCCAGTTCACTGATGCCGCCGATGGCGCCGATCACACCGGAGGCCTCCAGTGGCATGAAGATCAGTTTGCCGTTGCTGGAGGTGGCGATATTCTGCAAGGCCTCGACGTACTTGGTGGCGACGAAGTAATTCACCGCGTTAATGTCACCACGTTCAATTGCCTGGGAGACCATCATCGTTGCTTTAGCTTCTGCCTCGGCCAGACGCTCGCGTGCTTCCGCCTCGCGGAACGCCGCTTCTTTCTGCCCCTCGGCCTCGAGAATGGCCGACTGCTTCTCCCCCTCGGCCTTGAGAATGGCCGACTGGCGCTCACCCTCGGCCTCGAGAATGGCAGCACGCTTGAGACGCTCGGCCTTCATCTGGCGCGCCATGGCGTCGACAAGGTCGTTAGGCGGGGAGATGTCCTTGATCTCGATGCGGGTCACTTTCACTCCCCACGGGGTAGTGGCGTCATCGACCACGTTGAGCAGGCGTGCGTTGATCTCGTCACGGCGGGATAGCAACTCATCCAGGTCCATAGAACCCATCACGGTACGGATATTGGTCATGGTAAGGTTGAGTATGGCGTAGTCCAAACCGCTCACCTCATAGGCCGCCTTGGCGGCATCCATGATCTGGTAGAACACCACACCGTCGACGGTGACCATGGCGTTGTCCTTGGTGATCACCTCTTGCGAGGGCACATCAAGGACCTGCTCCATCATATTGATCTTGTGACCGATTCGGTCGATCACCGGCATGATCAGATTCAGACCGGGATGCAGCATCTGCACATAACGGCCAAAACGCTCAACCATATACTCTTTTCCCTGCGGTACCGACTTGACGCCGAGGAATACCAGCACCACGGCCAGCACCAATACAAATAGTACAAACGAGGCAAAGCCTTCCATCCCTACAATCCTCCGTTGTTATTTTGGTTACACCACAGGGACACCTGCCCGCAAGAACCTACTCCGTGGGCGAACATTCGCCGCGAAATCCCGCTCCTGCAAAGTTTTCTGTTTCTCCGTGGTTAATCTGCGTTCCTGAAATCATTTCATCATGGCATAACGTTATACTTTGGAAGAAGCGACCAACAGAATCAGGGTAACTACTTCGCCGGCTAACAATGCGATGTATGAACATACAAGCAATTGGCCTGTGAGCAAAGATGCCAGATCGGAGTAGTAAATAAAAGCACGGTAAGCCGACAAGACATTGCCGCTTCTTTATGAACCCGCCGGCCGACCATATCCAGAGGGTTCGAATGCTTTACGAATCAACGTAGTTACCGTTATAAGCTGCCTCGGCGCGAAGCCGATAAGTGACATTTCAGTAAAGCCAACGTGTTGATAAACAAGGTGTCGTCGATTGAGAGTGGTGAACAGCGGCTTTCGAAAAACAAAAAAACGGGCTGTGAGTCGTTCACAGAGCCATAGCGGCCATCGAGGGGTTCGGATAACGAGCCCCTGTTAGGGAGATTTACTTTAGGACGAGGTGTTCAGTGCTGTTGTAAACAATTCATTAACTGATGAGGAAAGGCAATGGACTTTAAATGGCTATCGCTTTTGATGCACAATCACGTGGCTACTCTGTCGTCAGGCTAACTGTCGTTCAGCAGACCTGAAGCGGCAGGAAAGTCATGATTTGCATCTGTGCAGCGGAACCATCACGTAAAAATCATAAGTAAGCCCCTAACACCAATACAAAAACAAGGGCGATAGAAAAATGAGTACGTTGTTCTTTTTACGCAAAATCATCGGTAAAAGTCCAGCCATCCCCCCTTGTTGTGAGCTATCCTCTTCGGCTTCGAGCCAAATCCGGCTCCTGAATACTCCCGAGCACGATCAGTCAACACAACGACAAGATTCCCTGTTCGTTCTCAGTCAACGATATCTCCCATTGAATAACTAAACACTTCCAATAAATCCAGGCCAAGGATATCGGGTCAAACATCATGAACACGAATAATCGGAAATTTCTTTTACTTGCATCATTCCTGTTAATTTCATCCTCCCCGCCGGTACACGCGCAGTGTGCTTCACCGGTAGCGGTCATATCGGCAATAGAAGGCCATGTTGTGCTGCGTCGCAGCGACGATGGAACATGGCATCAAGCGACAATTGATGCAAATTTGTGTGCCGGCGACACCCTCCGTGTCGATACCAACAGCCGTGGCGCACTAACCCTCGCGGACCATACGCTGGTTCGTTTGGGCGCCTCGACAACCGTTACCATCACCGGCCCGCAAGAGACGAAGGGCTTCCTTGTCGAACTGCTCGAGGGTATCACCCACTTTATGAGCCGGGTGCCTCGCACCCTGGAGGTGGATACGCCATTCGTCAATGCAGGCGTGGAAGGTACGGAATTCATGGTCCGGGTGGAAGGTGATGAAACATTTGTCTCAGTCTTTGAGGGCAAGGTAGCCATGGAAAACGAGGCTGGTCACCTTTTACTCACCAACGGCCAGTCAGCCAGCGCCGCCACCGGCGTCTCCCCCGCGTTACAGGTCATCGCCCGCCCCAGGGATGCAGTGCAGTGGACCTTGTACTACCCACCGCTGGCAGTCGATGCAGGTTATGCGGAACGCACGGTCGTTGATTCCACATTGTCGCTAGCTGTCGCGCTTCATTCCGAAGGGCGAGCCCGTGAAGCGCTGATACTTCTGGAGCAGGCAACGGAAGTCGATGCGGACATGCTGGCGTACCGCGCTTCGCTGTACCTTGCCATCGGCCAGGCGAAACTGGCACTGGAGGATGTCGAGAGGAGTCTTTCACGGGCGCCCGACAATGGCGATGCCCTTGCCCTTAGGAGCATCATCTCTGTTGTTCAGGGGGAAAGCGAACAGGCCTTGCAGATCGCCGAGGCGGCTGTAAAGGCGAAACCTGACGCGATCGCACCCCGTCTCGCCCTCTCCTATGCGCTCCAAGCCCGCTTCCGGCTGGAGGCCGCGCGCCGCGTCCTGCAGGAAGCGGCAGTCGCCGCACCGGATAATGCACTGGTCTGGGCCAGGTTGGCGGAGCTGCACCTCATGTTCCGCGATATCGACCAGGCACAGGAGGCGTCCCGGCACGCCATTACCCTCAGCGAGCCTGTCAACCCAGGCAGCGCCCAT
>JBFEYJ010000221.1:0-4560 GCA_041562215.1 Thiohalomonadaceae bacterium | reverse complement strand
TGCTCAAAGCCGTCGGGGTATTTGGGCGTATACCCCATCGCCTGGGAAGCGCCGGCCATGGCCTGCCCAGCACCCATCGCACAAAGGATAAACGCGGCAGCGCGCAAAAAAAGTCTCATAAAATCAAACAATTGACGGCCTTCAGTGTCGTCTAATGTATTAACCAGGTGAATTAAATTCTTACTCTCGGTTCACTCATTCGGCGCGGAGGACATGTACATGACGCCGCTTCGAAGCATAGTACGTAGAATCAATCTCCAGGACAACAGGAGGGTGTCATGCGTTTGCGGCAGGTTTCATAAGGCCTGGGTCATCGGCCAGGCCAACCACCGCGCCATCGCCAGATAGCATGCCCGGGCACAAAGCCGGCCTTTATGGCCCATTACGAAAACTCATGACGAGAAGGAGATTTGTATCGCGTGCATAGCTCCTTCACGCGCTCCATGATCGTTTGCCTTCCATTCCGTCGGGCCCGGCACACAATACCGCGTGTCGATATCACCATCCTCCCCTCTCCCGAAAACCAGACTCCCATACCCAAGCATCCACTAAATATACCCACCCAGCAATTTGATTTTTTTCCAGTTCAAAGCGTAGAGCCTGTGGATATCGTATTCCCTACCTCATAAGTTATATCCCCTCCGCACAATTGTGCAGTGAAGGCATTTCCACAATCCTTCTTCATTACAAACAGCTGATGCGTTCTTTGCAACCATGATGCGCCAGCACGCCCGAATCACATCACATCCCCCCCGGACATTCTAATATGATGAAACTGCTTGCCTGCTTGTGTTCCGTCCTGCTTCTTAGCGCAACCGCTCTCCCTGTCGAGGCAGATATCACTTCCGTCTCAGCCGCCATCAACAAGGCCGGCCGTCAGCGCATGTTGTCCCAGCGTATGCTCAAGGCCTATACCATGATCGGCATCAATGTGGAAAAAGAAGAAGCAGAAGAACAACTGAAAAGCGCGGTTACCTTATTCGACAGCCAGTTGCATGAGCTGATGGCGTATGTAACGGACAAAAAAATCAAACGATCCTTAGACAAGGTCAAATCCCTATGGCATCCATTCAAGGCCACTCTTCTCCTTCCGGTAGACAAGAGCCACGCCATCGAACTTCAGGAAAGCAGTGATGAGCTGTTACGTGCCTCCCACAAGGTTGTACTGCAACTGGAGGACAGCTCAGGGAACGCTTATGGCAGGCTGGTTAACATCGCTGGACGCCAGCGCATGCTCAGCCAGCGTATTGCGAAATTCTATATGATGCGCTCCTGGCAGTTTGAGAATGCCGAGATCCTTTCCGAGATCGAACAGGCTAAAAACGAATTCAAGGGTGCCCTGACCGAACTCCTATCTGCCCCTGAGAACAGCCCAAAACTGCAATACGAACTTTTTATGGCTGAGAAAGAGTGGAAACTGCTGGAGCATGGACTCGCCCGGACAAGCAATGAGCTCATCCCGCTTATCGTCGCAATGACCAGCGAGCAACTGCTCACGCGCATGAACGAAATCACCTTCCTCTACGAACAACTCTCCGCCTTACCGAGGTAGACCCATGGCGCACGGATACATCCAGCAAAATACTCCATTCAACCTGGACAACAACGAGCACTACCTGCACTGGCGCGCGCTGAAACTCGAAAGTGCACCACGGGAACTCGGTGATCTGGTTGTGGAAATCGATAACCCGAAACACCTTAGCGTGAGCGAGCATGAAGCCATACTACGTTGCATCCGCAAGGCCAACATGGTCATCTATGCCGGCAAAACCGGTGATGATCCGGACAAGGAAATCCCTCAAGCCCTCGGTCACCAATTCGGCCTGCACCGGCTCAATTACAATTGGCTGGCGGATGAAGATGGTATCACCTCACTCACGGTTAAGGATGAAGGTGCTCATCCGGCCTATATCCCGTACACAGACCGGCCCATCCACTGGCATACCGATGGTTATTACAATCCCCTCCACGAGCAGGTCCACGGCCTGCTGCTGCACTGCGTGCACAGCGCCGCGAGGGGTGGCGAGAACGCTCTGATGGATCACGAAATGGCCTATATCCACCTGCGCGACACCAATCCGACCTACATCAGCGCCCTGATGCAGCACGATGCCATGACCATACCGCCCGGCACCGACATGCACGGCAATCGCCGCGAAGCGACCATTGGCCCGGTCTTCTCCATCGATGAAACCAGCGGGTTACTGCACATGCGCTACACCGCCCGTCGTCACAACATCCGGTGGAAAGACGATAAGGCGACCCTTGATGCTGTCACTGCGCTGGAATCACTTCTGAACAGCGATAGTGAGTTCATTTTCCGCGCTCGTCTGGAACCCGGAATGGGACTGGTCAGCAACAATGTACTCCATGATCGCACCGGCTTCGAGGATCTCCAGGGCCAGCCCAGGCGCCTACTCTATCGCGCCCGATACTTCGACCGTATCGGTTAAAGCATCTACGCAGAGTGTAAAAAAGCCTTTAAGAACACTCAATACCAGGAGCCATGTCTTCACGCAGGGCAATTCCCCCACAGAGTGTTCTATACAGGTAACGTGCCAGCGTAAGAAATAAAATATGCAGGACTTGCACGCCAACCTGTTAGGTTACACCTCCTCTCTTCGTTGAATGATTTCCCTGAAATACCATTCATATAAAAATCCATTACAATGGTGTCACTCAACACTCTTGTACAGGGACAGCCCAGATACATGGCAAACACCGACTCCACGATCACCATCGTCCTTGCCGGCGGTGCCGGAAGGCGACTTCATCCATTGACCGCCGATCGCGCCAAACCAGCCGTCCCCTTCGGCGGCAAATACCGCATCATAGACTTTTGCCTGGCTAACTGTCTCCACTCGGGCATGCGCCGGGTGTTGGTACTGACCCAGTACAAATCACACTCGCTGCAAAAACACCTGCGCGATGGCTGGTCCATCTTCAACCCGGAGCTGGGTGAATACATCACCGCGGTGCCCCCACAGATGCGCCGCGGTGAAAACTGGTACCGCGGCACCGCTGATGCCATCTATCAGAATCTCTACATGCTTGAGCGCAGCGGTGCCGAGCAGGTGCTGATCCTCTCGGCCGATCACATCTACCGGATGGATTACGCCGCAATGCTGGATGCCCATCAGCAGCGCCGGGCCGATGTTACCGTCGCCGCCATGCAGGTCCCCGTCACTGACGCCCGCCCCTTCGGCATCATGACGGTCGATGACGAAGGGCTCGTTCAGATGTTTGAGGAAAAGCCTGACCAGCCCACCCCGGTGCCCGGCGATGACAGCCTGGCACTGGCCTCAATGGGGATCTACATTTTCAACCTGCCGGTCCTGCTGGAGACGCTGGAGCGCGATAGCGAAAACGAGCAATCCGGCCACGACTTCGGCAAGGACATCATTCCCGCTATGCTCGGTCAAAAGCGCGTCATTGCCTACCGATTCGGTGGCATTACCGGTCGTGTCAGCGCCGATAACTACTGGCGTGACGTCGGCACTCTCGATGCCTATTACACCGCCAACATGGACCTACTCGACCCGGTGCCACCACTGGACCTCTACCAGGAAGACTGGGAGATCCGCTCATACCAGATGCAAACCCCACCTGCTCGCACCGTCCCCGGCAAGTTCGGGACCGAAGGCATCGCCATCAACTCCATCATTGCCGGTGGAACGGTGATCGCCGGAGGAAGCGTTCAGCACTCCATCCTCTTCACCAAGGTCAGTGTCGGTAACGACTCCTTCATCGAGGATTCCATCCTGCTGCCGGGGGTGCGCATCGGCGACAACTGCCGCATCCGCCACTGCATCATCGACAAGGACGTAAAGGTGCCGGACGGCGAAATCATCGGTCACGACAAGCAACAAGACCGCGAGCGTTTCACCATCAGCGATAACGGAGTGGTCGTAGTGCCCAATGGCTATCGTTTCGAATAACCCGGATTTATTCCCGCATCCAACCGGAGATCCTGGAACATTCCGCTAATGAATCATTCGGAAACATCCAGGTACTGCTACCTATAAATATCGACCAGGCGAAAATTGAACACTCGATTCAGCTCGGATTAATTGATGGCTTAAGGAAAGCCTCTAATTCAACCGTACAACGTTTAGCGCTATACGTGCGATGCATCGCCGACTATTTGCGAAACAAAACCCCACCGAGAGCCGGCTAACGCCTAAGATTAGTTCATCAATTGCTACACTTTATCGGGAAGGTGCAAGGGATGTGCGACGCCCCAGGACAGGATACGCATCTACTTCGAAAGCCGACTGCGATGACGATGACAGAGCTTGCTGTCATATGGAAAGGATCCCCTATTTAATCACACTGCTACCGGGGTGCTGAAGCAGCTCTTTGTCCGGGCCAATTTCATCAAGGTGTTGAACGCGGGATTTCACTCCAGCCTTGCCCGACTTAAACAGCCATGCCATTTGCTTTACAGGCGGTTCACCAGCCTTTTCGATGGTCTCTTCAACGACCAGCTTGTCATGAAGTACCTGCATAACGATGGCTTGGCTACCAGGAACAGTATCCCCCACCTTGAGTACCTGCATT
>JBFEYJ010000220.1:0-4566 GCA_041562215.1 Thiohalomonadaceae bacterium | reverse complement strand
GATGGGGGCCTCGCTCAACAAGATAGAACAGTGGCCTGTCAGTATTGATCGAATATTCCTGGCCCCACGCATCAAACGCGAGGCCAGAGCAAAGTGGTTGGTGACAGAAACCTGAGGTATCAATCCCGAGCTCATTCAGCTCAAGCAAGACATCCTGGCTGGTAGTCCAATTTTCCAGCCCTTGAAGGTCGCGTCCGAAACGCCAGCCGACATCCTGCCTCGCTTCGTGCACAATGACCTTTTCCCCGGCATGTGCCAAGGTAATGGCAGCAGCCAGCCCGGCCGGACCTCCACCGGCGATCTCAAACGTGTCTGTCGACGGTATTTTCAGGGCATATGACATTGTTCCCGCTCCTTCCTTTCATGCTGAAGGCCCCCCTTTAACAGACTTCCACTTATCCTTGATAAGTTGGTCGCTCCACCGGCATCCTGCAAGCGGAAATTTTCTGTCTAGTATTCCTAATATTCCACTAACCACAGCGTATCCGTTGACGGGAGGTTGGCATGCCCCGCATCGTCCATTTCGAGATTCATGCTGACGACCCGGAACGGGCCATCAACTTCTACCGTGACACTTTCGGCTGGGAATTTACAAAATGGGAGGGCCCCTTTGATTACTGGCTTGTCACCACCGGTCCAAAAGAAGACATGGGCATTGACGGCGGCCTGCTCAAACGCACGACACCTATCGACGGCGAGGCGATCATGGCTTATGTGGGTATCGTCGGAGTGGAAAAACTGGACGCCACCATAAGTGCAGTGGAAAAGCATGGCGGCACTGTGACCATGCCTAAAAAAAGCATTCCGGGTGTCGGCTGGCTCGCCTACTTCAAAGACACCGAGGGGAATATTTTTGGCGCGATGCAACCGGATATGAGTGCGAAATAAAGCGATTGTTGATTCCTGAATAGGCCCTCCAGCCGACATCTTGCGCCAGCGTTCAGGAACCTCCACTTGCCGGGTAACTCAACACTCTCAAGTCGATGCCGACTCCGACGTAAGATTGCTTCGCTTTGCTCGCAATGACAGTGTTTTTTTACCTTCGGTTAACAGGCGCCTCAATCCCTGCCTTCGATCTCCTTTTTCATTCTATGATACTGCTCCTCACTGATTTCCCCGCTGGCGTAACGCTGTTTGAGGATATCCAGTGCAGTGAGACTCCGGCCGCCTCTTTCCGGTGACCCTATCACCCATTTGATTGCCAGCACGACACCCACAATCAGCAACACCCAGATAATCAGCCCGAAAATCCAGCCGAAACCCATCATCCCATAACCCTCATAACCCTGCATGTGGCCCCACATCGGCAGACCCTCCTGTTCAGACTAAACTGGCCTGTTTTAGCATCCGTGCATTAATGGCGACGATGACGGTGGAGAGCGACATCAACGCCGCTCCTGCCGCCGGTGACAACACGATCCCCAAGCTGATCGCAGCGCCCGCGGCCAGCGGGATCGCCAGCACGTTATAGCCGGTGGCCCAGAGCAGGTTCTGCACTAGCTTGCGATAGGTCGCGCGGGAAAGACTCATGATGGCAACCACCTTGGCCGGATCGTTTTTCACCAGCACAACGTCGGCCGACTCAATGGCCACATCGGTGCCCGCGCCAATGGCAATTCCGAGGTCCGCCTCCACCAGCGCAGGCGCATCATTGACGCCATCGCCCACCATAGCCACACGAAGCCCCTGTTGCCTGACCTGTTTGATTTTCTCCGCCTTCTGATCCGGCAGCACCTGGGCAAAGTAATCATCCAGCCCCAGCTCATCGGCCACACTCTTCGCCACCGCCTCACTATCACCGGTGAGCATCAGGCAACGGATACCCATCTCCTGCAGTTGCGAAACCGCTTTGCGTGACGATTCGCGGACTACATCGGCCAGGGCAACGGCGCCAATCACCTTATCTTCGCGAACCACCATGACCACGGTATTGCCGCCCTCGGCCAACGCTTCGACAACGGCATTATCGAATGCCATGCCCTGCTCACCGGCATAACCGGGGCTGACCACCTTCACCGAAGAGCCACCCACCTTTGCCTCTGCACCGCGACCGGTGAGATTGTGAAAATCTTTCACCTCTTCCAGTTTAAGTTCACGCTCATTCGCCTCGGCGACAATTCCCTTGGCAATGGGATGTTCCGACTGGCTTTCCAACGCAGCGGCCAGTTGCAACACCTGCTCCTCATTAGTGTCACCAAAGGCGCTGATCTGCTTCACCCCGAAGCGCCCCTCGGTGAGGGTACCGGTCTTGTCGAACACCACCGCATCAAGTTCCCGTGCCCGCTCAAAAGCGGCGCGATTTCGGATCAACAGGCCGCTCTCCGCTCCCAGACTGGTACTCACCGCCACCACCAACGGCACCGCCAGCCCCAAGGCGTGCGGACAAGTAATCACCATCACCGTGACCATGCGTTCGAGCGAAAACTCAAAGTCCGCGCCGAAGCTCAACCAGGCAAACAGGGTGAACAGACCGGCGCTGATAGCGATATAGGTAAGCCAGGCAGCGGCGCGGTTGGCCAGGTCCTGGGTACGGGAACGCGAACCTTGCGCCTTTCGCACCATCTCGATCACCTGGGAGAGATAGGTTTCATCGCCAGTCTTTTTGATCTCCAGGGTGAGGGTGTTCTCGCCATTAACGGAGCCACCGATCACCTCGTCCCCCTCGTGTTTGTTCACCGGGGTCGACTCGCCGGTGAGCATCGCCTCATTAAGTGAACTCTGTCCCTCAGCAATGATGCCGTCGGTCGGCACCTTCTCACCTGGCTTGACCAGCACACGATCCCCAACCTGCAGCTCGCTGACCGGCACCTCCTCGGTGTTGCCATCCACCAGCCGGTGGGCCTCGGTGGGCAACAGTTTAACCAGTTCCTCCAATGCTCCGGAGGCGCCCATCACCGAGCGCATCTCGATCCAGTGGCCAAGCAGCATCACGTCGATCAAGGTGGCCAGCTCCCAGAAGAAGACCTTGCCCTGCAGCCCGAAAACCACCGCGCTCGAGTAGGCCCAAGCCACGGTAATGGCCAGGGCGATCAGGGTCATCATCCCCGGTTCGCGATTGCCCAGCTCTTCGAAGAGCCCATTGAGGAAAGGCCTGCCGCCGTAAAAAAAAACCGCGCTGGAAAGGGCAAACAACAGATAGCTATCGCCAGGGAAGGACAGCGTCTGCTCCAGCCCGAGGAAGACCTGGATCATCGGCGAGAGGAGGAGGATCGGCAGGGTCAGTGCCAGCGAAACCCAAAAGCGGCGGCGGAAGTCGGCGATCATCATTGCGTGGTGGCTCTGATGCCCCTCGTGTCCGGCATGAGACTGTTGCTCATGGCCTGCCTGCCCACGGGTGTCATGGCCATGCATGGCATGTTCGTGTTCGGCATGGATCGTGTGCGCCATGTTCCACCTCCTGTCGATCGAACCGAAAGAGTGAACGCCCACTGACCTGAACCCGGCAAAGCGTACTTCGCTTCAGGCGTCCCTGTCTATCAAGCTAGCACACCCTGGCCAGCGCTCTACCGATTTACAGTAGTTGCCGTGCATTACTTTTTGATTCTCGGTCCCTTAGCGAGAAAATCAACGCTTCAATAATACCTGTGTCGCTGCCGCGACAGATTGAATTTGATGCGTGGGCTGCCCCGCGCGCAGGTCACTTTTTACTAACCATCCATGGACTTCGCCCTGCGGGCCAGCTGAAGCTGTTCCGATTCGCTCCTGGCGAATTGGTCTTGTGCGGCCAAGAGAAAGTCACCAAAGAGGTCGTTCCTGGTCATCCATGCGCTCGCGACATTAGTACGTCCCTGTACGTCAGGGCCGCCCGGGGCGTTTTTTTCGGGATCACTCCCGGGAAGCCAGGAACTTGCGCCAGCCCCCATACCCGGTGATCTCCTGCGCCCCGGCTGCCGCATAACCCTCGCAGAGAAAACCAGTGACGCTGCTGCCGTCGGCCAGTTGCACCCGCCCTAGCCCAAGCGGTGCCGGGATCTGGTTAAGAAAATCCCCCAGATTCACCACCGGCAACTCCCATACCTCGAGCTCGATGGCCGAGCCGCTGTTGTCCCGCACCAGCCCGGGCCGCAGCGGCGGACCGCCCGACAGCAGGTAGAGCTTGTAGTCGGCCGTCGTGGTGGTGCGCTGCAATAGCCTTCCGCCCCGCTCGGTAAGCTGGTAATTGAGCGGCAATCCTTCCATGTGAGCACCGCAAACGGCTACCGGCAGGTAGCCGGTCTTATTACCGGGCACGGGTGTCATCTCAGGCAAGGCAACACCGGTGGCGCCCATGGTGCCGCCCAGTTGCCGATGCAGTTGCCCCCCGACACCGAGCAGTTCCCGATCGTAGAACGCCGGGGCAAACAGGGTGACGCCGTTCGGCAGGCCGTCGTCACGAAAACCGGCCGGTACTGCCAGGGCAGAGAGATCCAGCAGGTTCATGAAGTTGGTGTAGTATCCGAGGTTGCTGTTGAGCTGAATCGGGTCAGCCTCGATCTCATCAATACGATAGATAGTGCCGGCAGTTGGCGTGACGATAAACCCAACCTCATCCCATACCGCCTCACTCAGGCGCTTCAATTCCATCAG
>JBFEYJ010000219.1:0-4570 GCA_041562215.1 Thiohalomonadaceae bacterium | reverse complement strand
TCGATGGGAATGAGATCCCGCTCGGCGGCATACTTGACCAGGAAGGCCACGCCGAAGAACAGCACCACGATACCCACCCGCGCCACCACATTACCTTCGGTAAAGAAACGGGTAATCATCGTCCACAAGGGGTTTGGCCGCGCCGGTTCATCGAGATCCGGCAGCTCAAATTCAGACTGTTCCCCCGACCATCCCGGAATGGCCGACTCAGTCCGTTGTGCCACGGTGTCGACCTGCAAAGGCTCGACCTCGACAGGGACTTCGCGTGCCTGGTCGGGCCCGGCAGTTGCTACTGTGGTTTCGGCAGGAGGCGCGGTTTCTTCGGCCTTGAGGGCTACGCCCGTGGGCTCGCCGGCGACAACCCGCTGCTCCAGTTGCACGACCCTCCGTTCAGCCTTTTCCAGCCGCTTCTCCAGGTGGAATGTCCATCCCAGCAGATAACCCACCAGGGCGCCGAACAATAACCCACCCAGCTCAAAGATCATCACACCGATGATCGCCCCAAGCAGGGCCAAACCGATCGTCATTCCCCCCACAAGCAACTCCTTATCTATCCGTTTTATATCAACTCGAGCAGATCACCGTAGACATCATGGGTTGGACCCACCCAGCCTCTTGGCGTAGGCATCGCCTAGAGGACTCGCTTCCTACAACAATGTGCTCCATTCCAGCAACGAGAAGAGATCCTTTTCGTGCTCCCTGCAATTTGAGTGGTGAATGGCTTCTTCTACTACTTCGAATTATTCGAGTACCGACACTCCCCGTGTCCGACGTCAGTACTGATAATCACTCCAGCGCCGCCGCCCGGCGCCGCCCCTCATCCAGATCGACACGGCTAAGGAAAAAGGCGCCAAGGCCGAACAGGATCAGCAGGGTGAGGATGCCGATACGCGGGCTGCCACTGGCCAAACCTGCCCAGCCCACCATCACCGGCCCGAGGACCGCAGCGAATTTTCCCAGCATATTGTAGAAGCCGAAGAACTCGGCCGTTTTTTCAGGGGGGATGATACGTGCATAGAGCGAGCGGCTAAGCGACTGAATCCCGCCCTGCACCAGGCCGATGACGATCGCCAGACCATAGAATTCCTGTTCGGTGTCCATGCGCGAGGCCCACAAAACAATCACCGTATAGACCGCAATGGCGATATAGATCCCGTTTTTCGGCCCGATGCGGTTACCGAGATAACCAAAGGCTATCGCCGCCGGAAAACCGATGAACTGGGTAATGAGCAACGCGACAATCAGGCTGTCGGACGAGAATCCCAGAGAGAGACCGTAATCCACCGCCATACGCACAATCGTGTCCACCCCGTCGATATAGCACCAGTAGCCGAGCAAAAACAGGAAGACGACTCGCAGGGCGCGTATCTCGCGGAATGTCTCGCGCAGCTGGACAAAGCCGCCGCGGATTGCCGCCACATAACCCGGTCCCTCCCCTGCCGGTTCCGTCACCCACAGTACCAGCGGTACGGTAAAGAGCGCCCACCACAGCGCGACCATGACAAAGGAGAGCTTCACCGCCTCGGCCGCATCGGCCAGACCGAACATCGCAGGGTCAAGCGTCATCCACACATTCACGGCAAACAGCAGCCCACCGCCGAGGTAGCCCATGGCAAAACCCAGTGCCGAAACAATGTCATAGCGCGACGGCTCGGTAATGAAAATAATCAGCGAATCGTAAAAAGTGACACTGCCGGAAAAGCCGATGGTTGCCACCACATAGAACAGCATCGCCCACTGCCATTGCCCCTGCGCCACCAGTGGCATCAGCGCGGTCATACAGACACCGAGGAAAGCGAAGAAGATGAGAAAGCGCTTGCGACGCGAACTACTGTCGGCAATCGCCCCGAGGATCGGCGCCAGCAACACGATCACCAGACTGGCGAGGGAATTGGCAAGGCCAAGATGAAAGGTGCTCTTTTCCACCTCCACTCCGACGCTCCAATACTGCTTGAAGAAAACCGGAAAAAAACCGGCCATTACTGTGGTGGCGAAGGCGGAATTGCCCCAGTCGTAGAGAGACCACGCCAGGATCTGTCGTTTTTCGTGAGCGTTCATCGTCAGCCTGTTGTTAATGCTTACTATATTTATAGCAATGGGCTAACGATACCATGCCCTTGATTTTTCAACATCCGCCCGGCATCCGTAAAGATGCCGCTCCCGCGACGACAGGATACCGCCATGCGAACCGCCATCGTCTGGTTCCGCCACGACCTGCGCCTTACTGACAACCCGGCGCTGCACCATGCCCTGGCCGGATACGAACGGGTGATCCCGCTCTATATCCATGCCACTCAGGAATCGACGCCGTGGCAAGCGGGCGCGGCAAGCCGCTGGTGGCTACACCACAGCCTGGAGGCGCTTGATAAGGCACTGCACGAGCGTGGATCACGCCTCATCCTGCGTCACGGCCCCAGCCTGCAAACACTCTTAAGCCTGATAAAGGACAGCAATGCTGAGGCGGTGCTCTGGAACCGCCTCTACGAACCGGCGCACCTTGACCGCGACAAAACGATCGGAAAAGCACTGCGAGAACAGGGAATAAAGGTGGAAAGTTTCAATGCCGCGCTGCTGTTCGAGCCGTGGCAGGTGCTCAAGGAGAATGGTGAACCCTACCGAGTATTCACCCCTTTCTGGAAAGCCTGTCAGAAACGCGGCCTGCCGCAGGCTATGCATGATGCAGCCAAGGTACTCCCGCCCTTGTCACGAAAAATCAGCTCAGAAAAGCTTTCCGCATTCGATCTGATCCCAAAGATCAAATGGGACACAGGCCTCGAGCAGGCCTGGCAGCCGGGTGAGTCTGGGGCGCAATGGCAGCTCGACGCCTTTCTCGATACCGCCCTGAGTCACTACGCCAAAGCGCGCGACATCCCGGCGGAACCGGGTACCTCCCGCCTATCCCCTGCACTGCACTTCGGTGAGATCGGACCACGCCAGATCGTCAGCGCCGTGGAGCGGTTCACCGCTCAGCACCGTCAGAGCGGCCTCATCGCCAACGCCGAGGCATGGCTGCGCCAGATCGTGTGGCGTGAGTTTGCACACGCTCTGATGGTCCACTTTCCACACACCAGCGATGCCCCGTTCGACCAGCGTTTTGCACATTTTTCCTGGGAGAAAAATTACCGGGCGACACTGCAGGCCTGGCAGCGCGGCGAGACCGGGATCCCCATCGTCGATGCAGGCATGCGCGAACTGTGGCACACCGGCTGGATGCACAACCGGGTGCGCATGATCGTCGCCTCACTGCTGACCAAAAACCTGCTCGTCCCCTGGCAGGAAGGCGCACGCTGGTTCTGGGATACCCTGGTGGATGCGGATCTGGCCAACAACAGCTTCGGCTGGCAGTGGGTCGCCGGCAGCGGCAACGATGCCGCCCCCTACTTCCGCATCTTCAACCCGGTGCTGCAGGGCGAGAAATTCGATGCCAAAGGCCGCTATGTCCGCCGCTGGGTGCCAGAGCTTACCACCCTGCCTGACAAGTATCTGCACAAACCGTGGCAGGCACCGGAGACAATACTGGGTAATGCGGGGATCATCCTGAGAGAAACCTACCCCCACCCGATAGTGGACCTAAAGGCCAGCCGCGAGCGGGCGCTGGACCGGTTTAACCGAATCAAACGGAACAGGTAAAAAACGCATAGCGCGCTATCCGGAATTCATTCCTGGAAGCCTTCTCAAAATTGATCGGGCTGGCTTTACCCTTCGTCTCACTGCACGATCACTCTTTTTGCGATAACGACTAATGACACAAATATTTCAAAAAGAATCAGTAAAATGGACACGAAAAAGAGAGTGCGAGAAGGGTAGGAGTGTTATTCCTTACCTCCATGACAGCATCCCTGTTCTCCATCAATGTCTTCAGCGCTGTCCTGCATGCACCTCTTGCCGAGATCTATCCGAACAAAGTGCGAGTTGTAACAGGGGCGCTTGTTATTTCAGCCCCTTTATCGCTGGATAATTCCCGCTTTGCTGAACAGATGGCATCAATGCCCATAAGCCGTGTGACGCCAGGGAAGGTGGTAGGTCGGCCGGAAACAATAGTAAGACAACGAGACGAAGGTAAGAGCGACAACGGGGCTATTGATATTTGCGATCAGCAACACTCCTGTTCGACCTGATAGAGCAGTTCATGGGCACTCTTATCGTTCAGTTCTTCGAACATGGCGTAGATATTATTGAGTTGACTGCCGACAAAAAAGAGATCATCAACCGCGAGACGCTGTTTCTCTATCAGCTTGGCCTGAAAGTACTCGGCCCATTGTGTGGAGCCACCAGGATTTGTGATGTAGTGGCGGATGGTATCCACCACTCTGCTGGCGTTGCCATTGCAGTCGAGGCCATCAAAAGTGACATACCGGTCCCGGATGGTTTCAGTACTCATGGAAGAGACTCCTGAAAATAGACGTAGTAAATATGCGGGAATAATAACATGCCATCCGGAGTGCTGTTAGCTTATTACTAACAGCCAGCGATCGTAATATCGGCTACGCTGTGGGCTCGTATTACAGGTACCCCTTATTTAAGTTCCTGGCATTCATATATGTTCTGGTTAAGTCGTTCCCACGCTTTG
>JBFEYJ010000218.1:0-4671 GCA_041562215.1 Thiohalomonadaceae bacterium | reverse complement strand
GATCGCTGGGGTGGAGGCCGCCGAATGCTAGGACTCGGGCCCAGCTCCACTGTACCGGTGCGACGGCGATCTCTACGGTACCGTCTGCCGGCACTTCGAGCTGCGCTTCCGCATCGCCCCAGGCGACGCGGCGGTTCTTGCCGTAGCCGCGCGCGAGGTCGACTTCCTGCAGCTTTCCATCTTCGACGATGGCCAATTCCCTCCAGAGGTGACCGTCGCGGAAGACGTAGACGAAACTTCCCGGATCCAGTTCTTCGCCCTGTTCCATTTTTCGCTCCGGTGTTGCGTAACGACGCAGGAGCAGCGCTTTTCGGGCGCTATTGTTCCACGGCGCGGCCGGTCCCAGTTCCTGCCGGACACTGTTGGCCCATGCCTTGTAAGCGGGTTTTGGATCGGTGTCATATCGCGCGACGGATGGGTCAATGTCAGTCTTCCAGAAGTGGGCTTCAACGATGCAATCGTCGGGTCTTCCCTTTGCGTCTGTGTGGCTGTCTCCCGCACCCCGGGTTTCGATCTCGATGTCCTCGACCTTCGCGATATCGCATGCTTGCAGGATAAGCCCGTACATCTTGGTGAAGGTGAGTTTGCCGGCAATGCCGTCCACGGCAAGCTCATCTTCGTTATCGCGTTGAAACGCCCGGACGGCGGTATCAAGTGCACGTGGATTGTCTTCCTCAATATCGGTCGAGTAGTAAGGGGCACCTTCACTATTGCGGAGCCACGCGAGCATGATTCGCCGCTCCCGGTTTCCCCAGTCCCCGGCCTGGATCGCCTGATCGAACGCTTCCGTATCAAGCTTGAGCACTGCGGCGATGGCATCGGCCCTTTTCAAAGAAAGCTCGGCGGCATCGCGTTTGTCCCCGGCAACCCCTTTATGCCCAACCAGCGTGATGGATTTGATGTCGTTGCTGCTCTGGAATTTACCGATATTCGACAGGAGCGATATGGTCTCCCGAGGCAGCAGAAAGCTCTTGTCGGCCTCGAACATTTCCGATGTGAAGGTCGCCCGAGCCGACCATGCGAGCAACCGATACAGGAAGGTAATGGGGTTGTAGTGCCACACATGGCCGTTGGCGGGGAGCTTTTTCTCGATTTTCGCCGCTTCGGCCCACATCGAGTAGGGCGCCATGTTGTCAGGTGTACACGATAGGCCGGTCTTATTGAGCTCTTTCTCTTGTTCTGTCCAGTCCACCGCCCATTCGGATTTGAACTTGCAGGCGATCGGACGAAGTTTTTTCGCGCGGGCTTCATCCTTGAAAAATTCGGCGATTTCATCGGAGGTGAGTACGCCGTCGGCCTGGAAGGCTCCGTCCTCTTCTTCCAGGCTTTTATCGATCAGTTGGACGATCTCCTGATTGTCACACAATAAGTCTTCATTCTTATCATCGACCCAATCCAAGAAGCCGGGTCTGCGCTCGGGAGAAAAGATAGCCCAGTGAACAATTGGCTGCTGCTCGACATCACCGTCGTCGTTCTTTGTCAGACCTTCCCCGAGAAAGCCGATGACCTCACCTGCAGCGACTGTCGCGTTGAGCTCGATAACCTCATCAGTATCAAAGACTCCTGTGCCTCTGGAAACTGTCTCAAATATCTGATCGCTTTTTGGAATATACCCTTGGTACTCGATGCGATCCGGATCGGGAAGCCTGATGAACCGCCTGTTGTCCTCTTCCAGCACAATGGCGGCGTAATCATCTTTTTGGAATGTGTGGATGATCCTGGTGTTATCAGGATTCATCATCCCGACCGGCATCTTTACCTTGACCTCTTCTCGGGAAATCCAGCCAATTTGTTTCGCCTCGTCACTCTCTTTTTCCACGGATTTGAGGTGATAGTAAAGGGAGTACCAAAGAGGTTGACCGTTGCCGCCATGGCGGATAAGGACGAAGTTGCGGGAGCCGTATTTTAGGTCGTCACTTTTCGGGTCCTGTGCAGGCATGCGCGCGCAGACAACCATGCCGTCGGCCACCGCATGGATCGTATCGCCGTCTTTGCCGAACAGATGAACACCTCCGTGCCAAGTGGTGTTGCCGCCCACGGGGAAATAGCCGCCGAAGAAGTCCTGCTCCGTATGTTTAAAGTATGTCTCGAATGCATTGTGGGTCGGCTTTAATTCGGTCCCGATATCGAGTGGTAGCGAAAAACCCTTGAAGTACTCCCAAAAGCTAACCGCAGGGCGGTGTTCGGTGTCCGGAAGAATCGACCAGAAATCGTTAAACCATTTGATAAAGCGGTCGCAGTGCTCGCTACTGCCGATGGGGTATTGGCGGAGTTTGAATCGGTTTTCGGCGCCGGTCTGTTCGTAGATGCCGCCGGCATTGTAGGCCGCGGCAACCAGGACAGGATCGTACTTCGTCTTCGCTTTCTGGTCGGCAATGTAGGAGGTGCCTGCCTTTATGGCATTTGCAGCGGTAAGCAGCCACTGGCGGTCGACCTCACTCTCCGCGACTCCGCGTTTGGAGAGGGTAGCTTTGGCGGTCGAAATAAGTGTCTGCATCAGTCCCGGGCTGACTTTGTGCGGTGTCTCTTCATCGGAGGTGTAACCAGGCTCCTCTCTTACCGCACTCTCATCTCCGCCGGTTTCCGTGGCAATGGTAGCGACAATGAGCTCTACCGGTACGTTGTAGGCTCCCGCATACTCGTTAATTGCTTCATGGTAATCATTCCAGATGCGTGTGACCGTGCCGGGTTTGCCGGGAGTGCGTTCGATATCGCCACTACCGACTTTTATACCCTTTTCGGTAAGCGACCACTGCGCGCTGTCACTGTATTTGCTGTGAGGGGCGAGCAATTCCTGTGGTATATCGTATTTCATCGTGCCTGCTCCAACATACGTGCCAGTGCCTTCTCAATCTCTTTTGAATCGAACACGTCAAGCTCACGGTTTGTCAGGATTTTCCCGTCAGGTAGAGCCACGGTACTGGCGGTAATCGACCGGTAGCCATAGGCGATGGCCACCTGGTTGCGGTCGTTGAATTTGGCCGCAATGTAGGGGTAGCCGAGGTTGTCGGAGCGAAGCATGGACATGGACGGGTAAAAGATCCGTTTGGCTTTGGGGTTGAACACGAGGAAACGATAGAAAGGGCCCGAGGTACCGGAGAGCACACCGTTACTGATGTTGACGATGGCATAACGCTTGTCGGGGCTGATCTCATAGCTATCGATCTGAAAGTCATCCTTGCGATAGTGTTTTTCGAGCGCCAGGGTGTCGACAATCCAGGGTAACGCGCCGACAACGGCTTCTCGGTCGATGAGGGGTAATTCCTCTTCGGCCTGCGCGCTGCCGATGCGCATACTCTCCAGCTGTGCAGCGATGCTCTCCCGTGCAGCTGTACTCGCACCAATTCCTTCGTTTCGGCCGTCCGACTCAACGCCGCACCCGGTAATAACGATAAAACATAAAACCAGTGCTGCCCCTGTGCCCAATAGGCTTTTCCTTTTTCCAACACATTCAGGCAGTGCCATTACTCACCCCGTTTATAATGTTCATTGCATAAACCACTCAAAGCGACAGGATGTACTCACGTACCTCTACCGGAATCTCAGCTCTCTCACTGCTCACCCGCCGCACCTCTCCCTCAAACTCCAGTTTCGGACCCTGGCGGTTCACCTTGACCTCCCACTCCGCTTTGCCGATCCCGCCTTCCACTTCGCCCCGGGCGGATCCGACCCTGGCCGGAGGCGAGATGGAGGTGTCCATGACCTTGAAGGTGACGCGACTGCCGTCGGCGGCACCCGTGACGTCCACCATGAGGGTAATGCGGTCGCCGGCAACGGTGCTGTCGGGGCTGTTGTCAGCCCGCTTCCCGTCGATGTGTTCCCAACGCGGGTTGGTGACTGACAGTTCCTCAGGCTCTTCTTTCTTCTTCGGCTCGGGTTTGGGGGCGGCTTTTGGTACACGGAGGGGTTCGAGGATGGCCCGTGTCTGAATCGCGTGGTCAAGCATCCGCTGGACGTTGAATTGGGCATCCAGGCTTAGCGAGGACTCTATTTTCAGGGTCTCGCCTTTCTCGCCCTTTAGCCGCCTCACGACAGGCACTGTCGGGTCGCTGGCATAGCCATGGACCAGGAAGACTTCGGCGTTCGCCAGCCTCTCGAGCAGACGCTTGCGTGCCTGGTCGTCCCATACGTGGCGGTTGTGGCTCAGATCGTCCCATATGACGTCATCGAGACCCTGAACCCAATTGGGCGCATGTCCGGTGACGTGTACATTGGAGTCTACCCAGGCGCGGGCGAAGTAAGGTGATTCGACCTTAGGCAGGTCGCGCCATTCGACGTGTTCACGACGTTTCAGTCGCATCGTTTTGTCCCTTATTTACACTTCATTTCCGTATCATGAAAGCCATGCGTTGACTTTCGAGTACTTCATTTTTACTTCAGGAGGGAGAGTGATTGGGCTGAATTCATTCCCTGATTCTTTCCGATCCAGCGCTGCATGCAGGCTGTACGGTCAGAGCCCCGTCCAAGTTTTGTTGTTGATTTCGTATAAAAAGAGTAATCCAAACGGTGCCGTACCGCAACTGATTATGCTTTGTCTCTCTTTCAAGGCGCTAATAGGAAGAAAGACCGGCGTCATCTAATGCCGGTCACTAATCAGGAACAATATGTTTGACCTTGGCTGTCATTGCGAGCGGAACATAGCCATCTCGTTCTTTTTTAGCCATAAGATTG
>JBFEYJ010000217.1:0-4758 GCA_041562215.1 Thiohalomonadaceae bacterium | reverse complement strand
TCGGTGTAACGCACCAGTTTCTCCCACTGCCCATGGAGATAGTGCAGGGCCTTACCGACAGCGCTTTTCGGTGGCACCTCGGGCAGTGACTTGTCGAGCTTGGCGCGTATCTCATTGAGCAGGGGGATGGCCTGCTCCTGGCGAAGCCGGTAACGCTCCTCGGCGTGGTGTCCCTGACCTGCTTCTCGATGCGGTAGAGCTTCTGGATAAAGGAGAGCCCCTTGGTGGCGCGACCCGCCTTGGTCTGTACCTTCTTGCCGCCGCGCTCCTCCCACATGTGGATTTAGCGGAGGCCGTTATGTTTTCTTCCTTGAGCACCTGCACTGTCGTTTCGTCCATCTGCACGATGCCGTACTCCAGCATGGTATCGTGCAGCAGGTTTATAAGGGGAAAGAGCAGCTCGCTGAGCTTGAGCATCCAAAGCGCTAGTGTGGCACGGGGGATGTCGGTACCGGCACGTTGCACGATATCCTCCTGGCGATACAGCGGCAGCACATCTGCGTACTTGGCCGTGGCCACGTGGGCCAACAGACCGGGACTGGCGATGCTCTTTGGAATGGGCTGCGGTGGCAGCTTCGCCGTCTTTATACTCTGGCGACAGCAGGGGCAGGCGTACTTGGGACGAACATGGCTCAGAACCCGCACCTGGGTGTATCTTCACCTGCTTCCGGTTCGCCTCTGGGCTTCTTACGCTTATGCGCCAGGACTGACCCGGTGGAGGATTCATATCTTGCTCCATGGGTCGCTCCGTTACGGTGACTGACAGAGCGTTGCTTGGTCAGGGATTACCGGATGTACGGGGTTTATTTAGTGCTTACGAAGTTCAACAGCTTGGAAGGGAATAGGACAGAAGATCCTTGTGGCTTGGATACGTCTACCGTGGGACGTTTCCTAGTGTAGTTTCCACATCAGGTATGCTGGCGATTTGTTCGACTACCTGTGAGCTCCCCGTCCGTCCCTGGCATCCAGTGATCCTCACGTATTGCCTTTAGTGGGTCGGTGGTAATTATTTCTACATTCGGTTGCTCACTGGTTCATCTCTGCTGTGTTGCAGGTTCACTCCACCTCTCCGAGTCAGTCTCTCCATTCACTAGCGATGGGTTTGCCCTGTTTAATATTGAGGCATTGATTAACGAGGCGAATAAAACAGAAGAGGGGGCATTGCCCCCTTGTTCAGAACCGTACAAGTGCACCGTTACTCTATCTCTTCGAACCAGTACCTCCTCTGCCGTACATCAAGTTTGCTTCCTGGTGGTGTGAAGACATTGGTACCGGAAACGATGGCTTCAATTTTTTGCGCTGCTGGCACATCCTCGCAGTCGGTTTCACAATTATCATCACCGCCGCCGTCTGGAACAAGGCTCATCATAACGGGCACCGGTGAGGGTGGGAGTCCTCCGCCGGCTACCTCATGATAGCTATCTATACCCTCTTCAGGGGCAGAGCCATCCGTGAAACTTATATGATAGGCCCTCGCGATACCAAGGTTTCCTCCGCAGGTGATGGGACCTGATTCGCCATCGTTTGCTGGCTCAACCTGGCTGGTATTAAAGAAGGTGATGCCGTTCAAGGTTATTGCGTTACTGACGACTTTCTCCTTTGCCTGGAGTTCCAGATACCAGCCGGCATGTGTGGACAGGTCGACCGTATCACCATTCGCCACGCTGGCCATGTTGCCGTTATCCACTGCCATGTTGATTTCGTCGGCGTCACCGATATAGGTATCCTGAAACATATAGAAGCTATCGATATGCCCTGCAGGCGATCTCGCATTGCGGGGGTCCTCGCGATCTCCGGAGCCGATGAGCACGGCAAGCTTGCCGTTATCCAGTGCGACGACGTCTGGTGCGTAGAGAAATTTTTGGTCCGCACCCGTGCTGGCGAGTTTGCCGACGGCCCAGTCCACCCGGTTCTCGAAGTCAGAGATATTGACCCGCCAGAGATTGCCGCCAGTATCGCCGACATAGAGCCGGTCGACATAGCCATCGCCGTTAGTGTCAAGAACGGTGACATCAGAGGGGATCGGATACTGCGCCACGAAGTTGTTATTGGCACTGTCGACATGATCGCTCGCCTTCCAGATAAGATCGCCAGAGTCCGCGTCCACCACAAAGATATCACTTCCGTAATTCGCGGATGCGGTAGTGCGATCGGTCTGTACGATATCATCGAATTCCGGGTTGTAGCCTCCCCCAAAGATAACAATGTTCCTGGGGTCTCCTGTAGTCTTAAGCTTGGCAAACTTGGGCTCGGACCAGGTTTGGCCCAGATTCTCGAATCCTACGTCCGTATTGCTCTTCTTCCATATGAAGCTAAAGCCTGTGGGAAGTGTTCCTACTGCGTCGAGGGGGGGGCTGACATTCAGGGCATAGATAAACCTGCCGCCACGGCGCATCGTAACGTACAGGTGAATAAGATCCGGGTATCCCGAGACGGCATCAACTTCACGCCGAATACCGATACTGCCGTCGGCAAAGTAGGGCTTGGGGTTATAGGTGGCCGAGTTCGTAGGATCATCGTTATTAATCTTCTTATTATCGTAGACTTTTTTCAGTTCCGGCAGGAAATCAGGGAAGATTAAGCCCCAGAGTTCCTTGCCTGCATCAGGGTCTTGAGGATCCTTGCCGCCCTTGACGGCGCGGAAGATACCGTCATTGGCGCCGTAGTAAGCGATGACATCATCTTCATTGGAGTTATAACCGATGACGGCGGGGCGTGAATGCAGCACATCTCCATGTAGCGAGGCGCGGACATCACGGGAGCCTTCGGCGTTGGGGCTATCACTGAAGTGATTATTTGCTCCGTATATCCAGTCCACAAGAGCGGCGCTGTCGTAATCGGTAGATGTGATGTTGAGCCGGTCAGTGACATTGGACGCAGTGAAGGGTACAAAGCGAGGGTCGCCACTGCAGTCGATATTAGCGCAGGTGTAAAGGGGGCGTGAGGTATCGTAACTGCCGGTGCGGTTTAATACCTCTCTTCGGCTGCGTTGTGCCGCCCCGCCTTTCTCAACCTCTTTGCCATCAGGAAGGTCCGAGCGCTGTGGACAATCAGTACGGGAAGCCGTGGGGTCGTCACAACGGAAGTTCCAGAAATCATTGTCAACAACCGCCTCATGCCTGGTCCAGAAACTTACCGCATCGTCGACGAGAAAGCCGTTGTCGGTGTCTTCGGCCTTGTTCCCGTTTTGATCAGCGAGGTACAACAAGCCGTCGCTGTCGAGTGCGAGCTTAAAGAGTTTCAGGTTACCCATCCAGCGCGGCGCCCAGTACTCATCGGGACGGAATACGCCCATGTAGACCTGGTTGATGTTGGTGCCGCGTACATTGACACTCACAGGGAGTGTGGTGGAGGCGTATGCGCTGTTGTCGGCAAGGACCTCGGTTAGAATATCCGCCAAGTAACTAAAGATGTCACTGCTGTTATGGGCTTTGTAGTACAACCCCTTTCCCTGGACGGCGATGCTTTCCAGGAATTTATGCTTGCCTAACTCTACAGGGGTCATGCTGCCGTCTTCATCCTCGGAAAGGACATCAATGACATAGGTTATAGCGTTCTGGTTTGCTGTCTGCGTGTCGGTAAAGTCCCTGGTGTAGAGAAAGCGTGCATACTCATCCGCCCAGTTCGATTGAAAGTTGTCAGGGGTCACCTTGACGGGATCCGAGTCGAGTACTCCGTTTAAACCGCGAAGCAAACCTTCTGCGGCCTTGTTTTCACCGGAGTCCGGGCCACCGCTGCCGATGATAATGATAAAGGTGCGGGCACAGGAGTTGTCATCATTAACCGGTGAACGGTACTGGGTGAGGCTGCTAAAGGCGCTGGTCAGTGCGTTGGTTTTCTGGTCAACCCATTCCCAGTTGTCCGCGCCCTTATTAGTATCTTCATTATACCAACCGTCGCCCAGGCCGGAGCGGGCCGCCTCGCCATTGAGGTAAAGATAGATCTCATGCATGGTAAGGGCATACGGAGCATTGTTGGTGCTGGGGATCCGGGCTTTGCCGACGTTGACGACCTCGCTGAGCCTGGCGGTCTTGATTGTGCCGTCAATGCTTTTATAGGGGAACTGCGGGTCGCTCACCGACGTGGGCATCATCACCAGATTAGTCATATCAAATTCGGGATAATGCATCAGGTTGACCTCGTCCGGATCAAGATGGTAATGCAGTTGGCGTCCATTACTCAGCTTTCCTGATGTGGAGTCCCAGATCGGCTCAGGTGGAAATATGCTCAAGGAAACGCTGTTGTCACTTGTATCAACAATGAGGCTGCCGCGACCGGTGTTATCCATGATTGACTTGGGGTAAGGGATGTAGCAGTCATTTCCGGCCTCATAGTTGCCATCGCCGTCGAAATCGTATTTGACAACAAACTCTTGCTGAGCGGGGTTGTCCTTATAACTCGACCATGCGACATCGACCCATTCGTTGCACCACAGCCCGTCGGGGTTTTCTACAGTGATCTCCGACGGGTCTATTATTGTGCCTGAATCATTCTGAAGAGTAATGTCATTCGAGTATATCTTGTTTAGCAGGTTATCCTTATTCGACATGGTGACGCCGTCGGGCGATGTTACTGGGGTGTTGAGGTCACTGATGGCATGGAGCAATCGGCCCCCTGGCGGGTTGTTACTTTGTGAATAGGTCATTATGCCAATGCGGATTTCGTCCGACCAATCGTCGTTTGCGGCAAGCTTGTAGATGGCTTCATGGATGGCATCCCTTTTGGTAACCTTCTTATTATTTTCATCGGTGTACAGGG
>JBFEYJ010000216.1:0-4766 GCA_041562215.1 Thiohalomonadaceae bacterium | reverse complement strand
TCTGGCTTTTCACTCTGCGCCGTCATGAACGGCTCAGATTTTTATTCTAGGTAGCGTGAAGAAACAGACAGGTCATTTATTTTCCGAACGGTTGGCAATTGTATTTGCTGCAAGCGATTTACAGTGCTAGATCGCCAAAATCGCTTTGTTTTTTAGCCTCCGTGGGAGCTATAAGTAATCATGTGACGCCCCGTTCACTTGCCCAGATTCTGTTCCCCTCCACTAATCGCAGGCCGACAGCTGCGGCCACCGAATATTCTACCCAGGCTGAATAAACACCTTGACCCTGGTATTCACCCGTTGTGCAGTGCACATGCCGAGGAGCTTGCCCTCGCTTCGCGCGATCGGCACCTTCGCCGGATCATAATTAAAATCCATTTCGATGGCAAAAATCCTTAAGCAGTCAACTGAGCGTGTCAATGTTATCAATAGAGGCCGAAGGGTACGCAGCCCATCGCGTTAGAGCGGCTCGCTCAGGCGCAGCTTGGCCGGCGGGTCTTCCTGAAACTCCACGCGCCCTTGCATTCGCGGATTCATGTAGACGACACCGGCATCATCCACCAACATGACGTATTTAATCCCCATTTGCCTGGCAATGCGATGCCACTGTTCGGGGCCTGCGACCACCAGAGCCGTGGCCGCAGCATCAGCCACGGCGCCATTGTCGTGAATCACGGTGACTGAAGTCACTCCGTTCACTGGCATACCAGTGCGAGGATCGAGGATATGGTTATAGCGCACGCCTTCGTGTTCACGGTAACGCTCATAATTGCCGGAGGTAAAGACCGACTCATCGCCACTGACCTCCAGTGCAGCTAGCACCCCTTCGCCTTGCGGATGGCGGATACCAACGCGCCAGGGCTTGCCGTCCTTGCTGCCGACGGCGCGCAAATCGCCACCGGCGTTGACGATGGCGTTTTCGATGCCGAATTCACGCAGTCTTCCGATAGCCAGATCCACCGCGTAGCCCTTGGCAAACGCGCCGAAGTCGAGTTGCACGGAGGGATTAACGGAGCGCAGCATGTCACCGTCGAGAGTGAGGTCGTCCATGCGGGGGGCAGCCTCCACCCATTTGGCGATCTCCGCCTTGTCAGGCGGCGGACCGTTGGGGCGTCCGTCGCTCTGAAAGCCCCACAGATTGAGGAGTCCACCAATAGCCGGGTCAAACAGTCCCTCGCTCTGGTGGGAAAGTACGGTGGATTGCTCAATGATCGGGATCAGTGATGGGATAACCTTGGCGGGATCACCAGCGGCAAGGGCCTTATTGATGTCGACCAGCGGTCCCGGCTTCCAGGCATGCCACTCGTGGTGCATGCGTTGAAAATCCTGGGTGATTGCCGCGACAGCCTTCTCTTCCTGTGACGGCTCGCCGCCCCACACGGTGATGTCTACAAGCGTGCCGAATACATAGAGCTGATAGGTGTTGGCGCTGTGTTGCGGCTCTGAACAACCCGCCAACAGCCCCAGGGTGATGATGATGACAAACAGTTTTTTCATCGGCAGTCTTCTCTCAGATGAGCAAGCCCGTAGCACCGGGTGATGTTTAGTGGTGTGATCTTACCGCATCCCCTGCCCCTGTGCCGCTGCCAACCGATCTCAGTGACTCAGCACACTCACCTGCCGTGCTTCCACCGTGGTTTCTGAGAGTGCGGGCAGTGCATGTAGATCGCACACCCGGTAGGAAACGGCCTGTGGCAGGGCATCTATCGTTCCTCCCTCGGCGATAGTGTCGTAGAGTGCGGTGCGCTGATCTATCTGGCTGCCCAGAAGGAAGTCGATACCGAAGTCGCGCCACTCCTCCAGCCACGGCACCTGTGGCCCATAGAGCACAACCCTGGCGTCAGAGGCCAAGTCCAGAATCCGCGGCAGTGACTTATCGGCCACGGTCTGTCCATTGACAAAAATCCACTCCGCCTTGCCAAGCATCACCTCAGCGGCGGGATGGAGCGCTCCTTCACGGCTTTGCAGGAGCGTCAGTTCCAGCCGCTCGTGCAGGCGGGTAAAGGGATTATCCTCCGCAATGACCGCGACTTTGTGGCCACGAAGACGGGGCAGGAACCACTCCAGGGCATTGGACAGAGCATGCCGTCCGCGAAACAGAGCGCCCTCGCGATAGACCATGTCCGCCTCGCTATTGATGGCCGCGTTAATCGCCGCCAGGCCAATAGCCGCCTGCTGTCGGTCCCACTTGCGCAACCATAAAGAGAGCTCAGCCAGCGTTCGCCCCACCAGTGGCGTCGAAGATTCGCTCCTCCACGGCCCCCCCGTGACGGTTTCGGCAATGCCGACTGAGCCTGCCTGGCACAGGGTCCAGTTGAGGCCGAGCAGCACCCGCTCGACCTCGATCTGCAGATTCGCGTTATCCAGCAGCAGATCGTAAAGTTCGTCGCGAGTGGCCATCACACTCAGCTCCAGACGTCGGCCGGAGCCAGCAACCGCTCAACCGGAGTGCCGCCGATCAGGTGCTCCTCGATAATGACAGGCACGTCTTCCTTGCTTACGCCGGTGTAGAGAACCCCATCCGGGTAGACCAGTATGTTAGGCCCCAGGCCACAGGGCCCGAAACATCCGGTATTGGTCACCGCAAAACGGCCGAAAAGATTGCGCTCCTGCATTTCGAACCAGAAGGTCTCTCCTACCTCGGCACATCCACGCTCGGAGCAGGAGCCCCGAGGATGGCCGGCCGGACGGGCTTGCTGGCAAAGGAATACATGTTTTTCCGGTTTTGGCATGGGGATGTCCTCAGGCAGCTGCAGGTTCGTGAACGTGGCAATTCTTCGGACAGACTTTTGAGCAGGCCATGCAGCCAATGCAGTCCATGGCGTCCGCTACGGCCATGACCATAGAGGTGTCGTCATCAAACTCATCATCGTCATCATCGTCTTCCATCTCACGCTCGACCAAATCAAACACCTTGCGCGGACAAACCTTGAAACAGCGACCACAACCAATGCAGTTCTCCTGTTTCAATTCGATGATGAACTGGGGCGTCCAGCTCGCCCCCCCCCGGGTGACCCCGGTAATCATTCCACTCATTTTTCTCTTCCTCTCTATGCGCACACTAAACAAATATTAATTCCTGACAGCACTAGCGCTTTAACCGATACTTAGCGATGGTTTGATATTTCCCTGGGCAATGCCTCCAGACGCGCTGCACCGAGATAATAAATCTTTATTTTTTCAAACCTTTCGTGTGCTTCGTGCTCTTAAGTTACGGCTTAACCGCCTTTAGCTGTTTTTCCGCTTCCTCCCAGGCTTGGCACGCCTCGAAAGTGGATTGGGTAAGCTCCGGCAGTTCACGGTAGGCGCCCGGCAAACGGTCTTCGACCAGATCATGTACCTGCCCCGCCCATTCCGTCGCGATGCGTTTAAGTTTCCTTACCTTTTTCTCCAGATCTTTCAATTCATCGTCTGTCATATTCTGTTGCCCCTGTTGGTCTTTCTGGAGGAGCGACTTCCCCGCAACAGGGATAGCACGTCAATCCTTCGCGGCAAGGCTGCCACTCCTACCATGGTCCACTTACAGCCCAGCGACTTTCGAATGGTTCCCCACCAGTTCCATCGCAATAGACAATACCTTGTCGGCCTCGTCCTTCATCTTCGAGAGCGAGGCAAATCCAAACCGATGCACATCGCGCAGAGAGCGGTCATGCACCACCAGTTTGCCGACAGTGATAAGAACACGGCCAAAACCTTCGTGGGTGAGATTGATTAACGGCACGGCCATCAACCCGCACTCTTTTTCGATCAGGATGGAGATGGCGTTGTAGTACGCCTTGATTCGGGCGATAACGATCTCATCGGGATCGCCGATGACCGGAAGCTCCTGCTTGCGCTCCTTGGTCAACACGAACGGGTCGAGGATCTCGCCATCGCCCATTCCCGCGAAGGTGTCGTAGGTATCGATGGCACGCATCTGCCTGGCCATCTCCTTCATGAAGTCCGTTTCCAGTACTGGATCGTTCAGGTCAACGACTAATTCACTCATGGCTCTCTCCTAAGTAGTGTATTTGTTTCACTCGCTCCAGCCCTCCTCTTCCATCGCATCAAAACGATTGGAAGATTTTTCTTGCCGTGCTTCCAGCACACGGGCCAGCCAACCGCTCGGTCCCTGTTGAAGCTGCTGCTGGAGCTCACTCAATACGACCGCGATTGGACTGCCGTATTGCAACTTCAGTGGCTGGATCCCCAACGCCATCAACTGGCGTACCGCTGAAGGTCCAACCGCCAGGCTGTAGACGGCAATGCAGTCTGCCAGCACGGTAAATTTGTCGACCAGCTTGTTCTCATTACCGTCCTGATCAAGCTTGCCGAACTCAGCGACTTCCAGCAGTGCACTGTTCTCGGCATCGAGGCGGTAGATGGCAAAGCGCTCGGCCGAGCCGAAGTGCTGATTGATGTTCTTCAGGTCATCGGTGGCAAAGGCCACTTTCAGGGCAGTCTTGTCAGTCATCGTGCTATCGCCCTGGCAGCCCTTAGTGTCGAGGACCCTTAACTGTCTTTGCATACTCATGTTCGGCATGCTCCCATTCATCGTCCCGCTTCTGTGTCAACTCAGAACGGTACGGTTTGATTTCATGATGGTGGTTATTGGCCAATATCAGGTTGGCCAGATCGAACATCGCCTGGCGGCTGCCGCGATAGCCGATCCAGGACCGCTGATATCCACCGACCAAATCGTATTGCGGGAAGCCCATACGTTGCAGCGGCAGTCCCAGCCGTTCAGCCAAGGCGGCCAGATGCGAATTACCGAGCAACAGCTCCGC
>JBFEYJ010000215.1:0-4792 GCA_041562215.1 Thiohalomonadaceae bacterium | reverse complement strand
GGTGAGGTTATGCTCGGCCCTGCCACACCCAGTGCCGAAGGCCTACCGCGCTACAACGTGGTGGTCGGTGCGCAGTTGGCCAAGAACATGAAGATCGGCCAAGGTAGTGAGGTCATACTTGTCACCCAGGCGGCCGATGGCAGTATCGGCAACGCCCTCTACCTCGTCTCCGCCGTGCTCAAGCCGCTGGAGCCTAACTTCGACCGTATGGGTGTGCTGATGTCGGTGGAAGCTTACCAGCAGCTAATGTATCTGGAGGACGGCTTCCATGAACTGGCGATTAAGCTGGACGACATCGCCACCCTTGAGACGACAGAGGCGGCGGTCAAGGCGGAACTTGCTCGCCTGGTCAGCGAACAGCCGCTGGACGAACTGGGCGGCGCGCCGCTGGTGCGCAATTGGCGTGAGCTCAGCCCATCGGTCTCCGACATGCTGGAGCTGAGCAACACTTTCCTCGTCATTGTCGGTTTTATCGTCGTCGGTCTCGCCTCTCTGGGTATGCTCAATACCATGCTGATGGCTGTCCACGAGCGCACCCACGAGTTCGGGATCCTGCTCTCAATCGGCATGAAACGTCGCTGGCTGCTGCTGATGGTGTTACTCGAATCGTTCTTCCTGGCGCTGGTCTCGGCGCTGAGCGGTTCAGTGCTGGGCGTACTCGTTGCCGGCTATTTCGAAGAGCACGGCATCGACTTCAGCACTTCCATGCCTGATGGGTATGACTGGGCGGGTATCGTCTTCGAACCGATATTGACCGGCTATCTGAAGCCGCTCGACGTGGTTTACGCCAGTGCCTTGATGATCCTCATCACCCTGGTGGCTTCTTTGATCCCCTCCTGGCGAACGGTGCGCCTGAGGCCGGTGGAGGTGATGCGATGAGTTCCTTGCACGTGCGCCGGCACAGTCACCTGCCTCTGCGCATCCTCATTATGCTGGCATGGCGCAACTTGTGGCGACATCGGCGACGCACCCTGATCACGCTCAGTTCCATCGCCATCGGTTTCGGTCTGGCAGTGCTGTTTATCGGCATTGGCGACGGCAGCCACAATTCGATGATCCGCAATGCCATTAATCTTGGCGAAGGGCACCTGACTGTCCAGCCCCGCGGCTACCTTGCGGCGCCGGCCAACCACAAGTACCTGGCCGATGGTGAGGCACTGACGCAGAAGATCACGGCACTCGATATTTCCGGCATCGTCGAGCCACGCATTTCGCTTCAGGTGCTTGCCAGCACCGCCAACAACTCAGTGGGTGCGGCGCTGGAGGGGATGGCTGCTGTCGGCGACCCCAGGGTGGACATGCTCAGGCCGCAGCTCATTGAAGGTAACTGGATCGAGGCGGGGGATCACCGTGGCATCGTCATCGGTGACGGCATGGCGAGCAAACTCAAGGCCAAGGTCGGCAGCAAAGTGGTGTTGATGGCCGGCAAGCAGGGTGGGGATTCGCAGGCTCAGCTTGGCAGGGTACGGGGCATTTTCGACTCCCGTGTTGATGAACTGGATGATTTTCTCGTGCTCAGCGATCTCGATTTTGCACGTCGTTTTCTCGAAGGAGAGGGTGCTGATCCGGCGCTGGAACCGGTCACCCGCTTCGCTGTCTTCCTTGATGATCCCGACACCATGGGGCGCTGGAAGGCGGCACTGAAACAGGCGGTGGCGAGCAAAAGCGTCGTGGTGTTGGATTGGCAGGAGATGATGCCGCAGCTGGTGCAATTTATCATCATCGACGATGCGGGCAACTATGTCTTTCTCATCATCATCCTGGTCATGGTGGTATTCGGCATCGTTAATACGGTATTGATGAGCGTGCTCGAGCGTACCCGTGAATTCGGTCTGTTGCGGGCGCTGGGGTTAAGTCGCCACCACTTGTTATGGCTGGTTTTCTGCGAAACATTATTGCTCAGCCTGCTGGCGGTGGTGATCGGCTGGTGCGTCGGTGGTGGTACGCACCTGTGGTTCTCCACCCACGGCATCGATTTCTCGGCCCTCATGGCCGAGGGTACCGCCATCATGGGGACCTTCATGGACCCTATCGTTTATACGGAACTGTCGCAGGAGCGCGTGGTGGAGCTGACCGTGGTCGTTTTCCTCGCCACTCTGGCCTCCGGGATCTACCCGGCGGTGAAGGCGGCTCGGGTAACACCGGTGCAGGCACTTCGCACCTGACTAATAAAAAGGTTTAGACGTCAATGGCACTACTGACACTCAAGGATATCGGCAAGCGCTACCATCAGGGCGAGGTAGAGGTGCAGGCGCTTGAGCATATCAACCTGACGGTAGAGGAGGGGGAGTTTGCCGCGCTGGTCGGTCCCTCCGGATCGGGTAAGACCACATTGCTCAACATCATCGGTGGGCTCGATAGTCCGACTACTGGCAGCGCGCATCTCAACGGCACCGATATCAGCCACCTGAGCGAATCGGAACTCTCGGACTTTCGTCTGTTCCAGCTCGGTTTCATCTTCCAGGCCTATAACCTGGTGCCGGTGTTGAGCGCGCTGGAGAACGTGGAGCTGGTTATGGTGCTGCAAGGGCGTCAAACCGGCGAGCGGCGTGAGCGGGCCGAGCATTATCTGGAAATGGTCGGGCTTAAGCCCTTGATGCACCGCCGTCCTTCAGCACTTTCCGGTGGGCAGCAGCAGCGTGTTGCGGTGGCCAGGGCGCTGGCCGCCGGACCGCGCCTGGTGTTGGCCGACGAGCCGACTGCCAACCTCGACTCGGAGAATGCCACCGCGCTGCTCGACATCATGCACCGGCTCTCTCATGAGGAGAAGACCACCTTTATTTTTTCCACCCACGATCCGCGGGTGATGGAACGGGCCGAGCGTATCATCACCTTGCGTGACGGTGTGATTGCCAGTGATGAGACCACCGCACACGCCCATCATGATTGACCGGGTTACCCTCGCAGGCTTGCTCATCATGCTGTCATTATCGGCGGCCCATGCCGCCGAGTTTACCGGCCGATTCTCGATGCTGGGTGTCACCGCGGTTGCCGATGAAGGAGATATCGGCTATCAACCGACAGGGGCCGATACGCTTAGCGCTGACCAGCAGAGCACGCGTCTGATGTTTGATGATGTGCTGACGCAGGCCGAGTGGTCAGTCCACTTGCGCATGGTGCGTCAGCACCTGTCCGGCTATCCGCCCGCAGAGCATCACACCAGCGATCTGTTTCGTTATCGTCAGGCCGGTGGCAGCTTGTTAGATGAGAGTACTGGTGACAGCGTCACTACCATCGATTATGCATTCGACAGGGTCCTCTATCGGCAGCGTTTCGACCATTACACCGTCGGACTTGGGCGTCAGGCCATTGATTGGGGTAGCGGGCGCTTCTGGCAGCCGCTTAACGTTTTTGGCGCCTTCGCTCCCACTGACCTGGATACCGACTATAAACCCGGCATTGACGCACTCATCATCGATGCCTACCCAAGCGCCTTCTCCTCCTTGACCGGTGTCTATGTCCTGGCGCCAAAAGATAATGCGGAGCTTGAAAACAGCAGCGCAGTTCATTATCGCCGTCAGGTCGGCGAGCTCTCGGAATTATCGCTGCTTGCCGGTAGCGTGATCGGTAACCGCGTAGTCGGTGGGGCATTCGAGAGCGCCTGGGAGGGCATGGGTTGGCGCGTAGAGGGGGTACACTATGCACTTGAGCAGAGCGATGAGAACGCCTTTTTCTGGATAGCCGGTATCGACTATCAGTTCGAGGACGGCACCCTTATCGCCGCTGAGTGGTACGACAACAGCCGCGGAGCGACAAGCGAGAACGAACTGAGTGCAATGAGTGTCGACCCGCTTGTCGTCTACGGACTGCAGCAGCAACTCGGACGCCATATCCTGGGTATATCATTGCAGCGCGATCTAACCCCACTGCTGAAAGGCAATTACACCTTTCTTGCCGGCGCATTGCGGGATGAAGAAAACCGACAGCATGCCTCGCTGCTCCACCAGCTGAACCTCACCTACTCGGTGAGTAATGAATCCGACTTGTTGATGTCAGTACTGTTCGGAAACGGAAAGGGACTTGATAGTGCCGATGACCCGCGATCCGAGTTCGGTCATCTGCCAAAAAGCGCAAACTTGCGCCTGCGTTTTTATTTTTGAACAGCAGTTCAAAGCTTAAAAATGCAAGATACCGCTCCTTCCGGTAAGAGACAGAGAAGAGTCTTCCTGAGCCTGTAGGATGCGGTGAGCCGTGCGAACCGCATCGATCGCGCATAGTATCGCTCAGAACCCCAGTGACACCTTCGGCGCCATCGAGGCCAACGGCACCGTTTTCCTCAGTAATCCCAACGGCCTCATCTTCGGCGACACGGCCACCATCAACGCCGGCAGCTTTGTTGCCAGTGGCTTTGATATCAGCACCGATGACTTCATGTTGGGCAATTACACTTAGGCACGGGTGTCTTCAATTGTTTTTCATGAGGGAAAAGCCTCCGTCCTGTAGCGTGTATGCTCAGCACTCAGAGCATACACGCTCGTCTGCGATTTAACTTACCTGGGGTGCAGGATTTTATTTATCACATCCTCCTTCACCAATCAGGTTTGAGTTATCACTTAAAGTTCAGGCATGTTTTTCAGGCGCTATGAGTTACTCGCCTGACGGTTCGTGTTTGGGAAGGACGCCATCCCCTGGATGTTAAGACGAAATTGTAGGAGCCGAGTTTCTCGGTGAATGTTTTCGTCCAGGGGGAGTTTTGACACGACATGTTTTACCGGCTTAAGACTTCTGTTTATAGCGCTGTTCTACCCCACTTCACCAAACCAGAAGCTCGTCTTCTTCTGCAGGAATTCAT
>JBFEYJ010000214.1:0-4835 GCA_041562215.1 Thiohalomonadaceae bacterium | reverse complement strand
GGTACAATTCCTCCAAGAACACAGGCCCAGAATATTGTGTAATGTTCACGCAAAGAATTTAATTGTAGAACGGCACGATCACCGGCGACCAACCCGGCCTGCCTCAGTCCGGTTGACGCTCGCCGGGCTTCATCCAGCAGCTCGGCGTACGTCTGGAAGTCATTGGCACCGCCCTTTTCCGTGTAATAGGTTCCCTTTGTTCCGAATGCCGCGGCTGTTGCTTGCAGCGCCTCTTCCAATGTCTTCGGGGCATTTGTCGGAATATGGAGGGGCCCCCCGTCGCTGACGGCTAGGGCATCCCGGGGGTTGTCGACCGTTCTGATCGCCGGGATATTCATCTTGACTTTGTGGGTGGTGTGCTCGTCCGGGTCCGCATGGATGCGGTCCTGGTGAAATTTTCTATCGCGGGCCAGCACCGCGGCATTGACCGTCGTGCCGGAACTTCTGATGGCGGACTCGAGTTCGGATTTCAGCTCCCGATCGATAACCGCGACTGCTCCCAACTCCGCCAAGGCGTTCTCATCCAGCCGTGGATGCAGGTTGGTCACCGCCACATAATGGAGCTGAAACGGGCATTCAAACCCCGTTTCCCAGATATAGCTGTCGATACGCTCCGGGGAGAGCGGTGCGGTCGCCACATAGTAAACAACAAGGCGAATTTCACCGCTGTGCCTCGGCCGTAACACTGCAACGGCGTCAGCCACTGAGGGGTGCTGAAAAAGGAGAAACTCGAGCTCCTGGCACGCTTTCTCGGGCGTTTCCTGAGAGGAGGTATGCGACTTCATGACAATCCATCCATGAGCGGATCCGTCGTTTATCACTGAACCATTATGCAGAACACTTTATGGTGTCTGCTTACCGGCACTTTCCCGATATTCCCGACCTCCTTGCCATCCATATGAACCTGCAGGATACAGTAATCGCCGAAACACTAGCGACCGACCGGTCGGTTGCCTTGAATACTATCACCGACTCTTGGCATAGTTCAACCGGGTACAAATTTTTAGATGCAAGTTCTTTTCAAGCGATGCCACATGCGCTGCACATAGGTATACGCCCGTTGTAGAGGAAGCTCCTACCGGCCCCCTTTTAACTGCCAACCCCCTTGCATGCCTGCCGTCTCACTGCTACGCTCTAGAGCCAAACCAGACCACATGGTCGGTTTTGCAGACTTCGAACTGAGCAATTATCAATTCGGAGATTAAGACAAAAACAGGATGTAGGAGAACGCAAGCATGCAGACTGAAGTCGATCACGGAGCCATAAAGACGGGGCAACTGCTTACCGTTATCTGGCTGATAGCTGCCTATATAACCGGCCGTTGGGAACTTGTGGCGGCGCTAACGGCCGTTTTCGCACTGACCTCCATTTCCGCCAGGATCGGACCGTTAGTTCTACTGTACCGCTTCGTTTTACTACCGCTTCGCCTTGCGCGACAGGACCTTAGGGTGGATAACCCTCAACCTCATCAATTCGGCCAAGCCATCGGTGCAGTCGTGGCCGCCATAGCCACTTACCTCTTGTACTCGGGCCAGACAAACATCGGCTGGGGCCTGGTTTGGCTCCTAATCGTGCTTACCGCGATATCCTTCGTTGGATGGTGCGCCGGTTGTTTCACCTATTATCTTCTCAATCGACTTGGTGTGAAGGGATTCTTCAAACAAGCACCGACAGACACTGAAGTCTTCATGGGAAACAGGCCAAAAGTGCGGGCCCAACCTCCTTCGGCGGAATAACTGCAGGACCACTGCCATGGCAGAACGTGCGTTTATATCACTGCTTGCGGTTGTGCTGCTATTCGCCGGCTACCATCTCTTCAAGAGGCTCCAGCTCCGGGCGGTCAACAGGTCGACCCGGGGCTGCGATCAGGAGCCAGTAACGCCTAGCATCCTCTATTTCTGGTCACCCTCATGCACAGTCTGTCGCACCGCACAAAAGCCGACTCTTGAGCAATTGACCGAGAGAATCGGATCGGATCAGGTGCAACTAACCTCGGTGGATGTATCAGAACAGCCAGAACTCGCTTCCAGGTATCACGTGCTAACCGTGCCGACAACCCTGATTCTTGACACGGCCGGCAAGGTGAAGCATATGAATAACGGACTCGTTGGTCTGGCCAAGCTACTTCAGCAGATAGAAGAAGCCCATGGTGAGAGTTCCAACAGCTCCGGATGAGCGTAAGAAGTTTACCGAGCAGGCAAATGGTATGGGGTAAGGATTCAAAATTCCCGCTTACCGAGGCAGAAGGCAGGAAGGGAATTCAGGGCGTGCATCTTCTCTCATCCCTGAGCTGCTCTGCTTATTCCACCGTCACAGACTTGGCGAGGTTGCGTGGCTGGTCCACATCGGTCCCCTTTAGGACAGCCACGTGATAGGCCAGCAACTGCAGCGGGATGCTATAGAGGATCGGTGCGACATGCTTACCGCCGGCAGGCACCACAGTCACGTGCAGCCGCTCACCACCGAGCATAGCGGCCGCCTGCTCGGTGAAGACATAGAGTTCGCCCCCCCTCGCACGCACCTCCTCTAGGTTAGACTTTAGCTTCTCCAGCAATTCATCGTTGGGGGCCACCGCAATAACCGGCATTTCATCATCCACCAACGCCAACGGTCCGTGCTTAAGTTCACCGGCAGGGTACGCTTCAGCGTGGATATACGAGATCTCCTTGAGCTTCAGTGCGCCCTCCATCGCTACCGGATATTGCACTCCTCGTCCGAGAAACAGTGCATGCTCCTTATCGGCAAACCGTTGTGCCAGCATGCGGATCGGCTCATCCAGCTTGAGCACATCCTGGACGTTGCGCGGTAATGCCAACAGTTGCTCGACAATCGCAGCCTCGCGCTCGGCATCGAGACGATGACGCCGGCCAACCACAACCATCAGCAACAGTAATGCGACCAACTGAGTGGTAAAGGCCTTGGTCGAGGCAACACCGATCTCAGGCCCTGCCCGGGTCATCAGGGTAAGGTCGGCCTCACGTACCAGCGAACTCTCCGGCACGTTACAGATCGCCACACTTGGGCCAAACCCCCACTCTCGTGTCGCACGAAGGGCGGCTATGGTATCGGCGGTCTCGCCGGACTGTGAAATGACAACCACCAGAGCATCGGGATCGGCGACTGGATGGCGATAGCGGAATTCACTCGCCACCTCAACCCGGCAAGGGACTCCGGCGAGTCCCTCAAACCAGTTACGTGCCACCATGGCCGCGTGGTAGCTGGTGCCGCAAGCGATGATTTGTACCGACTTGGTCTTGTCGAATATTGCAGCCGCCTCCGGACCAAATGCCTCCTCCAGCACGTGCTCACCGGAAAGGCGCCCTTGTAGGGTCTCGGCAATCGCGTATGACTGCTCATGGATCTCTTTGAGCATGTAATGCCGATAGGGGCCGCGGTCAAGCGCATCGAGCGACAGCTCCGACTCCTTGATCGGCCTTTCCACTCTTGCACCACCTGCATCGTAGATAACCAGCGAATCGCGGCGCAGGTCGGCCACGTCGCCTTCCTCGAGGAAGATAAAACGCCGTGTCACCGGCAGTAATGGCGCCACATCAGAGGCGATAAAGTGCTCCCCGATACCGATACCAATCACCAGCGGGCTGCCGCGGCGTGCGGCGATAAGCCGACCGGGATCTCGCGTGCTGAGAACACCGAGGGCATAGGCGCCATGCAATTCACTGACGGTGGTTTGTACAGCAGCCAGCAGATCTAGCCCACGGCTGACATGCGCATGCACCTGATGGGCGACAACCTCGGTATCGGTTTGCGAGGTAAACTCATAGCCCTGCCTTTTCTGCGCGTCACGCAATGCCTCGTGATTTTCGATAATGCCGTTGTGCACAACGGCGATCTCGTTCCGGCAGATATGCGGATGAGCATTCTTCTCGCTCGGGACGCCGTGAGTAGCCCAGCGGGTGTGCGCGATGCCGGTCTTGCCGTGCAGCGCATGCTGTTTCAGGGCATCGGCCAGCCCCTGTACCTTGCCGGGCAGGCGCACACGATCCAGCGCAGCGTGCTCATCCAGCACGGCGATCCCCGCTGAGTCATAACCACGGTACTCCAGCTTCCGCAAACCCTCGAGCAGGATCGCCACCACATCACGTTCAGCCACACCGCCTACAATTCCACACATTTTCTCAATCTCGTTTCAATAGGGGCTCATTCCGCCGGTAAACCATTCACCTGGAGGGCTCATCACCTACGAATGTCACTTGCTACTAACTTTCTTCACCGGCCTCTTCCAGCCGGTGATCGTTGCCTGTTTGTTACGGCTCAGGGTGAGTTCACCTGCAGGCGCATCCCGTGTGATCGTCGAGCCAGCACCAATGGTGGCGTCATCGCTGACCGTTACCGGAGCCACCAGCTGTGTATCGGAGCCGACAAACACACGGTCTCCGATCGTTGTTCGATGCTTATTGGCCCCATCGTAATTACAAGTAATAGTACCGGCGCCGATATTAACTTCGCTGCCCATCAAGGTATCCCCAATATAGCTCAGGTGATTAACCTTTGATGCCTCACCGATCACACTGTTTTTGATTTCGACAAAATTGCCAACCTTCGCCTTGTCTGCAAGCCGAGTGCCTGGACGAATGCGGGCAAAGGGACCGATCGTACAATGATTGCCGATGCTCGCCTCCTCGACCAGGCTCATTGGCTCAATGGTCACATCATCGCCGATCCGTACATTGCGGAGAACGCAGTTTGCGCCGACCCGCACACGATCGCCGAGAGTCACGTCGCCTTCGAACACCACACCGACATCGATCACCACATCCCGGCCAACCGTTGCCGTCCCCCTCATATCGAAACGCGAGGGATCCAGTAGTGTCGCT
>JBFEYJ010000213.1:0-4882 GCA_041562215.1 Thiohalomonadaceae bacterium | reverse complement strand
GCGACATTCAGCACAATCCCTTCCCGCGGCCCGTCCGGCAGGATGAACTGGGTGGGCAGCAGCAAGGGTGTGTTGTCACCGGGCAGCCAGGGGTCCACGCCGGGATTGGCAATGATGATTTCGTTGTAGCCAAGGTCGTAACGCCGGGCGATGTCCAGCAGGGTATCTTCATAGCGGGTATCCACCGAGCGGATTTTGCCGACGATGTCGTTACCCATTGACGGCAGGAGGAAGATCTCGGCAGCGGCAGTAGAGCAAAGCAGCGCCGTGCAGATGAGCCATAGCAGAGCCCGGCGTGTTTCTGAGTGTGGAGATAATGTCGCCATGGTTTTTATAGGTTAGATGATTGAAGGCGTTTGGTGTTGATGGTGGGATGGCGATGGTAGGGAACTAGGGGTAATTGTGTGTCGCTGTCGCGACGGATTGATTAGGTGCGGGGGGCTGCCCCGCGCGCAGGTCACTTTCTCTTGCGCGGCCAAGAGAAAGTAACCAAAGAGAAGGCCGCCCTCTGCATCGCCCTTCGGGTCCCCTTGCTTCTCGTTCCAGAAGGACTTTGCAGACAGGCCATCCCTGGCCTGGCTGCAAAGTTGCGCGCTTCCCTGCGCGCAACCCTTCGGGCTAATCCTCCTTCCACTGCGATGCTCGGCGATGCAGAAGGGAATTCGGTTCGTGCCAGCGTTAAAGTGTCGCATTTCAAACTCGAAGGCAAAACGAAGCGGTTCTTTCCCGTGGGGCGCAGCCGAGCATCGCAGTCATTTCAGGGGAAGTGAGGGCATGTTTGAGCGAGGCTGTTTTATCGTCTCGCAAGTTGCGCGAACGGCCTGAAATGACGAGGAGCGCAGGGAACCGCGATAGCGGCAAGCCTTCGGGAGATGGTTTTGGGTACTTTTGCCGAAACAAAAGTACCACGCCGCGCGGGGGCGAGACCCCGCATCGCGACAGCGACACAGCTAAATAGCGGCGTTAGAATGAATAGATGGAACTCTTCGACACCCACTGCCATCTCGATGTGCCCGAGTTCGATGCCGACCGCGATGCGGTGGTGGCGCGAACTCGTGCCGCCGGTGTCAGCCGGATGGTGGTACCGGCCATTGATGCCGAGGGCTGGACGGACCTGGTAGCCTTGTGCCGGAAAGAGGAGGGACTGTTCCCTGCTTTGGGCATGCATCCGATCTACATCGTTCAGCACCGCGATGAACATGTTGATGAACTTCGCCGCTGGGTCGAACGCGAACGGCCGGTGGCCATCGGTGAGATTGGGCTCGATTTTTTCATCAAGGAGACCGACCGTGATCGCCAGCAGGTGATCTTCGAAGCGCAGCTCGACGTGGCTCAGCAATACCGGCTTCCGGTGCTGCTTCATGTGCGCAAGGCCCATGAGCAGGTGCTGCAGTCACTGAAAAAATTCTCCCTGGTGGGCGGCATCGCCCATGCCTTCAATGGCAGCCTGCCACAGGCCGATCAGTACCTGTCGCTCGGTTTCAAATTCGGCTTCGGCGGTATGCTCACCTACGAACGTTCCCGAAAAATTCGCCAACTGGCCCGGGAACTGCCACTGGAATCCCTCGTGCTGGAGACCGACGCCCCCGACATGACCCCCGTCAGTCATCATGGCGAGCGCAATAGTCCCGAATACCTTCCCGAGATCTTGCACAGTCTGGCCGAGGTACGCGGCATGGATTGCCGTGAGCTTGCCGCCATTACCACCGCCAATGCCCTGAATTTGTTCCGGCTGCGTCAGTGAACGCGGCCTGATGCCACTCATGCTGTAGCGCCTCTCCACCTGGATCATCTCGCTCGTCATTTACAGAACACTGTGTCAGCACCTCGATGGGTCAATTGCTCCCTGCCTCTCCTCAACCGTGCGTCGGTAACATTCATGTCAACCGAATGCGGGCTGCAGCGTTATTCCAGTTGAAACAAGCCAACAAAAGTGGAGAAAAGCAATGAAGTTGACGACATTAGTAGGTAGCGGAATGCTGGCCGTAGTCCTGGCCTCGCCGGTAGCGATGGCGAAAGAGAGCAACGCACTGCATGAGCAAGAGCAAGCCAGGATATTGGAACAAAACCGGCAGCGTCTTGAGCAGCGCTTTCAGAACCGTAGTGAGGATGGGGTCGGGAGTCAGTATCGCTACGAGCAGCGTCAGCGCCACCGTAGCACCGGCAATGGCGGACAGCAGAAACGCTATGAAGAGCAGTCGCAGCAGCGTTCCAGCGGCGGACAGGGTGGTGGTCGTCGATAACTCATCGCTCAAAAAGTGCCGCTCTGGCTAAAACCCTGCCGCGAGAATCGTAATGTTCATGGTGTGGCTGGAGCACTTTCCGGCTACTGAAGCACCGAGGAGTCGACACTGGCTACCAATCAAGCGCTGGATCGCTTTCTGGCCGGGGTGGAAAAGCGCGCTTTCCACCTCGCCCGCATCGCCACCGGCAACGAGCAGGACGCCCTGGATATCGTGCAGGAGGCGATGATCACACTGGTGCAGCGCTACGCCGGACGTGACGAGCACGAGTGGGGACCGTTGTTTCACCGTATCCTGCAAAACCGTATCCGCGATTGGTACCGGCGCAGTAAAGTGCGCAATCGTCTGCGGGTCTGGTTTGGTCAGGCCGAGGATGAGGACGATCCGCTGGAAAATCAGCCTGCCCCCAGCGGAGCGGGACCGCTCGGTGAGCTGGAGGCGGGCCGTTTCGGCGCGGAGCTGGAACGGGCGCTCGGCAGGTTACCCAACCGTCAGCAACAGGCATTTTTGCTGCGGGTCTGGGAGGGGCTTAGTGTTGAGGAGACGGCGCAGGCCATGGGTTGCTCCACCGGCAGCGTCAAAACACACTATTCAAGAGCGGTACACACTTTGCGCGAGCAATTGGAGGATTTCAGGGCATGAATGAAGAGCGGAATTTTATCGAGCGGGCACGTCTAAGCCTCGATGCGCGTGCCGCCGGCCTCGACCCGCAGGTTGCCGCACGGCTTAGTGCCGCCCGGAGCAATGCCCTGGCCACGCCTCGTCGTATCGGTCATAGCGGCTGGATCCCCGCACTGGCGGTGGCATCGCTGGCCGTGGTATTCGTCGGCGTGATGTGGTTTGGCGCGGAGATGCACCGGCCGGAAGTGGGCATGATTCATGCAAATTCGGCGCACGGTGTGACGGATTTTGAACTGTTGACCAGCAGCGAGGATCTCGAACTCTATGAACGGCTCGATTTCTATTACTGGCTGGAACAAAGGAGCGCGAGTGCGGGTTAACTCCCTGTTGCTTGCCGCCGTGTTGTTGGTTTCAAACGCGGCATCGGCTGAGGAGGTCGAGGTGCCGCCGCTGGAACTGCTGGAGTATCTCGGCGAGTGGGAGGACAGCGATGGGCAATGGTTCGATCCGCAATTGCTGCAGTTGGTGATGCCTGGCAGCCCCCCTCTCGGTGAAGAGCAGGTGAATGAGGAAGATAAAGATGAGTCGTAAATTAATAGCCGCAATGCTGCTGGGGTTGACCCTGGGATTGGCCCAGGCCCAGGAGCCGCTCTCCTGGGAGCAGCTTGGTGAGACCGAGCAGGCGGTGCTCAAGCCCTATGCCGAGCGCTGGGACAGCTTCAGCCCTGAACAGCAACAGCGTTTGCAAAAAGGTGCCCGTCGCTGGCTGCGGATGGATAGTGAAGAGCGTGCAGCCGTGCGCCAACGCTTCGAGCGCTGGCAACAGATGCCGACAGAACAGCAGCAACGCATTCGCGAGCGCTTTCAGGATTATCAGGCCCTGCCCCCGATGCAGCAGCAGCGCATTCGTCAACAGATGGAGGCTTTCCGCAACATGCCTGAAGCGCAGCGCGAAGAGCTCCTGCAGCGTTGGTAGTCGATGAGTGCCGAAGAGCGCGAAGCTGTTCGCGAACAGATGCGTGCGCAGGCAGATGGGCAACAGCCCTCGGCCGACACAACGCCTGCGACCCCACCGGCCAAAGCGAGTGGAAACGGCGATGCAAACGAGGCCGACACAGGCAAACCGGCAGAAGCGCCGGAGGCTGCTACACTTCCCGAGCATGACGGACGCATCCGTGATAATCACATGGATCGCCGGGGTATCGAGACACCCACGAGGAGACCGCGATAATGGTTCGCTCGCACACGTTGATGGTGGCACTTCTCCCCTTGCTGTTTGGGCATACGGCGATGGCGGGGGATTACACTTTTACAACCGGTCTGGAATACACCACAGGGGATTACGGTACCGATATTGATACCTCGTCCTGGTATGTTCCTTTCACCCTCAGCTATGCGGCGGAAAACTTCGGCTGGAGCCTTACCGCCCCCTATATCCGCATCGACGGGTCAACGCTGGTCACCGGGATCCGCACCAGCGCCGTACGCGGCCCGGGGGGAATGCAAACCATCACCAGCGTTACTACTGAGGAACGAGTCGATTCGGGACTTGGAGATATCACTTTGAGCGCCGTTTACCAACTGCAGGAAGAGACCCCGACCGCCCCCTGGCTAGCCGTGCGGGGCAAGGTCAAGTTCGGCACGGCCGATGAGGAGAAATTCCTCGGCACCGGCGAGAACGACTACGCACTCCAGCTCGAAGCCGCCAAAGGAATATTTGATGGTTTTATCGGTTATAACTTCCTCGGTGATACCGACACCATCGATTACGACGACATCCTTTATGGTGCCGGTGCGGTAACCCTGCCGTTGCAACAACCCTGGCGCATCCGCACCGAACTCTACATGGAAGAGTCACCGTTAAGCGGTATCGATGAGGTCGCCGAGCTTACCCTCTCATTCTCACGGCCGCTTCCGCGCGCTCGGAACGTTAGCCTCTATGTCGTTAAAGGTTTCACCGACAGCAGCCCGGACTGGGGTGTGGGGACCTTGATCAGTACCGGTTTCTAAGTTTTAGT
>JBFEYJ010000212.1:0-4931 GCA_041562215.1 Thiohalomonadaceae bacterium | reverse complement strand
GTGAGGTCGTCGCCTGTGTATATAAAGGCATCCGGGGCATCCACACTGATGGTTAAACTGACGTTATTCCCCAGCGGGATTTCCAGCGAGCCCGCGCCGTCGATATGCAGCAACAGTCCGGGGCCGCGATGGTCTTTCGGCACGAGGGTCCAGGTACTGACCACCTCGCCTTTGACGATGTTATCGCTGGCGTCTTTGGTTTTACCGGCAAACTTCATCGTTAAGGTACGGTCTGAGACGCCGTCGGCCAGCGGACTGGTTGACGCCGGGTCTGGATCGAAGCCGTAGGCGATTTCCGCTTTAATGAACGTTGCAGCAACGCCAACCAAAAACAGGATGCCGTCACTGAGATTCTTGGCATCAGCCTCGGTCTGCAAATCCCAGGAGTCACCGTATAACTCTTTGAGGAATTGGCCTGTTTGTGTGAAAAACTTTACCAGTCCGCCATAGCGAACCGACTGCTGCTGAATCAGCTTCAGCGCATCCAGGGTGATGTAAAAACCCGGGTGACGGACGCGGACATAATTCAGTAACAACATGTCAAGATAGGCGGTCAACAGCTCTTCAATGGCGGCTTCCGGATCGCCGGCGACTGCGGCGGTAATGAAATTTTCCAGTGCGTTGTAAACCTGCGTCAGGTCATTGAGTACGCTTAAAAATGTCTCTATGTCGATGTCATCGGCGTTGGCCTGCTGGTAGTCATCGATGTTGCTCAGTGCCTGACTGGGGATATTGATCGGGGTACCGGCCTGAGCGGGATTTAAATTGAGCGCCAATAAAATCTCGCGACGCACTTCCGGGTCACCCACACCTTGTATCACCGGCTCGAGCAGGTTGCGGATGAAATTAACCGTGTCTTGGAGAAAATTGCGAGCGCTCATCGTCAGCCCCCTATCTGTGGCGGCAGATCGCTGGTGGGAGCCAAACCGGCTTCATGACTGGTATAGGCTTTGGGATCGCCGGTCTTTTCTCCCTCCGGATGGAAATAGTAAAAGTCGTGTTTGATCTTGAGGCTGGCACCGGTGCCGCTGAAGGTTATCAGCCCGATGTTGGAGTTGTATAACACCGAGCGCGGTGTTTTGCGCGTCACCAGTTTTTCATGCCGTTTTTGTACTGCCAGATAGCCGGTTACCGGGTCGCTGGTGTCGATATCCGGTGTAATGTTGCCAACCTGACCGTCTGCCGGACGGGCATTCGCACTGGTGTCGTCAGGGCGCCCGTCAGAGAGCAGGTTCACCCTCCATGACCAGTCGGGTTGTACAGACACCGAGGTCCCCTCCGGCCAGCCTTCGGTCGGCAATAGAACCGGGCTGACTTTCATCAGGGTCCGGTACGTCCCGGGAATGGCCTCGCCGGCGGGGACATGCACCTCACCGGCCAAGCTGATATCGTTCTCCCACGCCACCCGTTCCAGCGGATAAACCGCGTGTTGCAGAATCTTCTGCCCGGTCCCGGTAGACAGTACACGTTTCATGACTTCCGGCCATTCGTTCTTTATCGCGCTTGAGCATAACTCGATAATGCGTGCAGGCGTGGTTGCGCCTTTTTTCCAATAGTCCATTTCCGAGCTGAAGGCATAGTGCACGTCGCCTGAAAGAATGATGACTTTTTTCATCTTTTGCAGCTTATTGAGCAGTGCCTCGAAGTGCACCGGTGCCATGCACCATGCCTCCATGTCCCATTCCTGGTAGCCGGTAATTTCCGGCTCCTTGTTTTTGTTAAATGCAGCACTTATTGCGGTGACAAAGTCCGTTGCACCTCGCGCCATTACCGGCTGGAAGACTTCCTCGATCAGCGCCAGCCCCAGCACCGGAGCGGCGGAGATCACAATCAAAACTTCCGCGCCTGCGGACGGTATGGCGCTGTCGGGGATCTGTTCATCCAGCGCCTGCTGCGTTAACAAACCGGGCGGCGCATACCGGCTGGCGAACTCGCGCCGGGTGCGGGTATCCAGCACCAGGGTCTGGGTAGGTCCGCTAGGTACACTGTAATGCCATTTGATCTTCGGCGTGCTGCCGTTAAAGCCGAAAAGGGCATCGATGTTTGTGGCTGTGGGGGGATGCGGACCACCGGCGGCAGGGAACAGATTCTGCGCTGCGGTGAGTAGCGCGGCGTGGTCGCTGTCATCAACAAATGACTTCGGTGCGTTGCCCCATCCCTGGAAGAGGGTATAGCTCAACAGGCCGTTGCGTAAGATGTTGACCCCCAACGGCGAGGTCAAGACCCGGTCTGTCCAGTGTTTGACCAGATACCAGTCATCGGTCACTTCATGGTCATCGAAGACCATATACGTTGGTATGTTGGCTAAAGCCCGGCGCACCTTGGGCAGTGCCTTGCGAAATTCCTTTACCGCTTCCACCTCCTTTTCCCACTTGTCGTTCTTTAATTTTTCCCGGTCCTTGACCTTACTCTTCCGCGCGTCGCTGTTAGTTGGGTAGAGACTTTTCAAGTGGGCAGGTAACGAATCCACCGCAGCGGCTGAATCTCCGGATTCGGTAAATATCTGGTCTTTATCCTTCAGGCTGTCAGGCCACAGCAGGTTGGACCAGAAAAATAAATACAGTGCACAATATTCACCAAATGACATTGCGTGATTAGCCGCTTCATGACTCGTAAATTTGGCGGTCTGGGTTATCAGTTGCTGGCGCCAGGTGGCAGGGAATTGGGTGTGGTTGGCAGGCAGTTCTGTGCCGGTACTGAGTGTTAACTGTTCGGTAACGCCCAGTAGAGCGTTGCCGGCTGCTGTCAGTTCCGGCAGCAGCACACTGGCGATGTCATCGGCATAGACCTGATCGCCGGTCAGAAACAGTTGATGCGGGCGGGCGTTGCCATCGTCCAGACTGTCCTTGATGAGTTTGTCCAGACCGGCCAGGGCGTCAGGCCCACCTCCGTGCGCCTTGCGACAGGAGCCGTGCGTTATTTTCAGGTGTTCCAGGGAAACCGGCGGCATGGCGAAGCTGGGCAACTGGTTTGGTACATAGCCCAAGGCGAGATGCTTGGGTTCGCTGGTTTTGTCTTCCAGCAGGCCCAAGCCGTTCAGGTCCTTGCTGTTACCGGCAGCATTGACCTGGATGTTGTAGGAATAAACCGTGCCCGGGGTAAGTGGTGAGGTGGTTAAATCGAGGGTGACCAGTGCTAAATGCAGTTTATCGCCGAGCCGGATGCTGTTGGCCGTGGTGGTATGGGCCGCGGTGCTATTGCCGAAATTATTCCCGGAAGATGAAGAGGCAACCACCAGGCCAGTCCACAGTCCCAGCTCCACTTGGGCCTGTTTGGATAACGCCACCCAGACCGAGACTGAAGTAGGCTCGACTCTGCGAACGATAGGGCCTGCAAGAATCAGCGGGAGATTGGCGAAGTCTGGCATGAACGTCCCTGTTTATACTGATGATAGAACAGCGTAGCGGGACCACCTTGGTCGGTTCTCCTGGTAGAATGAGGCATAAGGCTTCCTTCTTATTTTGCTACTGATCCCACAGTAAATGAATCACACTTTTTCTTGTGCGTCAAGTTAGTGGTGTTTTGTCTTTACCCGAACTGCGACTAGTATGGGAAACAACCGATGTGGATTGTTAAAATTGTGTAAGGCTGTAGTAATGTGGATCCTGCAGGCTTCTCATCACCATACCGCCTAATCGTCCCAGCAATCATAGACAAAGTGGATGTCTCCCATGCCTTGTGGCCATGGCCTGTCAACGTTAAGATTCGGAACGATGACTTTAAAATGTCTACTTGAGACACAATCCTATGCTCGAGTCCCTAAACAGATGACAATACGCATAATTATCAACGATCACGAAGTGAAGAACCCTGTTGCCAGGTTTTTGTTAACCCTGTTTGGTTTGATTCTTTTCATTGTCTTCTTCGCATTGGTGTTTTTTTTAATTCTTCCCCTCATCTGGTTTATGGTGTTATCGCTATTGCTCATGATATTGGCTGTTTTGGCCGTCGCGCCAAAATTGGTAAAAACGTACAGGGTTATCCTTCTGAAACGGCGATCGTTGCCGCATGAACGGTGAGCGTGACGTGTCGGTAAGAATTAACTTGAACCGATACCAATAATTACTCTGTGGATTCAGCCTGGTTAGCCTCTTGTATTGTTATCGACGTATTCTGGTTTTCCTTGCCACTGTCAGCACGCCGCAGGCGATTCAGATTTTCCCGCATTAAGATATTTTTGTCTGGAAGGCGGTGCATCAGCGGCGGCTTAATGCCCGGTTGCCGGGGGGGATCTTGCTTTCAATCTAGCGCGATGTCTAACGGATTTCTGAGGGCTTTATGCTGTGAATAGGGTCTCGTTGGCTGTTTTGGCTTAGTCTTTGAAAGCTGAAAATTCCAATCCATATTTGCCTAACAGTTGTCTAAGCCGGTGGCTGTCATTGACCGATTTTTTCTGCTCCCGGCTTTTATCGAACAGGACTCTCCCGGCTTCGGCCATTGAATCGGCATCACGACACACCTTGGCGATACCGGCAAGTTGGATGTGCTCAAACAGATCGAGTTTTCGGTGGGTCTGCGCATCGAGCAGCTGCGCTGTGATGGCCTTTGGATCGGTCTCCTGTTTTGTCGCGCGCCAGTCATGGCGAAGGCGTGCAATCTCCTCATCAACCACATCCTCGGTAATACGTCCGCCATTGGCCAGCGTGGCCATGCGGGTGACGCTCGCATTAAGATCGCGAAAATTCGCGCGCCAGGTGGCTTCAGGACTGTAGGCAAACTGTAGATAGTGGTTGCGCGCGACTTTATTAAAGCTGACAAGGCTGCCTGCTTTTCGTGCGAACCGTTCCAGCTCATAATCCAGGTTCACCTCCAGATCTTCGACGCGCTCCTTTAGTGAGGGAAGTCGGTAGGTCCAGAGGTTAATGCGGGCCAGGAGATCATCACGAAATTTGCCTTCCCGGCTCTCTTCGAAGAGGTCCCGGTTGGTGCCG
>JBFEYJ010000211.1:0-5004 GCA_041562215.1 Thiohalomonadaceae bacterium | reverse complement strand
TCTGGACGAGGTCAACCCTCCCCCACTTCATCCTAGTGACCCGCTACGTAAAGCACACAACCGTGCCTGGATCGAGTTCGCCTCGACCCTGTTCTTCTGTCAGTTCAATATGGTCATGGCACAGGAACAGGTAGCCTGCGAAAACGCCGAGCAGGAGCTGCGCGATAAGCTGAAACTGGTCCATGAACAGCTTGTCGGCCCTTACTTTAACGGCAACGAATTTTCCTTAATTGATGCGGCTTACGCTCCTCTGTTTATGCGCTTGGCCTACCTGGAGCAATGGTCGCCGATGAATTTACTGGAGGGGATGCCGAAAATGCAGCAATGGGCCAAGTCCTTGCTGGCAAGGCCTGCCGTGCAATCGTCGGTAGTGGAGAACCTGGATGAACTCTACCGCGGTCATATAGTGTCGAGCGGTGGATATGGTGCAAAGCGTTTTGGCGGTGAAGCATCAACAGGAAGTTAATTCAACTCCCCGCGCCATGCGATGCCAGACGCGGGTACGTGGAAAGATTGCCGGGCAGGATAGTCCCGGCGCGATCCTCGTTTGGCGTATTCAGATCTCCATTCCGCCCAAACGGCGGCGAATACGGCGCATGTACCAGCCGGCCCCCAGATAAAAGCCCGTTAGAAACATCATAATCTCGATAGCGATACGGAAGGCCCAGGCATATTTCTTAATGAGCGAATCGGTACGGCCGGTTAATATGTCTATCTCCTGCTGTAGCGAGGAGTTTTCGGTCATTAAATCAGTGATGCGCTTCTCCATGGCGTCAAGACTCTCGGTACTCTCGGCTAACGACTCGCGCAACGCCATGTTCTGCGCTTCCTTTTGCTCGTAATCCTTGCGCAACTGCTCCAACTGCCGCCGGGCAGGTGGTTCGTCACTCACGTAGTTCTTGCTAACCCAGCCTTCGGTGCCATCCTCTGTGCGGATCTTGATGTAATCGCCCTCCCGGCCCAGCACAGTCAGCGCTTCGCCGGTGGTCACCACCGCGATGGAGGATTCAGCGGGATCAGGATTAGTGCGCACACCGAGTCGTAGATAGTCATCCACATAAACGACCTCAGCCGCTGCCGTACCTGCACAAATGAGCAGCAGCACGAGGAGAAGGTTACTGATTTGTCGTCTGTACATAGGTCCACACTGATGGTTAATGATTCACTCCGGCCATCCTGACAGCTCAGGGAGTGTTGGGCAACTCTTCCGGCATAACCCCGAGCCTATGTGTATCCTTAAAGGTAGTAGCAAATTCAGGCGGCGTTATGTAACGACGGACTGATCAACACATCAGGCGTGAATGGATGCTACGGGGCGAATAGGGGTTGCGCTATGGCTTAGCCTGCGTACGACGATAAATGGATTTAATAATCACGAATGCTCTCTGGACTTTCTGCACCGCCACGGCGCCATCGCCAGAGAGGTAATCATTCTCATCGCGGCGAAATCCCTCACCATGACGTATCGCAGTGCACTACTCCGGCAGTCCGCAGACGACTACACAAAAGCAGAGGAGCTCCACGCCCTCCCCCGGCAAGTGAAACTTTATGCCACGCTCAAGGAATATCCTGTAGCTCACCGATTTCCCCTCATCCAGCCGATCCCAGCAGGTTGAACCATAGTGGCAGGGTAAGCACGCTCAGAGCCGTGCTGAGGGTGACAGCCATGGCATAGAGGCTGCTGTCCAGACGATAACGATCGCACAACACGATACCCAGCACCATACTTGGCATTGCCGCTTCCAGCACCACGGCGGTGCGTAGCCCGCCTTCCAGGCCGGTGAAGCCACTTGCCCCCCAAACCAGTAGCGGAGTGAGCAACAACTGAATGAAGACCACCGGTAGAACCAGCGAGAAATGCTGTCCCCAGCCACTTCCCCAGCGCAAACCAAGACCCAGCGAAAACAGCATCAACGGCACGACTCCGGCCGCCAGCATGTCCATCACACCGGCAGGCAGCGAGGGCAGCGGAACACCGGTCAGATTGAGTCCGACCCCGAGGATTGCCGCCCACAACGGCGGTACCCGTATGAGATTGTGCAGTGGATGAGCTCGGTTGCGCTTCTCTTCGCCGCCATAGTGCTGCGCCAACATCACACCGAGGCTAAGCAGCAGCGGGGTACAAGCGAACAGATCGTATTGTATGGCCACAGCCCTGGCCCAGGGACCGAGTGAGGCCTCCAGTACCGGTAGCCCCATGTAGGTAGCGTTGGGAAAAGCGGCGGCAAGCAACAATGCTCCCAGTGCCGCTCCGGCCGGGCGCTTGCGTCGGAACCACAGCCAGGCGGCGCCCATGCCTACGCCGATCCCCAGCATCGCCAACAGGGCCACTTGCAAGGCATCGAGCGATAACGACGCACGCCAGAGCACGACCAGCACCAGGGCGGGCAGCAGCAGCACGTAGACCAGAGTGGTCAAACTGTTACGCAGGGTATCGGCATCCAGTCCCTGAGGGCTGAACAGGCGCCATAAAACACCGCAAAGGATCAGGATCGCTGTCTGGCCAATAACCTCATACATTGTCGTCTCTCACCGCCGAAAAGCGTTTAGTTTCCAACATGGACGATCAACCGTCTTGTGTGGCGCATGCGCCGGTGTTCCCAAAGATAGATCCCCTGCCAGGTTCCCAACCCGAGCCTGCCGCCGAGCACGGGAATAGCAAGCGAGGTGGCAGTGAGTACGCTCTTGATATGCGATGGCATATCATCCGGCCCCTCATGGGTATGGGTGAAGAGCCGATCGTTCTCAACCACCAGTCGATTCAGCCAGTTCTCCAGATCCGCTCTCGCCGACGGGTCTGCGTTTTCCTGGATAACCAGACTGGCCGAAGTATGCTGCACAAACACGGTACACAGACCTTCCCCGATGTTCGCCTGCTCCACCACTGAAGCGACTTCGCGGGTAATATCATGCAGCCCCTGACGCTCTGTCAAAATCCGTAATTCCCTAATCAACTGCTTTTCTCCAACAATGGAACATACCCTATTATCAAGCCGCGCCTATGCTACCACTTTAGCCTTATCGTGAATGATGCGGAGGTCATCACCAATGCCTTTGGGTTCAAACACTGTCGCCTACGATACCTGTCATTCCACTCACTGAGCCATAGGCCGGATTACCCATTGTGCATCCAACTTCTCGCATTGCCCCGTAGCGCACCTTAACGCCTGGTGAGTCGGCGCTTATCAGTGCAGTCTGAATTTGCGACCTTCCCTTAAGCGGATACAGATAGATACAGTGGTAAAAACCCCTGTCGAAAGTTTAAAACCAGCCCCTGAAATGTCCTGTTTTCTCCCCTCCCGACAGCCCAAACTTTCCATTTCATGAAAAAACACGAGAAAAAATGCATAAAACGCTCTTTTATCCTCTCTGTTCACTTGTATTTTATCCACATGCAATAGAAAATCTGGCGCGTTAACTTGCCGTTTGTCCTATACATTGCCGATTTTTGATCTGAGGAGAGAATCCATGGTTGCCAAGAAAAAAGCCGCTGCTAAAAAAGCTGTTGCCAAGAAGGCCCCTGCAAAGAAAGCCGTAGCGAAAAAAGCCGCCCCTGCAGCAGCCCCGAAAAGAGTCAAGGCCGTCAAAGAACCGATGACCAAAACCACCATCATGACCACCATTGCCGAGCAGACCGGACTGACCAAGAAAGAGGTCACCGCTGTAATGGAGTCTCTGAGCGGAATTATCGAAGCACACATCAAGAAGGGTGCTGCAGGCACCTGCACCGTCCCGGGACTGATGAAGATCAAAACCATCCGCAAGCCGGCTCAAAAGGCCCGCAAAAACGTCCCCAATCCCTTCAAGCCGGGTGAGACGATGGATGTCGCCGCCAAACCTGCCCGCACTGTCGTCAAGGTCCTGCCGCTGAAGAAGCTGAAGGATATGGCCGGCTAAAACAGGCCGACAAGAGAATGAACAAGGGGGCTCAGGCCCCCTTTTTCACGCCCTGTTCTCTTAAAAATAACCGGATTCAGCAGCGAAAAAGGTCAGGATAGAATCAAACTAGCCAATAAATTTGCTTTATAAGCGCTTTCTTTCATTGAACTTGTTAATGCACAACGAAAAATCTTTAGCTCCACTTTCATTGCAAATATCCCCGTCATGATTTATTCATAAATCCTCAGATATACCAAAAAACGACGGAGGAGTTCCGATGTCTGAAAACTACAGTTCATTGCCCTACAGCAACCTTACCAGCGGAACCACCTATCAGCGGCCGCCCCAGCGCCTGCCTGAAAGCGTACATGCAGATAATCCGGCTACCGACGTCATGACGGACTTTAGCAAGGTATCAGCTATCACAATGGGGCCCTGCGCCACCCTTGAAGCTGCCGAACAGCGAATGATTGCCAGCGGTGTGCGACTGCTGCTGGTCACCGATCAATCCAACGCCATTCTCGGCATCATCACCGCCACCGATCTGCAAGGAGACCGCCCGGTCAAATACCTGCAAGAGGTTGGCGGCAAGCGCGAAGACATCTTCCTGCGTGACATCATGACAGCAGCCGACAAGCTTGAGGTGCTCTACATGGTGGATGTGGAAAACGCCAAGGTCGGTGATATCGTTGAAACGATGAAACGCGTCGGACGCCAACACGCCCTGGTGGTTGACCTTAACGATGAAAAAAAGCAGATCGTGCGGGGGATATTCTCTACCAAGCAGATCAGCAAACAACTTGGGATCACCATCGATCCGACCGAGGTCGCCAAAACCTTTGCCGAACTGGAGGCAGCGCTCACGGCGTAAGCTCACCTATCACTGACAAAAAACCGGCATTGGAAGATGCCGGTTTTTTTTGCGCTTCTGAAATCACACTATCGAACGTGTCCCGAAACAGGCCCGTTCATCGGCTTCACACCATAGCGGACTTTGGGAAATCTACTTTAGAACAGCAGCTTGAAGCCGATATGGGCATTGTCATCCAGTTCCACATCACTGGGTCCGTCCTCGATATCCACCTCGATAGTACGGTAACCGGCATAGACGAAGGCCTGCGGCAG
>JBFEYJ010000210.1:0-5005 GCA_041562215.1 Thiohalomonadaceae bacterium | reverse complement strand
TATTACACGGAAAAGCGCGGAGCAAATGACTTCCAGACGTACGCCGAACTGCTGGATGAAGCACGGCGGGCGTCAACCGGACTGAGGCAGGCCGGGTTGGTCGCCGGTGATCGTGCCGTTCTACAATTAAATTCTTTGCGTGAACATTACACAATATTCTGGGCCTGTGTTCTTGGAGGAATTGTACCGGTAACCACAGCGGTTTCTCCGGGTTACGCCGCCGATAATGCCGCAACCAAAAAACTGATTAATACCTGGGAGTTCCTTAAAAAACCGCCAATCATCGTGAGTGACGAAAACCGGGAGGACCTTGAGTCCGCTCTGCATTCAGCAAGTGGTCACCGACCGGCAGTGATTCTGTATTCGCAGCTTCGGAACCACCAGCCGGGAGATATCCATAACTCGGCACCGGAGGATGTGGCGTTTATCCAGCTGACATCGGGCAGTACCGGGACGCCGAAATGTATCCAGGAGACACATGCCGGAATTATTTCGCATATACACGGTTCGGCACAGTTTATCGGGTATACAGCGGATGACGTTTCACTGAATTGGTTACCCGTAGATCATGTGGTACCGATACTGACGTTTCACTTAAAGGACGTATATCTGGGATGCAACCAGGTCCAGGTCCCGACCGCCACTGTCTTGGCAGATCCCCTGGAATGGCTGAACCTGATGGAGAAATACCGGGTTACCAGGAGCTGGGCGCCAAACTTCGGTTTTAAGCTGGTCGCACAGCGCCTGGAAAACGAACAGGAGCGCACCTGGGACCTGTCATGCATTAAGACATTTATGAATGCCGGTGAGCAGGTGACGCCGGGGGTTGTATTGGAGTTTGTCGACTGCCTCGCCGCTTCGGGTGTGGCTCCGTCCGCCATGCAGCCGTCCTTCGGAATGGCCGAAGCGTGCACTTGTATGGTCTACACCAATGACTTCGAGGCGAAACAAAGCATCAAGAGATTTCGTCAAGACTCCTTGGGAGGAAATCTCGTCATCGCTTCGGGCGATGAAGAGTCGGTATCCTTCGTCGATCTCGGGCCTCCGATACCGGGTGTTTCCATCCGTATCACCGACCGCTCCAACGTGACTTTGCCTGAAGGTGTCATTGGACGGTTGCAGATCAAAGGCGACGTTATAACTCCGGGCTACCTGGATAACCCGGAGGCCAATAGCGAGGCCTTTGTGGGCGACGGATGGTTCAACTCGGGCGATCTGGGCTTCATACTTGATGGACGCCTCACGGTGACGGGGCGCGAAAAGGAGATGATCAACATTCGGGGCAGCAACCTCTTCTGCTACGAAATAGAGGATGTCATCCAGGCCGTGGAGGGTGTCGAGCCCACCTATGCCGCTGCAGTGGAAGTCGCCGATGATCGAACCGGGACCGGGGGATTGGCGATATTGTTTGTCCCCAGTCGGGAGAACAATAGCTCCGAGCTGCAAGTCCTTTTGAAGTCCATACGCAAGGCTGTTTCAGCCTCCACAGGAATCAATCCGAGTCATATCGTTCCACTGAGGCGGGAGAGCTTTCCGAAAACCAGCAGCGGAAAAATACAGCGTGTGCAAATGCGCAAGGCCCTTGAATCGGGAGCGTATAGGAACATTCTGCGTAAAATCGATCTGCTTGAAGGGACAGGTCGCACACTTTACGACTGGTTTTACGAACCTGTATGGGTTAAGGCGGAGGTGCGAGAACGACATCCGCTGCCCCGTGGAGGGGTACTCGTTTTCGGCGATGAGGGCGGGCTGTCCGCCGCCGTTGTCGACTGGTTCCAGCGGCAGGGGTGTCAGCCGGTTCTGGTGATAAAGGGAAAGTCATTCAGCCGCCCGGAACAGTCCCGGTTTGAAATTGATCCCAGTGCTCCCGCCGACTACGAGCGGCTATTTGCAGAATTCGGAGGGGAAATAGCGTCAATCGTTCACCTATGGACCGGTTTGCCCGGGTGTGAGTCAGCGGCATCGCTATTGCTCAACATCTGCCCTGCGCTTGCCGGGAGGAAAGAATCGATAAAGATGATTGTCGTTTCCACTGGGGCACAGCAGGTCACCCCGGATGAATTTCCCGTTTTGGGAAAGGCGCCCCTCCCAGTACTGATAGCAACATTGATACAAGAAGAGCCCAGTCTCTCCGCGACCCACCTCGACATCGAACCTGGATCGGACGAGCCGGCAACTGCCGCTCATATCGGCAATGAGCTTACCGACCTCCTTTATCCTGAGGTGGCAATCCGGGAAAGCTGTCGATTCGTGCGTCGACTTTCGAAGATTTCCCACCCCGGGACGGCAGCGAGCGAACCGCAGTTTCGGCAAGGCGGCCTGTACGTCATTACGGGTGCGCTTGGGGGGATTGGGCGGCACGTGACCCAGTTTCTCGTACGGGATTACAATGCACGGCTGCTGCTGCTAGGGCGCAAACCCGCTGACGAAGTGGATGCGTCGCGCCTTTTCAATGTCTCCCCGGAAAGCCTTCTCTATGTTCAGGCGGATATCACTGATCCGGAGCAAATGCGGGCTGCCGTAGAGTGGGCCGAGGGGGTATGGCGTACCACTGCCGATGGATTTGTCCATCTTGCCGGGCTCTACAGGGAAGCCCCGCTCCATGAAGAGACGGCCGAAAGTTATCGTGAACTGCTTCACCCTAAAGTCGACGGTGCGTTGGCTATCGAGGCCCTTCTCAGAGAGCGCCCGGAGGCTGCATTTATAGCCTTCTCCTCAGTGATCGGGCTGTTCGGCGGAGCACATGTCGGCAGCTATGCAGCGGCCAATCGGTTTTTGGATGCCATGGTCGCTGCTCATCGGAGTTCCGGGAGACGCAACAGTTTCAGCTTGGCGTGGAGTAACTGGGACGATACCGGCCTCAGCCAAGGTTACCATGCCAAGGCAGCACTCATTTCACGTGGTTACCACGCCATGTCGGTCCAAAAAGCAATGCTTTCTTTGGAGGTGGCGCTTCGCACAGGGAAGCCACATGTGCTCATCGGCCTGGACTCAACTCGCCCCTTCATTCAGCGACAGTGCCTTGCCCAGCCTGTGGGAATGAAAACGCTGACAGCTTATTACACCACTGATGAAGCGGTTCAAAGCGGTGGCATCCATCCCCAGGTGACCGATGCTTTCGGGCTTCCCCTCGAGTATGAACTGGAGCGACTTACCTCGATTCCCACCCATGCCGATGGCTCGGTTGATCGGGAGGCCCTTGAGGAGTCATTGGCACCCCAAGTGCGTGGTAAGGCACCTGCGACCGAGATAGAGCGGAGTTTGTCGGCGATATGGCGTGACCTATTAAATATCGAGCGCGTTGGGGTGGATGACAACTTCTTCGAACTCGGAGGAAATTCATTACTTATCGTCCAGTTGAGCGCGCGCATAGATGAGGCCCTCGGCCATGATGTGCGGACGGTGGACCTATTCCGCTATCCGACCATCGCCGCCATGAGTGCCTACCTCAAGGAAGGTGCCGATAACTCGACGCTGGATGCCAGTAGCGAGCGGGGGCGCTCCCGGCGCTCACGAATGAATAAATTGAAAGCAAAGCGCTCACGCAAGATGCAATAGAGGATGGAGTGAAATGAATCACACGACAGACCCGAACGAAAACGATGACGCTATTGCAATTATCGGCATGTCATGCCGATTCCCAGGGGCGAACGGGTTGGGGGAGTTCTGGACGGTACTCAGGGAAGGCGTTGAGTGTATCAGTCGTTTCTCTGACGACGAACTTCTGGCCTCCGGGGTCGAACCACAGCACCTGGCTGATCCCAATTACGTGAAAGCCGGATCCGTACTCGATGATATCGAGTACTTTGATGCTGAATATTTCGGGTACTCCCCAAGGGAGGCCCGAATGCTCGATCCGCAGCAGCGGATGTTCCTGGAATGTGCGGTCGAAGCGCTAGAGGATGCGGGCTGTAGGCCAACAACCTATCAAGGTCGTATCGGTGTGTTTGCAGGGACACTGATTAATACCTATTTAATAGATGCCATAAAGTCCGGCAGGCACGATCCGGGTATGGATTTCATGAATTTCCTGGAGACGTTCCTTGGTAGCGACAAGGATTTCCTGGCGACGCGCGCATCTTACAAACTGGACCTGAAAGGCCCCAGTGTAACTGTGCAGACGGCTTGTTCTACCGCGCTGACAGCCGTTCACCTTGGATGCCAAAGTCTGCTTTCGGGGGAGTCAGATATCATCCTGGCCGGTGCTGTGTCGGTCCGTGTGCCTCATCGGGTAGGGTATTTCCATCAGGAAGGGGCCATGGTTTCGCCGGATGGCCATTGCCGTGCCTTTGATGAGAATGCACAAGGGACAATCTTTGGGAGCGGTCTCGGTGTTGTCACGCTGAAGCGACTGGCCGATGCCCTTGAAGATAATGACCGCATTTATGCGACGATCCGGGGCTCCGCCATCAACAACGACGGGTCCGATAAGGTCAGCTACTCGGCACCATCCGTTGAAGGCCAGGCCGCCGTGATAACAGAGGCGCTGTCAGTCTCCGGTGTGGACCCGGATACGGTCTCTTATGTTGAAGCTCATGGAACAGGAACCGCTCTTGGAGATCCCATCGAGCTTAGTGCACTGACTAACGCCTACCGGATCAGCACGTCGCGCAAGAACTACTGCGCTGTCGGGTCGGTGAAGACCAATTTAGGCCATCTGGATTCCGCAGCCGGTATGGCCGGCCTGATAAAAAGCGTTTTATCCCTCCACCACGGAAAAATCCCGCCGACCCTTCACTTCAAGTCGCCGAATCCGAAACTGGATCTGGAGAACAGTCCTTTTTACGTTAACGGGGAGCTGTTGGAGTGGTCCGAAACCGATAACCCTCGAAGAGCCGCTGTTAGTGCGCTGGGTGTGGGCGGGACGAACGCCCACGTGATCCTGGAAGAGGCGCCGGTGCGTGAGCGGGAGACGGCGGAGCTGGAGCGTCCGCTCCATCTTCTGGCGCTGTCGGCGCGCACGGACAAGGCATTGCGTGCGCTGGCGTCGCGCTACGTGGAGCAT
>JBFEYJ010000209.1:0-5052 GCA_041562215.1 Thiohalomonadaceae bacterium | reverse complement strand
GATTGCCTGGGTTTCCTGCCGCTTTGGGAAGAGCAGTGGTTATTTCTGCACCACAAAATCCGCCGATGCGCCTTAAAATTGATCGTCTCTAATTAGCTACGTCTGCCGCGCTGTGGTATGCGGTATATATCGGGCAGTTTGGCCTTAGTCGAACGATTTACAGCTTTTATCACGCTGTCTTTGTGGTTATTATGGGAGCTTCTACAGGACGTTGTTAAGCAATAACAAAAAACGGGACAAGGGAGAAGGAGAATCAACAGGGGATGCTTTAGGGAATTTGGGTCTGCCGTAGTGCAGTGGCTTCTTCCTGTGGTGCTGCTACTTGGCCCCGGTTTGCTCTTTGCCGATGGTGCATCGGTGTTCGAACCCGTGCCGCTCACTGGCGCTAACACTGCGCGCCACATTGCCGATCGTGACCATGTCTCCATTATGGAGGTGACCGGCAACTACGATACACTCCTCGCTGACGATAGTACGAATGTCGAGCCACGTGCCCTCATCGCACGTGAGTTCTACCGCACTCATCCGGACGAATACGATTTTCTCGTCGCCTTCACCAGTTTCGAATTCAATACCGGTGATGCCATGGCCTATCATATGGGCGTGCAGAACAAGGTGAAGGGCATCGGAATACCTCTCTACGACAATACGGCCTTTTTCGGCAGCCAGGGTAAGCTGCAGGGCTTCATCGACATGTCAGCGCTCACGCGCTACGCCACCGACCCCTTGAATCCAAACTTCGAGAGCGTCTTGATGGTGCTTTCGCACGAAATGCTGCACCAATGGGCTGCCAAGGTTCATTTTAAGGATGACGATGGCACACTGAGCGATGCTCTGCTGGGACCTGATAACGCACACTGGAGTTTCCTGCTCAACTCCGACGCCTCGGTAGAATACGGCAACCTCTGGAAGGACAACGGTGACGGTAGCTTTACCTCCACCGATTCGCGGAAATTTTACAGTCCCCTCGATCTCTATTTGATGGGCTTTTACAAGCCCGAAGAGGTGCCGCCGTTCTTCCTGATTGAAAACCCCGACATCGACAAGACGCGGATGCCCGAGGAGAATGTCACCATTTCCGGCACCCAGCGCTGGGTCACCATTGAAAATATCATCGCTGCCGAAGGCCCGCGCGAGCCCTCGGCGGAGAAGGCGCAAAAGGATTTCCGCCTCGGCTTCCTGATGCTCACCGGCCCAGGTGAGGAGGTGACCGATGCGCAGATCACAGCCCTTAATAACATCCGCAATGCGTTCATGACACGCTTCGCCGTCCTGTCGGGCGGACGGGGTGTCGCGCAGATCTACCCCGAGGCGATGCCCGATGTCAGCGCCGGGACACCAACAACCGTTAGTGGAGACGAGCTGCGCATCGATCCGGCCAATCTCGATGCCGCCTTGGCCTGGCTACGTGGTCAGCAGCGTACCGAGGGTCACTGGCTCGACAAGGCAACCACCGATGTGCGTGACACCACACTCACATTGCAAGCCCTGACCAAACTGGACCCCGGCTTTACCAACACCGCAAGCACTCTGGCATGGCTTGCGGATAACCCCTCGAACAACACCGATTACCTTGCGCGCTATGTGATCGCCTTACGTGAAATCGGTGTTGATGCCTCGGCGCAGCAAACCCAATTGGCGAGTCTGCAGAATAACGATGGCGGATTCGGGATCGCCCCCGGTTACCAGAGCGACCCACTTGATACCGCTCTGGTGCTTCTCGCTCTTGCTGACGGCAACGAAGCCACTGCAACAACACGCGACAGTGCCGTCCAATACCTCCTCGGCAAGCAAAACAGTGACGGCGGCTTCAGCCCCGCCGACGGCGGACCGAGTCGTACCAGCGTGACCACCACGGCGCTGAATGCGCTAAAGGCCGCTAATCAACACGCCACCATCTTGCCCTCCGCACTGGCGTTCCTCAGCGGCAAGCAGAATCCCGATGGCGGCTTCGGCGACAGCCCGAGTACGGTCCACGATACGGCCAACGTCCTGCAGACTTTTATGGCTTTTGAATCGTTGGCCAAAATACACTCTGACAGCGCGGCGGAATTCCTGCTCGACAGGCAAACGGTGTCCGGAAGCTGGGAGGGGAGTGTCTACTCGACCGCTTCAGCGGTCATGGCGCTAAAGCGCTTCAAATATCCGAACTGGGCGATTCTCTCCGTTGCAGCGGAATCAAACACTGTAAATGATGGCGATCGCATCAAGCTGACTGTTCGGGTGCGTAACGACTCCAACGTTACAGCGCCTGAAGGGCTTCTGCGTATTTACGACGGCGATCCGTCACAGGGTGGGGTTGCGGGCGGAGCGGACATCAGCATTCCTGCGATGGCAGGTGGTACCGAGCTGGTGTTTACTCCGTTTTGGGACAGCTTCGACAACGCCGGTGACCATACACTCTATGCCGTCATCGACCCTGAGAGCGGCCAAACGGAGATGAGTGAGCGGGATAATCGCGGCTCGGTCGATGTTACTGTGGAACCGGCGCCTGAAGGTGTTGACCTGACATTTGGTGACCCTGGGATATCAGTTTTTCCCGTCAAACCGAATCGGTTGCCCACGACGATGAGTATCTCCGTCAGTGTTCGCAATCTGGGGCTGGCAGATGCCCGGAATGCCCGCGTTGTTTTGTGGGATGGTGAGCCCGGCAGCGGGACGGTGGTAGGGGAGACAACACTCAATGTCCTCAGCCGTTCAACGATGGTGGCGAATTTCTCGTATGAGTTAAATCGCTCCGGTCGCGTGGTGCTAACAGCCCAGGTGGATCCCGACGATTCTATCGCTGAAGTCAGTGAGACAAATAATACAATCTCGACGGAAATTTATACTGAGCCAAGCGTCGATCTGGTAGTTCTCGACACTGATATCAGTGTTGACACCAACCCTGCCGTAGTCGGTAGCGATATTGCCTTCAAGATCAACATTCGCAATGAAGGAACGTCGGACACCCCCTCAACGGATGTTCGTTACCTCGTCACTGACGGGAACACGACAAGGGAGTTGCTCACCAATACGATTCAACTTGCTGCCGGGCAATCAACCGAGCAGACGGTTACCTGGCGGGTGGACTTGAGTGGGAGTCTGACATTTACCGCGCAGGTTGACCCGAGTGGATTGGTCCCTGAACTCGATGATGAGAATAACCTCGCCACATTCAACTTCAGTGCGGGAGAACCGAGTGGCGTCAATCTGGCGGTTAGCTACAAGGATTTCACCTTTACGCCAACCCCGGGGCGAGAGGGTTATTCGGTTATCCTTTCCGCGCTGGTTCGCAACACCGGAACCGAAGTGGTGAATAATGCGGAGATCGCCTTCTACAATGGCAATCCCTCGGTAGACAACACCCCTCTCGGCTCACATATCATCCCATCACTTGCCGCAGGGGAAAGTACGATAGCCAGTTTCACCTGGGAGAGGATTCCTACCCATGGCGACAAACTGCTATTTGCTGTGGCTGACCCTGCGAATGTGATCACTGAGTTCTCCGAAGAGGACAATGTCACATTCAATGTGTTGTCGGTACTGAGCTTGCCTGATCTGGCGATTTCGGAAGGTGATATCCAACTGACACCGCTGTTCCCGAAAGCGGGTGACACGATCTCGATCAGCGCGCGTGTTGCCAACCTGGGGGCTCAGGAGGCGAACGATGTCGCCGTGTTTATCTACGATGGAGACCCGGTGTCGGGTGGCGTATTGATAGGCGAAACGACCATCGCCCAAATCGCCGGTTACGACTCCGCTTACGCTGAGGTTAGCTGGACTCCCTTGGAAAAGACGGTTCATTCCCTCGTTGTGCTGGTCGACCCGGAAGAGGCGATCCTCGAGCGAACCACCACCAACAACAATGCTCACCGCGATATTCCCGTTCAGGATGGCGATCTGAATGTCAGCCAGAAGTACTTCTCACCCAATGGCGACGGCGTCAAGGACACGACGGAGCTCTTTTTCCGTGTGCAGGGTGAAGGCACAGCCAAGGTCGCTGTCATCAATAAACGTAACAAGGTAGTAAGAAGCTTTAGTGTGCCGGTGACCAATGACGGCAGCGGCGCCAGCATTACCTGGGATGGTCTCAATGATTTGGGCAGCCTGGTGGATGACGGTCCATACCGGTTGCGCGTCATCGATGCCGGTGAGACTACCTTCGGCGAGGTGGTCGTGCATCTCGACACCAATCGTTCGTCGCTGCTCGAAGCCGCCGGCACCGAATACGAAAGCTATAACAATCTGACTTGCGCTCTGCCGGATCTCAGCGGTTTTGCCATGACCAATGACGATTCCACGGTGTTTTTCGCTATTCCTTCCGCTGAACCTGATGCGATCTACCCCAAGGGTGTGTATCGCATGGAGGGCGATGGGACGGATATCCGGGCGATTGTTCCAAACACCTGGTCGAATTTTGAGCAATATTCGCCGACTAATGTGATCGCGGCAGGGGATGGTTCGAGGATCCTGTTTACGTTGGATACCAACCCGCCGAGCTACTGGGTAGCCGACGGAGATGGAAGGAATTTAAGTGCACTGAATTACACCCCATCAGAGTCCTCAAAATCCAGTCCTTGGCACATAACTCAGGATGGCAGTACGGTCTATCTGATTGATTACGACAGCCAGGCTTTACAGTCGCAGCTGATTGCGATCCCTGAGGGAGGGGAGGGAGTGCCTCGTGTCATCACAACACAATCGGGAGCGCCTCAATCGACAGATGACGGTCCTTCGTCTTCGAGCGAGATAGAACCCAACGATGATACGATATTTCTTTACAACTACCCAAGTTGGGGGCGGTACAGTAAGCGTTTTTGGAGTCGTCCTATATTGCCGCAGAAACTCAACTTTGTTGGTGGAAAGGCTCGTGTCAATGGGGTGATAGGGAGCTTGACTGAAGATGCGATATGGGATGTTGACTATTACGCATTTGATGGGAACGCAGGTGATGTGGTTAATATCAACATTACTGATGGGATCGGAGGTGTTAAAGGTATAAATACTGCGATCGTGCTATTTAGACCTGACGATTCGTATCGATACAATGTCCGTAAACTCACATATCGT
>JBFEYJ010000208.1:0-5061 GCA_041562215.1 Thiohalomonadaceae bacterium | reverse complement strand
TCGCCCTGGGAGCCGAGCCGGACGACCTCTGTTGTTACGGTGCCATCGCTTACGGTGCCATCACCAGCGTCGCCCTCCTGGCTGTCGGGGATGCCGTTGTTGTTGTCGTCGCAGTAAAGCTCACGCAGGTGCTTGTTCTTGCAGGTGTTCTGCGCGACCTCGTTGGCCCGGTCTGAGCGGTGCTTAAGGCCGTTGACGCCGGCGGTTTTACCACTGGCACCGTTACTGGCGTTCGGCTGGGCGGATTTATCCTGTTCCTTGCGGTTGTTTGCCTTGGTATTGCCGTTACCCTTGCCGTTGTTACCTTTATCAGCGTTCTTCTCCTGGCCCAGATGCTTGCCGTTGTTGGACTTGTTCTGGTCCTTGCCGTTGTTGGACTTCTCCGCGCTCTTGACCTGCCCCGGCGAAGTTTTGGCCCCGGTTACCCCATCGTAGGAGCGGATATACAACGTGCCTCCGGTGACCTTGGTCAGTACGCGGCTGCTGCCGACGAAGATGTGTTTGGAGCCGATGGAGCCGTTACGTTCGGTGAAGAACTGGTTGACATAGACGGTGAGGTTCTGACGCGCCTGCTTGATGACTCGCTGGCCCTGATCGTCGTAGCTGTACTGGCTGTATTGGCCCTTATCATCAATGGACTGGATGCGATTTTCGTCGTCCCATTCGATGGTGCGGCGGTTGGCGTTTTTATCGTTAGTCCATCCCTCTTGGTTGCCGTTGCCATCGTAGCTGAAGGTGCGCCCGACAATGTTGCCGCTTGCCGCATCGAGTACGCCGATATTGGTCGGTGCGTGCGGCTGACTGCCTTTATAGGCGTAGTGCCAATCGTAGGTGGTGCCGTGTTTAGTGCCACCGCCGCTGAGACTTTCCACCCAGTGCTTTTGGTCCTTATGGGTGATGTTGTGGATGCCATCGTAGCGCATCGACAGGGTGTAGTGCTCCTTGCTGTCGAGGTCACCCATGTAAGTGCCGCTCGCCTCGCTCAGACGATAGAGCCCATCGTAGTCGAAGCGTTGGCTGACATAACCGCCCATGCCGGTTGAGGGCGGATCGACGTCGTTGAGCAGGCCTGTGATGTTGCCGACCTTGTCGTAGCTGTAGCTAAGGTCCTGGAAGCGGTATCCCATACTTTGGGTCTTCAGGGTGGCCAAGCGGCGCAGTTTGGGATCGTAGCTGTAATTGGTGACCGCGCCGTTGCCGAGCTCCACACGCACCCGCTGCTCGTACTCGTCATAGCCGATTAGCGTGACGTACTCATAGGGGGTGCGCTTGAAGGTGCCCGAGACCGACTCAGGCAGCCCACCGGCGTTGTAGTGGTAAGTGAGCTGCTCGCCGTCGGGGAAGACCATACTCTGCAGCCGCCCGAAGGTGTCGTATTCGTACTGAGTGGTGAATACCTCGTACTCTTCCGGTTGCGTGGTGCCCTGGTTGTGCTTCTGACCCGAGTGCCAGAGGTCACCCGGGATTTGCACCCACTTGCGCTCCTGCACCACCTCGCCGAGCTTGCCGTACCAGCGCTCTTCATAGCCCGACTGATGGTCGACGCGGATGATGCGCCCTACCCGGCCGACCTTGGCATTCTCAACGCTGTTTTCGCCATAGGTGTAAGTGACGTTGATCGGATCAGGTGGCGCACCGTTTTGCGAGTCGTTCGCCGGGGCATTGGGATAGAGGATGTTGACCAGGCGCTCGTGGTCGTAGCGGTATTCGATGGCCCCCTTCGCCAGGGTGGCGCCCGCCTTGCGCAGGTTCGGGGTGAGCTTGTAGCGCAGGTTGCCGGTGATGTCGTAGGCGTACTCCACTAGCCCGGTGTCGGGGTTGTTAATCGCCGTGCGGCGGCCCAGCAGGTCGTAGCCTACGCTGGTGTGATGCTCTTCTGCGTCGTAAACGTCGGTGATCTGCTTGAGCGGATCGTAGACATAGCGAGTATCTAGCACGGTGGGACCATCGTTGTACTCGCTCTCATTGTGTTCACGCACCGTGGTGATGAGTTCGCGCACGTCCCGGAAGCTCTCGCGCTTGTTACCCTCGGCGTCGGTAACCGTGGTATGGAAACGCAGCGCCCCGCCCGGCTCGTTGGCCAGATCGTAGTCGGTACGTGTGATACTGCCGTCAGGCAGCTCAACGCGGGTGGTGCGGTCAAGCACATCGTACTCAGTGAGGGTCTTGAAGCCGTTGAAGGTGAGATTAAAGCTTCCAAAAGCCCCTACAGCCTCTGAGGTCGGCTGATACTGCTCGATCGTCCTTCCCAGGGCATCGAATTTCACCCGCCCGGAGACAATCATCTTCGCTGCAACACCGCCTCCCGCGCTGTAAAGGCCGGCATCTTTCTTGGTCTGCAGCACCCGCTTGAGGCCGTCGGTGAACAGCACTGTGTCGATGGTATCCTGACCGCTGGGATCACGGTAGCCATCATAGTGCCGGGTGATGGCATGGGGAGGCGCCGTCTCGGGGTGGTAATCGAAGGCGATGGTGGTGTGGCCGCTGCCCTGCTGGTAGGGACCGGTGACCGTTTCAATCCGGCCGAACTTGTCCAGCGTGTAATTGATACTGTTGCTGTTGGTGTCAGTTTCACCGAGTTTCTTGCCGAAGGCATAGTCATAACTGCTGCTAACGGAAAGGCCGAAGTGATTGGTGACCGTTTCCGGGTAGGTATGCACGACCCTGTCGTAGGCTATGGCCAGGCTGGTCTGCTCGTTGTTGTCGTCCTTGGGGCCGACAAGGCTGGTGAGGTTGCCGTACTGGTCGTAATCCAGTGTATGAATGGCCGCGTCGTCGGCCAGGTACTGGCGCAGTTCGATTATGCTACCGTTGTATTGGGTCCCGCAGTCGATCTTGCCCTCACGACGCCGTAACAGTTTATTCTTGGTGTCGTAGACCTTGATTGTCTTGGCCTTGGCGAGGATGTTTCGTCCCCGGCAGGTGGCATCTTCAGTGCTGTAGGTGATAACAGCCCGGACATCATCCATACTGCCGCTATCGCCGGCGTCAAAGAATCCTGTGACATTCCCGTACGCATCATAGGCGTAGGTGGTATAGGTCGACTTGGAGGTCGCGCTGCTGCCTTCATAGAAATACTTGTCAGTTCGTTCAAGCCGAGGCCAAACAACGGCGGTCAGGGACTGCAGGTCACTAAGATCGTTATCGGTCCCAAGATCGAGGAAACGGTAGCTGTTGCGCGTTTTGCGATAGAGCGCCTCATTGCCGCTTTCAGGATGGCCGCGTGTGATCTCTTCTTTCAACAAGCCCTTGGTATAAAAGCTGTCATTGTGGAACTGGCGCTCGGTACTGCGGACCACCTTACCATCACTGCCAAGCTGCTCGGTAACAACCTTGGAAAAGCCGTAGAAATCGCGTTCGATACGGCTGTAATAGCCGCCGCTGTAACTATACCGGGTAATATGTCCCGGCCCGTCACCACTAACACCGTCATCGAGCTCAACTCGGCTCAGTACCCAGCGGCTTTGCGGCTGTTCATAGGTATTGCCGGTACGCGCATAATCCAGGGTGAAAGAGGCGCCAAGCGGGCGCTCCACGCGCTTGAGCAGGTTGGTGCGTTTCGTTTTGTTGTAACGGACACGCAACTCATCATCTCGATTGGATACGAGATAGTCCGGGTAACCGTCCCCGTTGATGTCAGACCACTGGACCTCCTGACGACTGACGGTCTTGCTGGTATTGATACCCGGATTGATGACAATGTAGCAAAAAACGACCCCTACCGGTGTGATACATAGCGGGATGTAGGTGCTCGCATAACCGCCTGCCTGATGGCTGATGCTGTGATTGACCCCGACCCCGCTATCTATCCCGGTGGCCCATTCAACGGCGGGCAGAAATTTGATGCCGTTATTGAAGGCAACGTAAATGTTGCCCCCAGGGGTGGTGATATCGTTGTCGGTGTAGCTCACCGCATCGACAAGCCCGTCGCCGTTCATATCCATCAGCGACTTCAGTGTTTCCGGTCTCTGGTCGTCAACGGAGAAACCGCCGCCGAAAGCAAGGGGTGGCGTTGCCCAACCCGGGTTGAGCGAAGGCGTCAATGCCTTGGTTTTCGACGTGCTGATGCTACCGCTTCCCCAACTGACCGGGGTGCCGGCAAATCCATACCCATAGTTGAGCCGCACCATGACCTGACTGCCGCTGGTGTCGACACGATCCGGCAGACCATCCCCATTCATGTCGATATAGGCGGTTTGTTGCTTCGTTTCTGAATTGTTATAGGCAATACTAACACCAAGCGAAGGCTCACTGCCGCCCTTGGTCTTGGTTGCCGATGATGGCAGGATCGAGCCGCCGGCGGAGATCGTGTCGACGTCAGTCGTCGAATCCCCAAGCGCGAATGGGCTGGTGACAAGATCCCCATAGTAACCACCTCTTGGCCCGGTATATTGAGCGGCTAACTCACTGACTACATCAGCAAATTTGTCACCGTTCAGATCCATTAACTGAATGAGCGAGGAGGAATCCGTCGTGCCGGTGTTGTAGTTGAATATCAAGGCACCACCGCCGACCGTATCACCATCATTGATGGATTGTCTTACTACCCCAACGGCGCCTGCATACTGCGCATCAGAGGGAACCTCAATCCGATCAAGGCCGTTCCTTGAGGCACTGACCCCATCCGGCAGTATCCACCACAGCTCATCACCCACGATCCAGCGATCTTTCCCAATCGGCGTGGATGAGACGTCTGTAACATCATTGCCTTTGTCCTGAAGAGGCACGGCAGGGATAAACTTCATCTGACTCAAATCAGCGTTTTTACCACCGCCGGGGAATTTCAGCAGGTCCTCATTGATGGGGAGTGTCTCACGCCCGTCATTGCCGTTATAGGCGAGATAACCCCAGTTACGGTACATGTCGCCATAGAGCTGGCTATTGCGTTCCCAGTTGAGTCTGCTGGCGACCGTTGTGGCTTCGGAAAGAGAGTACGTCTCAATATTTAAACCCAGAACATCCTCATCGCCTGGCGCATCCGCCAGGTAATAGAACTTCAGTGAAGAAGCCACATCAAAAACCAGATGCTGGTATTCAGAAATGTTCTCTGCATTGATCGGC
>JBFEYJ010000207.1:0-5064 GCA_041562215.1 Thiohalomonadaceae bacterium | reverse complement strand
CGACGGCAACGCCAGGTGGTTCGCCACCGTCGGCAGCAACGGCCGCGGTACGCTGCGCGACAATGAGGGCAAGGCGCTCGATGCCTTCGCGCTGCAGCAGTTCACCCCGACCCTGTTCCTCTACGACAACTACCCAGGCGGGATCGAGATTTCCGAACCACTTTTCGGCAGGAAAAATGCGGTCGTCGAACACGCCACCCGCCTGGTGAGTGCCTGCGAGTGCGAACACGGCTGCCCCAGTTGCATTGGGCCGATCCTCGCCAGCGACGAGGTACGCGGCTTTTCGCCGAAACAGGCCGCGCTGACCGTACTCTCTTTACTCATCCACACAGACACACGCCATGACGCTTAAATCACGCCTCTCCCAGTTGCAGGCCCAGGCGGGTACACGCCCTATTACCTCGCCACCTGTAGTGCCGCCATTTGCCATGCCGGTTGCCGCCTCGCTACGGGAGCGCCTCTCTCAAGTGCGGCCCGAACGTCTCCAGGGACGACCTGTTGCAGTACGCGGCAGGATGAGTGCAGAGGAGCTGCTTGTCGCAGTCAACGGCAAGCTTGTCGCCGAGGGGTTGATCAGGATTGAGGAGTTTGTTCCGCTTAGCGGGAGAATCGGCAGCCATGAAGTTAGCGGGCTGAACGACATTCCCCTGCTGCCGGGCGAGACCGAAAAAACGCCATGCGTTTACATCGACACCGAAACAACGGGCTTGGCAGGCGGCAGCGGCACCCTCGCCTTCCTCGTCGGCGTGGCGGTTATCCATGGGGAGTCGATCCGGCTCACCCAGCTTCTTATCACCAGCTTCGCCGCCGAGCCTGCGCTGCTTGCAGAAGTCGAAAAGCTGTTGCCGCCAAGCCATCGCCTGGTGAGCTACAACGGCAAGAGTTACGACTTGCCACTGCTCATTACCCGCTTTCGCATGCAGGGCCTCACGCCTTCGATTGCCGAGCGCAACCACCTTGACCTGCTCCATCCGGTACGGCGACTGTTCGCCAAATGCTGGGAGGATTGCCGCCTTGCGACCGTCGAGAAAAATTTGCTGGGATTTCACCGCACCGACGATCTCCCCGGCGCCGAGGCACCGGAGGCTTGGTTCGCCTATCTGCGTGCAGGTATCGGTGAAAAACTCATCAAGGTCATCGAGCACAACCGCCAGGACATCCTCTCTCTGGCCGCCGCGCATGCCATGTTGGCACGGGCTGTTGCCGATCCTGTTCGCTATAAGGCAGACCACTACGGCCTGGCACGCTGGCTTTCTGATGTGAATGAAAAGGATGCTGTTGCGCTACTGCAACGCGGAATGGCAAGGTTATGTGACGATAGCAAGCGGCTACTGGCGCAGTTGCTCAGGCGAGATGGAAACTGGAACGAGGCTGTTCCGATCTGGGAGGAGCTGGCTCAACAGGGCTGCGTGGAATCGATAGAACGCCTGGCAAAATATCATGAGCATGTCAGCAAGGATCTTGAGGCCGCCTGGTACTACTGTGAGCATCTTCCTGGTTCCAGCGCGGATAACCATCGGCGAAATCGGCTTCGTGAAAAGCTGGTGAAAAGGCCCAACATTCCAGAGTAATGCAAGCCAGATATAGGTAAAGATACGGACAACCGGGGGAATGCGCCGCTCAGAGAGATGTCGGCACTTCAGAAGCATCTGTAGGTAGCTTCAACCTCATCACTGCCAAGGCAGGGTGCTAACGGCCATATATTTGCGCGTCTGTCACAAACGATGCGGTTCCGGCTCATGGCACAAATGACTCCCGATGAACCGATTGGCCTTTGTTATTTAGAGAGGATTATCGCAGTCTGTGTAACCACTTTCCCTGACGCGATCAACTTCTTTTTGTGATCAACCAATACGTAAGCCCCAAGGCTAGCACAACCGCCGCTGTACCGAAGATGTAAAGTGGCGTAATCGTATCAAAATCGAAGATGATCACCTTCCGTGCGATAGCCATTAGCCCTGTTGCCACGACCAAACGGACAGGGATGACGTCTGTACTCAGGTACATGCTGATATTGATAAAAATCTCTATCGCAATGAGAACCGCCAAAAAAGCCCCAAAGGTGGCAAGGATGTCATTGATTTGAAGAAGTAGATAAGGTGGTTGTGTCAGGCGCTGATAAAGTACAAAAATGACATCGCCAATTCCCCAGACGATAACAAGCACCATGAGAATCGCCAGTAGCTTGACGGCTAACCGTATAATGCGGTGAAGAAAACGAATGGTGGGATCTTCGTGCTCGACCTGAAGATCGTGCCCCGGTTCGTACTCGGCAGACGAGTGCTTCTCTTCTTCCATACGTACTCCCGGAAAAGGTGTCTCAGCAACATGGTATGCGCACTTACTACAGATAATAGACCCGTAAAATGAGAATGCTCCATAAGGACCTATAAGCTCGTCATCATTAAACAGCACCAACGTCACAAGATTCGCCCTTTCGGTCAGGGGCCGACGGACAATCCGCGAGGCAGGCACTCCGCTCCATACGTATCCGGGAGGGTATGGCACAACAGGGCTGCGTGGAAGCGATAGAACGCCTGGCCAAATATCATGAGCATGTCAGCAAGGATCTTGAGGTCGCCTGGTACTACTGTGAGCGACTGCCGGGGTCCAAGGCAGATAAGCATCGGCGAAATCGCCTTCGAGGAAAAGGCAACAAGCAGGGGGCTTTTTGTCGAATAGTCAGCCAGAGAACCGGGCTGCTACATCAATGATGAACCGCTCAACCAGCGGGCATTTATCACTCAAAAGGTTTTGGTACTTAAGAAACATTTGTGGGCAGATTCAACGCAGTCGCCGACCAACATCAGGCGGTGCGAATAAGCAAACCGGCTTAATCGAAACCATCGTATGGCGGAAAAAAATGGGCGGACAGCGACATCCTGTCCGCACCATTTATGAATTTTAATTCGCGATATTAGACAATGTCGTTTCGAATTCACTCCAGGATTGGAAATGAGTCCAAGTTCCGTTGTGATCGATACTGAGCACAGCATTGACCGCATCGGCGCCAAAGTAGAAGCGGAAGACATCCTCCCCCTTCTGTATCTCCACAATCCCACTTTCAGGATAAGCATCCGAACCGGCACTGATTGTCGCTCCGCGATAATGCTTGAGATAGCGATTTGCGATTCTCCGCAGATCTGTATCGATTTGTTCACGCGAGGTAACGGTAACGCCTGCCAAAACATCTGTCTGAATAGTAGCGACGAGTGTGTAGTTACCACCGGATGCACCCGAATCGCTGACCGGGTTGCCCCACGCACCGAAATAGACTGTCCCTTCGGCAGGCAAAGTTATAGAACAATAGCTATCGAACATACCGGCAATAGAGTAATCAGAGCAATCCTCCAGATCGGCGTTATACATGTCTGCAGTGGGTTTCACGCCCTGCTTACCCACGATATCGACTTCGCCTGAAGTCGCCGTTAAAATGGCCGACACTGACCAGGTGTTGGCTGGAATGGCAATGCTGTAGTAGTCCCATTCGTTTACTCCGACACTACCGCTAACTTCAACACCTGATGTCAGCTCGGACGATGTACTGCTGTCTCCGCCACCTCCGCCACCGCCACCACAGCCGACGAGCAGCGACAAACCGAAAGAGAGGATCCCAAATTTCATTCCGATTTTATTATTCATCGTTTTTTTCCCTGTTTTAGTATCTTTACGTGAAAACAACTACTACAAAAGCAACATCAAGTCGCCAGAGGACAACCTTGGCTCCGAACAGAAGTAATGTCATTACAAATACTGTTATTCCTTCAAAATTCTGTCAACAAAAATTATACCCCCACCCCAATATCATCAAGACATAGCACTAATGGGGTAAACGGATAAAGCGTCATGTTTTTTCGAAGAGGAAAGATTTTACCTGACTCTGTTTTTTCACTCTGCGCCGTCATGAAGGGCTCAAATTTTTATTCTAGGTACCGTGAAGAAACAAACAGGTAATTTATTTTCTGAACGGCTGGCAATTGTATTTGCTGCCAGCGATTTAGGGTGGTAGATCGCCAAAATCGCTTTGTTTTTTTAGCCCTCCGTGGGATCTGTAATCGTGTGGCGCCCCATCCACTTGCCCAGGTTCTGTTCCCTTCAAGTAATTGCAGGCCGATAGCTGTGGGTGACAAGCGCTATTGACCACTAAGTATTCTACCCAGCTGAATAAACACCTTGACCGTGGAATTCACTCGTTGTGCCGTATATATGCCGAGGGGATTGCTCTCGCTTCACGCGACCGTCACCTTCGCCGGATCTTAATTAAAATCCACTTCGATGGCAAAAATCCTTAAGCAGCCAACTGAGCGTGTCAATATTATCAATAGCGGCCGAAAGGTACGCTGCCCATCGAGTTAGAGCGGATCACTCAGGCGCAGTTTGGCCCGCGGTTCTTCCTGAAACTCCACGCGCCCTTGCATTCCCGGATTCATGTAGACAACACCGGCATCATCCACCAGCATGACGTATTTAATCCCCATTTGTCGCGCGATGCGATGCCACTGTTCGGGACCTGCAACCACCAGAGCCGTGGCCGCAGCATCAGCCACGGCGCCATTGTCGTGAATCACGGTAACTGAAGTCACTCCGTTCACCGGCATGCCGGTGCGAGGATCGAGGATATGGTTATAGCGCACGCCTTCGTGTTCGCGGTAACGCTCGTAATTGCCGGAGGTAAAGACCGACTCATCCCCACTGACCGCCAGTGCAGCTAACACCCCCTCGCCTTGTGGATGGCGGATACCGACGCGCCAGGGCTTGCCGTCCTTGCTGCCGATGGCGCGCAAATCGCCACCGGCGTTGACGATGGCGTTGTCGATGCCGAATTCACGCAGTCTTCCGATGGCCAGATCCACCGCGTAGCCCTTGGCAAACGCGCCGAAGTCGAGTTGCACGGCGGGATTAACGGAGCGCAGCATGTCACCGTCGAGAGTGAGATCGTCCATGCGGGGGGCAGCCTCCACCCATTTGGCGATCTCCGCCTTGTCGGGCGGCGGACCGTTGGGGCGTCCGTCGCTCTGAAAGCCCCACAGATTGAGGAGTCCACCAATAGCCGGGTCAAACAGT
>JBFEYJ010000206.1:0-5093 GCA_041562215.1 Thiohalomonadaceae bacterium | reverse complement strand
TACTTCTGCGGACATGGCTGCTATGCGCGATGGAATGAGCGCATGGCGGAACAACAAAAGCAGAAATCGTCGAAATAATGGTGTGTGTCACTTGGCTTGAAAAGCGGTGAGTTTTTTGCAGACTCCGATTGTTGATCTCCTCCCGGCGTTGGCCTCACCAACAGCATCATGGAGGGTAATGAGCAGTCACAAGTGGAAACAATCACCTCATGGGGATGGACTGTGAGTGACAGGACTGGCATCACCATATGAGCTCGCTCCTGACTGGCTTCTTCGCTCACAGAACCTATACTTCTAGTTAGACTATCGTTTCTTCTGCAAGCGATTCTAACCTCACAACCTGAGTTGTCAAAGGAGGTGAGTATCATGCCCGGCACTGACATTAACAGATACATTTTAAACGAACGAGCGATCGATCAGGATCCTGAAGGTTACTTGATGGAACTTCCTGCCTGGTCGAGCGAACATGCGCAGCAACTGGCAGCCGAGGAACATATCGACATGACCGATGAACACTGGGATGTGGTCAATTTTCTTCGCGATCGTTTCCTGCGCGAAGGGCAGGCAAAGAGCGGTCGCCAGGTCGTTGAGATGCTGCAACAGCGATACGGGGATAAGGGAGGCAGGCGTTATCTGTATACGTTGTTTCCCAATGGCCCGGTGGCTCAGGGAAGCCGCATCGCAGGTTTGCCGTTACCGCCTTATACCAGAGACCCTCACTTCGGCAGCAGTGAGTAACCAAAGGGCCTTCGCGAAGCCCATTCGCGAAGTCCCTGTTTGATTTCCATTCCGCATTTTCTGTGTATCCCACGACTGTTTCGTGATTAAGCGATGATGAGGGTTTCCCGGTGGTAGCCGGTGGCGCCATCAGGATAAGAGCGTGTACGTTTAGCCGTTTGCAGTTTACCGGTGTCGTCCATGGCGCGTACCTGAATGGCGTGTCTGCCCGCAGGGGGGTTGTCCCACTGATAGCTCCACAATGACCACACATGGGGTTGTGTGGAGGTCTCCAGACTGCAGGCCTTCCAGGTTACGCCATCATCGAGCGAAACTTCGACAAGGCGAATACCTCGTGCACCGGCAAAGGCGGTTCCGCTAAGCCGACCAGCCATACCCGCGTTCAATGATGGCAACGGATCCAGACGGGAGAAGGTTTTCATTGGCACCTCCCCGGCCCAGCCGCGGCGTTCCCAATAGGAGGTGGTTGCGCTATCACTCAGCAGGGTGATGCGGCGTAACCAGCGTGGCTGTTTCATTCCGTAAAGGTCGGGCAGGATCACCCGTGCCGGAAAGCCATGTCCGGCAGGCAGTGGCTTACCGTTCATCTGTAGTGCAATAAAGGCGTAATCATCGGTGGCCCGTTCGATGGAAACACTGGAGTAAAAATCATCCAGGCCCTCGAACATTACACTCTTTACCTCGCTGGAGAGACCGGCCTGTTCCAAGTAATTTTTTAGTGGCAATACATGCCAATTGGCGTTACCAATGAGACTACCGCCAACCGGATTTCCAATGCATTCGAAGGTGTATGGAATGACTCGATTGGCGCTCTCATTGAGTTCGGCATACCCTGACTTGTGGATCTTTCCATCCAGCCCTATTAGCTCCATGGCCCAGCGATGATGGACTGTATTTAGATCTAACGGCGGACGGTAGTCCGGGTCCACGGCGACCAGATAAAATTGCTCGTTAGGCGTAATGAATGGGGTGCGTTGTTGACGTCCAGGTCGAAAGCCGAGTGCCTCTTGTTCCGGCGAGCAACTACCGAGCAACGTCCAGGCTGCGCCGGTTGCCATCACCTGGATAAAGCCGCGACGAGAGATAAATCCCTGAATGCCTTCGTCCGATTGCGGCATGTCTGCTCCTCCCGCGAAGGGAATAGCCACGATTAGGTAAAAATTAGCTTTTTTCTGAAAAATAACAATGCGTGAAGCAGTTCCGTTCTGGATTTGAGCCCGACAGTCGTCAGCCGGGCGGAAGAAACCTTCAGCCGGTTTGAGTTGTGTCATTCATTGCCTAAGCTTTCGTGATACAGGCCGGATGGTTCTCCATTCCGTTACAGGCGTTGCACTCATTATCCAGGGGGCGCAGGCATGAATTCGCTTCTTCAACTCCATGAACTTGGGCAGAGTTTTTGGCTGGATACACTCTCTCGCCCGATGATCGAAGATGGAGAACTGCAGCACTGGATTGAACAGTGCGGTCTTCGTGGGATCACCTCCAATCCAAAGATTTTCAATGAGGCCATCACCGGTTCCGAGCGGTATGATGAGGAACTGCGCCTCTGCCTTGAGCAGGGGTTTGGCGTTGAGCAGGGGCTCAAGCGCCTGATGGTGGGTGATGTGAAGGAGGCCTGTCGGCAGTTGCACGGGGTGTTTGAGCAGAGTGGAGGGCGCGAGGGCTTTGTCAGCATCGAGGTCTCGCCGCATCTCGCTTTCGATGGCTTCCGAACCATCGAGGAGGCGAGGGAGCTGTGGCAGGCCGTCAATGAACCCAATCTTTACGTCAAGGTTCCGGGAACCCGCGAGGGGCTTCGTGCTGTGGAGGAGTTGTTGTTCGATGGTCTCAATATCAACATCACTCTGCTATTCGGTGTTGCGACTTACTGTGAGGTATTCGAGACCTATATGCGAGCGATGGAACGCCGGAAAGCGGCGGGGAGGCCGCTCGATTCAGTGCATTCAGTGGCAAGCCTGTTTCTCAGCCGCATTGATGTGCTGGTTGATCAACTACTCAACCAGCGCATCCATCACAGTGTTTCTCCTTCGTTGCAGAAGCAGGCGAAGGATCTCTTGGGGCTGGCCGGTATTGCCAATGCCAAGCTGGTCTACGCGACCTTCAAGCGCTATCTGGAGGACCGGCGATGGCAACTGCTGGCGCAGGCGGGCGCCTTGCCGCAGGGGATCGTCTGGGCCAGTACCGGGGTGAAGTCCCCCGGGTATGCGGAGACTCACTACATCGATCCACTGATCGGGCCGCACACCATTTCGACGATGCCCATCAAGACCGCTCAGGCCTTTGCCCGCCACGGCCGGGTCACGGCCAGCGTCGAAGAGGAGGTTGCCGATGCTGAGGCGGTAATGGACGCGCTCGCGGTGCTGGGTATCGATATGCTTGTTGTCGACAAGCAACTGGTCGACGAGGGGGTGCAGAAATTCATCGATCCCTATGACGAATCTCTGGCAACGATTGAGAGGCGGGTCGATGCGTTGCGTCTGGAGCGTGATTCGGCCTCGCTGGAGGCGATGGCGGATAAGCTGCGCCGTGATGTTATCACCATGACCACCGAGGCCGGTTCCGGTCATCCCACCTCTTGTCTCTCCTGCGCCGAGATCATGAGCGTACTGTTTTTCCGCGAGATGCGCTGGGATCCGGCTGACCCTGATGCGCGGGATGTGGACAGCTTCATTCTCTCTAAGGGCCATGCGGCGCCGATCCTCTGGGCCGGTCTCCATGCAGCCGGTGCCATCAACGAGGACCTCAACAGCCTGCGGCGTATCGACAGCACTCTTGAGGGGCATCCTACAACGCGTAATCCCTGGGTGAAGGTGTCTACCGGAGCTCTCGGCCAGGGGCTTAGCGCAGCCAATGGCATCGCTTTGGCCAATCGCATGGATGAGATAGACGCTCGCGTTTTCTGCCTGCTCGGCGACGGCGAGTGCTCCGAGGGGGCGATCTGGGAGGCAGCCCAGTTCGCTACGGAAAAAGGGTTGTCCAACCTGGTTGCCATTGTTGATGTCAATGGGCTGCAACAGAGTGGGCCGGCGCCGAGCAGGGGCGATACGGCGGTGCTGGCCAGGCGCTTCCAGGCCTTCGGCTGGCAGACCCTGGAGATCGATGGTCACGATGTCATGGCGGTGGCCCGGGCGCTGAACCAGGCGCGTGAGGGTGGACCGACGGCGATCCTGGCCCGTACCGTCAAGGGTAAGGGGGTCTCCTTCCTCGAGGGGAGGGAAGGCTACCACGGTAAGGCGCTAAGTAATGGTGAGCGTGATGCCGCACTGGCTGAAATCCCGTTGATCAGGGAATACCTGTCGGTCGAGCCACGGAGGGTTCCCCGCGGGCATCGTCCGCTTGCAGGGGAGTTTCGTCCGATCCACCTCGATTACCGGCTTGGAGATGAAGTGGCGACTCGTCAGGCCTTCGGACAGGCACTGCAGGCTCTGGGTGATGTCCTGCCGGATCTGGTGGTCCTCGATGGTGACGTGAAAAATTCAACTTATACTGAGCTATTCAAGGCGAGCTATCCGGATCGCTACTTTGATGCCAATATCGCTGAACAGAACATGATCGGCACCGCACTTGGTCTAGGGGTAAGCGGTAAGATCCCGGTTGCCGCGACCTTTGCGGCTTTCTTGAGCCGGGGATATGACTTTATTCACATGGCCAGCCATACCCGGCCGCCGCACCTTATCCTTTGCGGTAGCCACGCCGGGATCTCCATCGGAGAGGACGGGCCTTCGCAGATGGGGCTGGAGGATATGGCCATGTTCCGTGCGGTTGAGGGCACTACCATTCTCTATCCAAGCGACGCGGTGAGTGCCGCACGGCTAACAGAACAGGCGATGCAGATTCCGGGGATCGTTTACCTTCGCACTACCCGCGGGAAAACCCCGGTGATCTACGCCAATGAAGAGAGCTTTCCGCTCGGTGGCAGCAAGACCCTCACCTGCGCTCTGCGCGATGCGATAACCATTGTCGCTTGCGGCATCACTGTGCATGAAGCGCTGGCGGCGCACAGGGAGTTGTTGCATCGCGGTATCCGGAGCCGTGTTATCGACGCCTATTCGGTCAATCCGCTTGATGTCGCTACGCTTGAACAGGCCGCTCGCGAGACTGGGCACCTGCTGGTGGTTGAGGACCACAATATGTCAGGGGGACTGGGTGATGCCGTCAGTGCTCAGATCGGTCGGCTGGCCCAGGTCTTCCGTATGGGGATTACCACCGAACCGCGCTCCGGAAAGGCGGATGAATTAATGGAGCAGCATCACATCTCCCGCAGACAGATTGTCCTCAAGGTCCTAGCCATCGTCGAGCAGGGTCACCTGGCAGTGATACAGTGAAATCGATGCGCAGGCTCTTAACAGTACACG
>JBFEYJ010000205.1:0-5097 GCA_041562215.1 Thiohalomonadaceae bacterium | reverse complement strand
CTACATCGGCGAGCCGGTGCGGGACTATGTCAGTATCGACAAGCGCTAGGAATCGGCCTGTCGCCATAAGTAGTCTGACGATCCTGAAATTCGGTCAGTTAGTGAAATAAGGACGAAAAAATCAGGAGCTGAGTCCTCTTGGCGAATATTTGCCAGGGACTGGGCTCCTGGGGGCCGCAAGAACCGCTTAACTGAATGGCATTAAGGTGGTATCCGGCTTTTTCGCCAAGCAAGCACCACCTCGTCAGGATAGTTATGCTGGTGTGGAAGGCAGCCTACGGTGGCGCAGGATGATCAGGCTGACCAGTATTACGACCACAATCTGGGCACTGATTGTCTCCAGGGTGGGATAGATACCCAGTAGGTCAAAACTCGGCATGGCGATAAAGTCGATTGGTATCCAACCCGCCTCCTGCAGCCCTGCAGTTCCGTGACCGGCAAAAACTACGGCCAGGAGAAAAAGAATGGCCGCGTTTACCCGGAAGACCAGTTTCAGCGGCAGGCGGATGCTGGAGCGAAGGATGATCCAGGCGAGGGCCATCAGGCTGAATACAGCAGTGATGATTCCACCCCACAGTGAAGACACTGCGCCAGGGCCGGCCTGCAACCAGAGTGCCTGATAGAAAAGCACCGTTTCGAAAACCTCTCGGTAGACCGCAACAAAAGCGATTAAGCTCAAGACCCAGAGGGTTTTGCCGTTGAGTGCATTACGCACCTTGTTGTCGACAAATTCACGCCACCTGCTGGTATGGGTTTTGTCATGCAACCAGAAACCGACATACAGCACCACGCCGCAGGCGAGTAGAGCGGTGAGCCCCTCAGTCAATTCCCGGCCCGCACCACTGATGGTGAACAGATAGTTGGAAACCGCCCAGGTTGCACCACCCATAAGCAGGGCGCCAATCCAGCCGGCATGAAGGTAGGGTAGGGTGTCCCGGCGTCCAAGCTTGATCAGCACGGCAGCAATGGCGGCGAGTAACAGGATGGCTTCCAGTCCCTCGCGCAAAAGAATGACATAGGCACTGACAAAGCCCATTGATGGTGTCATGTTGTTCTCGGCAAGAGTCTTAATGGCCTCCTCAAGGCCTGCGACCAGCTCACTGTATTGGTTCTCGACCTTACTGAGCGGCGCCCTGGAACGGATAAGCTCCCGATAGCCAAGCATTGCCAGTTCCAGTGCTTTAGTCATTTTCGGATGGCTGCTGGCAAGTACCGCTTCACCCAGCTCAAAGCCATCGAGGTAAGCTGAGAGAGCTTCCCGGTAGGCTTCTTGTGCGTTACCTTTGCGATACTGTGTAATGCTCCTGACCAGCAGATCGCGGGCGGTATGCAGCGCCCCCTGTCCGCTGGCGAGAACCTGTGGCTGACTGCGCAGGAAGGCCAGTGCCTCGAGGCCGCGTTGTCCAAAGCGCTGTTCGGTCTCGCTGGCGGTGATCGTACTTAAGGCGGTGATACCAGGGATCCAGTCCCGTATCTGAGTGCTTTTCCAAAGTGCTTCGCCGGCTTCGCGCTGCTCATTACTAAAAGGGAAGTTGCCGACATAAAAGGCGAGTGCCCAGCGCTGCTCCTCGCTAAGTTTACTGAACGGCTGCATCGCCGTGCCATCTACGCCTTGGCTAATTGCAGAGTAGAGCCCCCATATGCTGCGTTCCTTTTGCCGCTTTATATCGTGAAAGTTGATCGGCGGCGGATTCAGATCAGCTGCCTGCTGGCCTTTACCATCTCCGTTAACTCCGTGGCAACTGGCACATTGCTGGTCATACAGCTGCTTGCCGCGGGCGAGGGAAGGGGCTGTACGTGGTGAGAGCGTTACCATATAACTATTTGTGAGTTGCATGGATAGGCTTTGTACCAGAGTGTCGATTTGTTTCGGCGGCAAACGCTGGATGATTGCCTGTTGTAACTGCGTTGCATCCTTCAGCAGTTGCGGCGTCACCTTGCTAAGGGTACGGGTCAGCTCGAGCACCTGATTGGAGAACTCCTGCATCTCTCCATACTCATCGCTATCGATAACGTGATGGTCTTTCACGGTGGCCGGATAGTCGACACGAATGTAGTCAAGCAGGTGCAGGAGCATGTCTGGGCCTTGCGCAGCCATGGCGGGTGTGGCAAGTAGCAGCAGGGAGCATGCGCACAGAATGCGCCGTAAAGGGGCGATAATATTCATTGCTGAAATCCCAATAATCTAAATGATAATGATTATCATTAGGCTTTAAAGGGAAGAGAAAAGCAAGAGTTAATCGAAAATTGTTATGCCAGAGGGTGGGAGCCGGGGTAGATGGCGCCGAGGATAACGGTTTCGGAGGCTCCAGTGACACTGGGTAAGTTACCGGGAAGGTGGTTGAGTGTCTGACGGGCCAGCCAGGCAAAGGCAGTCGCTTCGACCCAACGTGGTTCGAGGCCGCTTTGCGCGGTGCTACTGAGAGTGCATGCCGGTAGCAGTGCCGCCAATCGCTCCATCAGATAGCTGTTATAGGCTCCCCCCCCGCAGACAAGCAATTCACGACAATCGCAGGCATGCAACTGAATGGCTGAGCTAATGCTTCGGGCAGTCAACTCGCAGAGGGTGGCCTGCACATCCGTATCGCTGATGTCAGTGGATAACTTTGGACCCAACCACTCAAGGTTGAACTGTTCACGGCCGGTGCTCTTCGGTGGTGACAGGGAAAAATAGGGTTCGGCGAGTAATTGCTCCAGTAATTCAGTATTTACTCGGCCGCTACGTGCCCAGGCACCATCAGCATCATAGTCCTTCCTGTGACAGCGCTGAATCCAGCTATCCATCAATACATTACCGGGGCCGGTATCAAAGCCACTTACCGGTTGCTGCTGGTTGGCTGGGAGGATGCTGATATTGGCCATGCCTCCGATATTGAGAATTACTCTTGTTTTGTCCTGGCGCTGAAAACAGGCGGCATGGAAGGCGGGTACAAGCGGTGCTCCCTGACCACCTACCGCCATGTCTCGACGGCGAAAATCAGCAATGGTGGTAATGCCGGTGAGTTGCGCAAGGATGTTGCCATCACCGATTTGCACTGTATAGGCCGGGTTGGCGTAGGGAGCGTGGCGTATTGTCTGGCCGTGGCTGCCGATTGCCAAAATCGAAGTGTGGGAAACATTAGATGCTAGTAGGAGCTTCTGCACGGTGGCAGCACTGAAGCGGGCAAATAAGATATCTGCCTGGGCAGACCTTTCCAACTCGTTTTCGCCGGGACTGGACAGTGCTACCAGGTGCCGGCGCAGGTCTTTCGGGAGCGGTTGGCTGTGGGCAGCTATAATCTGCAGTGGCGATGTTGAAAAGTCGATAAGAACGGCATCCAGTGCATCCATACTGGTGCCGCTCATTAGGCCTATATACGATTCAGCCATAGGGGTTTCTGTCACAACAAGATTACTGGTTCGCGGCAACCTGAACGCGCTTGAACAGATCCAGTTGGGCCAGGAGTTGCCGTGACTGTGCCATGAACTCGGCTTTGTATTTCTCCGGGATGGGGGCCGCATCCGGCAGCTTGACCGTCAGGGGGTTACGGTGAGACCCATTGAGCCGGAATTCATAGTGAAGGTGGGGACCCGTGGCTAGGCCACTCTTGCCGACATAGCCTATAGTCTGTCCCTGCCGGACCCGTTTACCGCTGGTGACGCCTCTCTGGAACCTGGACAAGTGGGCGTATAGCGTGCTGACGTTGCCACCGTGCTGGAGTACCACGGTGTTACCGTAACCTCCTTTCACACCGCGGAAGATAACCTTGCCATCACCAGCTGCTTTGATCGGGGTACCGCTCGCTGCAGCGTAATCGACACCACGGTGAGGACGTTTTTTACCCAGTACCGGGTGATAGCGTTCTCTCTGGAAGGTTGATGAGATGCGGCGGAAGTCGACAGGGCTGCGCAGAAATGCTTTGCGCATGCTCTTGCCGTCTTCGGAATAATACTGTGTCTTTCCATCCGGGTCGGTGAACATCACCGCGCGGTAGTTGTTGTCCTGATTGGTAAATTCGGCGGCAAGGATTTTGCCATCACGCAGTCTCTCACCGTCCAGGTAGTGCTGTTCGAACAATAGGGAGAACTTGTCACCCTTGCGGATATCGAGTGCGAAATCCACATCCCAGCCGAAGATATTTACCAGTTCCATGATGATGTTATCTGATAGGCCTGCATTGCGTCCTGCCTGGAACAGGGAGTTCTCGATCTCCCCACTGGCATGTGTCAGGCGAATTTCTACCGGATGTTCGATGATGTGACTGTTGAAGGCCTCGCCATGGCGGGTAATGAGAAGTGTTTTCTCCGGGGAGATGACACACTTGACAGCCTGCAATTGCTCTTCCTCGATTTGGAAGTACAGTTGTTGCTTGGGGTACAGGCTGGAAAGGATCTTATTCGCCTTGTCGGTCTCAACAACAGCATGCAATTGCTGTGGGCTCAGGTTCAATCGATCGAATATCGCTGAAAGGCTGTCGCCGGCTTGTACGTTAACCGCTTGCCAGGGAAGCTCATCATGACGTTGAATTGACTCGATGTCTGCAATCCCAACTTGTCCCCGTTCGGCGGGGAGAGCTAAAGGTAGCTGCAGGATCTCGTTGCGGGTGTCGTTACCGCTGGAACTCGCCTGATCACCGTCCGCTGCAGATTGGGTGATTTGACGAGTCGCTTCAGCCTCATGGCTGGGACTTAGCAGGGCGACAACCCCTACTCCAATAGAAAAAATTGCCAGCAGATGCAAGTGCTTACGATGTAGTCGTGAACGCATTGACTTCTCCGGTTTCTCTGGCGGTTTGTAGTCTTTATTTAGATAGTTGCTGTAATTCACGGAAATTACTCGAAAATTTTCCCCTAACATACTTCCATAATCAGTATAGGTCAATGATCCGCTTCGCATTATGTAGAAGGAGTTTCGCCTGTGGTAATCTATCCGCATTTTTTGCGTCTGGAGATAAGCATGGTTACGCTGGATGAAGCGCTCACGCTGGTTAAACGGGGGGCTGATGAGATCCTGGTCGAAGAGGAGCTGAAAACAAAGCTTAAAGAGGGAAGGCCGCTGCGTGTCAAGGCCGGCTTCGACCCGACGGCACCTGATCTTCACTTGGGGCATACCGTACT
>JBFEYJ010000204.1:0-5114 GCA_041562215.1 Thiohalomonadaceae bacterium | reverse complement strand
TGCGCCACTTGCCGGTGGACGGGACAATCAGGCAAATGGGCCTGGCCCTGCGTGATGCGCTTTGCGCCAGTGGTTTTATCGACAGGCGCCCCAACGATCTCCCGCTCAATGTGCAAAAACACTTCGACGGGAGCGTAAGCCTCAGCCTTGAAGGGGCAGACTTCTACACCCAGTCACTGTTCGCGGATGCTATGGAAGAATTGCTTAGCCCCATCGACAACCCACGCTACCTCATCACCCGCCACCGTGACCGTCGTTTCTGGCAAAGTCGTGACTATCATGCTGTGCCCGGCATTTTGGGCAGCCACAAAGACAAGGCCCTCGCTCTCCATCAGGCGTGGGTACAACGCCTCGGTAAAGGGGAGCTGATCTACACCCGTGCTGAAGACGGCCGCCTCCTCCTGCTGCAGGCTCGTGGACGGGCCTTCTCCACAGCAATGCAGGCTCGAAGCGAGCGTCGGGATCAATGGCAGTAGGCAAGGGGAGAGACTTCTCATCGGGCCGGATGGCGACTTATAACACGCTACTCTGCGATGACATTTAGCTCCTTATGGGGGCTGTGCCCGCAGGGTGTATGCGTTGGGACACACTTAGGGAGATTCCCGCTAGGTCAAATCGGCGTTGGGCGTTACTATGAAAACACCTCTTGGGATAAGGGGGTAAATAACGAGAACGGAAATGAAAAAAATAAACCTATTGAGCATTGTTGTTGTTTTTGTATTTATTCTAACCGGTCTGTTCGTGGCGGTTTTTATGCGTCCGGCCAATGTGTCACCAGTACCTGTCTCCATGGCAACCGTCACTCAGGAAGCCAAGCCTATCCTGATCGCACACGTTACCCCTTCATCCGGCCGCTTCAGCACCCACGCAGGGGCTGACCGTCGAGGTGTACAGATGGCTATCGACGAGTTCAATGTCCGGGGAGGTCTCCTTGGGCGGGAAGTTGTTCTTGTTATGCGTGACCCGACTCTCGATAGCACCAAGGCGGCACAAGTCGCCGAGGAACTCATCTCATTAACCGGGATCTCTTTCATGGTCGGTGCCATCCACTCCGGGATCGCGGCGAGCATGTCCGCCGTGTGCCAGAAACACGGTGTTATTTTTATCAACACCAACTCTTCGTCCCCGAGCGAGGCGACGAGTAATGCGCACCGCACTAAATTCGTCTTCGACGCCACCGGCGCCAACTTCAGCCGTGCCTTGATCGAATTTGCTCTGGCAAACCGGCAATCGAAACGCGTTCTTTTGTTGACCGAAGATTATGTCTGGGGCCACAGCAATGCCGCTGCCGCCCGGCAGTTCATCGCCAAGGCCGGTGGCACGGTAGCCGACGAAATCATCGTTTCCGAGGTGATGGAGGATCCGGCGAGCATCATCGAGCAAATTGCAGCCACCGATGCTGATATCGTTGTGGTCGGTGTCACCGGCGCCAACCAGATCAAACTCTTTGCACAAGTGGATCCGGCGTTGCTCGATCGACAGTTGTGGTTACTTAATGAAGTGGATTGGCCCGAACTCTATACGGCCCCGGGAACAATGCGCCCTTTGTTTGGAACGACGTGGGCCTGGAATCTCGACACCCCCGGCACGGCGGATTTCGTTGCCCGATACCGCAAACGGTACGGGCACACCAAGCTCGATTATCCGGGAGACGTCGTACACAGCGCCTATCTGGCCACCAAAGCGTTGCTGACATCCGTTGAACGGGCCGGGACCACCGACAACCATGCGATCATCAATGAGCTTGAACATTACACATGGACTGCTGAAGAAAGAATGCAGCACAAGGCGGCTTATATGGACCCCAATAGCCACCATGTTCAGCAAACCATCTATATCGCACGTTGGAATCCTAAAGCCGACCGACCGGAGCAGGGTCTGGAAATATTGGGACACGTTACCCCCGAGCAGGCTCGGGATCTGGATGAACAATCTACCCAACCGGAGTCTCTTGAGGTAACGCCGTCGTACATCCCATGAAACGATTTCAATCCAGCCTGATAACCAAGATCGCCTTGCTGGTGATCGGTGTAGAGATGATCGCCTTCGGGGTGCTCGGTGGCTACTATATCGACCGCTTTAGCGCTGCCGCTGATGAACAGATCCGTTCCCGCCTGCATCTGGTGCAGGAGTTGATATCGCAGAATGATTTGCCTATTAATGCGGTTGCGAGCGCCGCATTGATGAGCAACCTGCTCGGAGCGGATTACCTGAATGGGATGGTCATTGGCGGCAATGGGCGAGTCATTGTTTCCACCGATCCCGCCAATCTTGGCCGTAGTGTACAGCGAATTGCCGATTTTGCTCCGCAGTGGACCTCAAACACGGCTCCTGACCTGCAATACTTTCCTGGTGAGAACACCCTCACCTGTGTCATGCGTATCAGCGATATCGATGGTAGCCCGCACTATCACAACGTGATCACCATCGACACAACCACAATCAACGCACAAAAACGCGCTATCGCCATCTGGGGTTGGACAGCGTCCCTGGCGTTCATTCTTCTCAGTTCGGTCGGGATCATTCTGCTTGTTCAACGTTTTATCAGCCGCCGGGTGGACAGCACGCTCGATCTCCTCAAGCAGGTCGAAAGCGGCGCGCTGGATAGGCGCATTCCAGTGGCCTCGCAGGATGAAATGGGACAGCTGCAGCTTGGCATCAACTCGATGATTGAAAAAATCGGCACGTTGCTTACCCGGCACCGGCGAAATGAGGAGGAGCTTGGGGCTATCCTCAACTCCATTAGTGAAGGCCTCATCGCGATAGACACTTATGCCAGAATCGTGCGTGTCAACGCCAACGCGCAGAAGCTACTCGGCGTCAGTACAGCTGTCACTGAGGATCACTTCCTGATGGAGTACCTGCCGGAACTTGCGACTGACGACAATCCGCCATGGGAAACTGCACTGTTTGACGGCAATAGCCTGGAAGGCATCAATTTTGAGCATACCGGCCTTGATGGCGAACGGCGTCTGATGAACATGGACTGCGGTCCGGTCAGGGGTGTGGATGACGCTATTATCGGTGCTGTGCTCGTTCTGCGGGACATCACTGAGCGTGAAGCCGCCGAAAACCAGCTACGGCTGGCTGCAAATGTCTTTACACATGCCAGGGAGGGTATCGTCATCACGGATGCGGGTGGCACTATTGTCAACGTTAACAAGGCGTTTACCCAGATCACCGGCTACCAGCGCGAAGAGGTGATTGGACAGAGTACTCTCATTCTTAAATCGAATTGTCACGAGGACGATTTTTATGTTGGTCTGTTGCGCAGTTTGGTCGAAGAGGGTTACTGGATAGGTGAGATCTGGAATCGCCGCAAGAATGGTGAGCTCTATCCCGAGATGCTCACGATCAGTGCGGTAAAAGATGCCGATGGCAAGCTCCAGCAATACGTCGGTCTTTTCTTTGACATCACCACGCAGAAAGAGCAGCAGCAGCAACTTGAATATATCGCCCATTACGATGCCCTGACCCATTTGCCCAATCGGGTATTGCTGGCCGAACGGCTGCAACAGGCAATGTTAAAAGCCGAACAGTCTAAACACCTCGTAGCGGTGGTTTATCTCGACCTCGATGGCTTCAAGGAGGTGAACGACCAATATGGCCACACCTTGGGTGACCAGCTCCTCCTAATCATCGCGCAGCGCATGAAAGAGGCAATACGGGAAGAAGACACCATAGCCAGACTTGGGGGAGATGAGTTTGTCGCCGTATTCGTCGATCTTGCCGACACCACCGTTAGCCAACCTCTGCTGAAACGCCTGCTCGACGCTGTCGCACAGCCGGTGCACATCGGTGGTGTGGTCCTTCAGGTCTCCGCCAGCCTTGGCGTCACTTTTTATCCGCAGGTAGAAGATGTGGACGCCGACCAGCTGTTGCGCCAGGCGGATCAGGCCATGTATCAGACTAAATTGTCAGGCAGGAATCGATATCACCAGTTCGACACGGAACAGGACCGCAGCATCAGGGGGCAGTATGAAAGTGTGGAAAACATTCGGCGAGCCCTGAACGAGAATGAATTCCTCCTCCATTACCAGCCCCAGGTTAACATGCGCACAGGCGAGGTCTTTGGCGTCGAAGCATTGATTCGCTGGCAGCATCCCGAGCGAGGCATGATCCCCCCCGGCGTCTTTCTGCCGGTGATTGAGGATCACCCCCTTTCAATTGAGCTGGGTGAATGGGTACTGGAGACTGCCCTAACGCAGCTGGAATCCTGGCATGCCGATGGCCTGGATATCTCAGTCAGCGTAAATGTCGGTGCGCGACAGCTGCAAGACGCGAGTTTCACCGAGCGCCTGCGAGTTCTGTTGGCCGCTCATCCAACTATCGGACCGGGATACCTGAAACTGGAAGTGCTTGAAACCAGCGCCCTGAACGACATCAATCACGTCTCGAGGGTGATCACGGCCTGTGAACGTATCGGTGTCAGTTTTGCCCTGGATGATTTTGGCACCGGTTACTCATCCCTGACTTATCTCAAACGCCTCCCGGCCACCCAGCTCAAGATCGACCGGACCTTTGTGCGTGAAATGCTCGATAATCCTGATGACCTGGCGATCCTCGAAGGTGTGCTGAGCCTGGCCGCCGCATTCCGCCGCACCGTTATTGCCGAAGGTGTCGAAACACGGGCACAGGGCGAAATGTTGCTGCAACTGGGGTGTGAACTTGCTCAGGGGAACGGCATCGCTGCACCGATGCCGGCCTCGGATGTTAGAAAATGGGCGGACAACTGGAAGCCGGATGCAAGCTGGTTCAACCAGTATCCTGTTAGACGGGATGAGTTATCACTGCTGTTTGCCGTAGTTGAACATCGTGCATGGGTGAAGGGTATCGAAGAATATCTCAAGGGTGAGCGGTTGGTACTGCCGCCGATGGACCACCAGCAGTGTCGCTTCGGACGCTGGATGCACGGCGAGGGAGAGGCCCGTTATGGCACGAGCTCAAACTTTAGACATATCGAAAAATTGCACCTGCATGCTCATGCATTGGCAGAGGAGTTGCTCGAATATCAGTCGCAGGGAAAAAATTCGAACGCGACGTCAAGGCTGCCCGAGTTGCACGAGGTAAAGGAGAGCCTGGTCTCCCATTTGAAATTATTGAGTCAGAAAAAC
>JBFEYJ010000203.1:0-5177 GCA_041562215.1 Thiohalomonadaceae bacterium | reverse complement strand
ATTACCGCCAGTGGGAAGAGACCTTTCGCGTCAACAGCCTTGGTCCGATGAGGGTAAGCGCCGCATTGACCGAACACGTTGCTCGCAGTGAGCGGCGCCTGGTCGTGGCGATCACCAGCCACATGGGCAGCATCGCCGAGATTGGCTCTCCGGGTTCCTATGCCTACCGCTCCAGCAAGGCAGCGCTCAACGCAGCGATGAAGGGGTTGTCTCTGGCACTGCAGCCACGCAGAATCGGCGTTCTCCTGCTGCATCCGGGCTGGGTGCAGACACGCATGGGCGGTCCAGGCGCGACATTGACGACAAACACCAGCGTCAGCGGCATGCGAAAGCTGGTCGAAGATTTTCGGCTTACCGATACGGGGCATTTTTATCGCTTCGATGGGAGCACGATTCCATGGTAGATGTGGTTTTGCTTTACATGCAGAGTCGTGTGAAATCGGGAATTTGTTTGTCGTTGTAGGAGGCTGGATTTTCTGCGTTGCGTGCGTCCTGCGCGCGCAACCCTTCGGGCTATTCTTTTTTCCACTGCCCCACCGGCGGAAATTGGCGGGATACCTCTCACACTTGGCAACAACGGAGTCCAAACCCCGTTGATGCGACCGAGTGACGCTCAGCAGCTGCCGTTCGAGCTCCCCCTTAGATTCAATCTGTTGCGGCAATGTTTATTCATCGCGAGCTTCATGGTAAACAGTCACCCCATGTACAAAGAATACGACCTCGATACACTGATCATTGGGCAGGGACTGGCTGGTAGCCTACTGGCCATCGAATTGCTTGAGCGGGGTGAGCGGCTCCTGGTTCTCGATGACGAACAGCAAAGCGCCGCCTCGACTGCCGCCGCCGGGTTACTCAATCCGATCACCGGTCAGCGCTTGGTCAAGACCCCCGGTGTAGATGAGTGCCTGCCATTGGCACGCGAGCGCTACCGTGCCCTGGAAATGCTACTGGATAAGCCCCTGTTGGTGGAAAAACCGATGTGGCGGCTGTTCCGCTCCGAGCGGGAGCAGGAGGCCTGGGAGCGGCGCAGCACCGATCCGGACTACCGAGCTTATCTCGGTGAGTGGCTCCCCCCTGTGACCCTGCAACCGCCCTTTGTTGCCCGGCTGGGCGGCTTCACTCAGTCTCAAACAGGTTATCTCGATACCAAAGCACTTCTAGAAGGTATCCTAGATCACTTACGTGAGACCCATCGCTACCGCACGCACCACATCGACTACAAAGAGCTGATGCTCGAGCAGGACGGTGTGCGCTTCGATGACCTCGCCTTCAGACGGGTTATCTTTTGCGAGGGCTACAAGTCTCAGAGCAATCCCTGGTTCGACTGGCTGCCCTTCCAGCCGGCCAAGGGCGAGATCCTTAGTCTTGAAATAGATGCTCCGCTGCCTGATGTGATCATCAACGCCGGCACATGGCTGATGTCCCGAGGCGGTAATGACTACCGCCTCGGGGCCACTTATGAGCGGAAGCAACTTGACGAGCAACCTACCGCGATCGGTCGACAGGAACTGCTCGCCGCCCTGCCGCAACTGCTGGATCCCGTGCCCGAGTATCGCGTGACTGAACACCGTGCCGGTGTGCGGCCTAACACCCTCGATAAGCAACCCTTTATCGGCCTGCATCCGCAGTTACCGCAGCTGGGGATTTTCAACGGTTTCGGTTCCAAGGGTTCATTGTTAATACCGTGGCATGCCGCGCGTTTTGCCGATGCCTTGCATGGTGGGAAAGGGCTGCCTGCCGAGGTTGATATCAGGCGCTACCAATCGCGTCAGCCTAGTGGTGAGTTATAGGCTGGATTGCATTAGATGTGACAGGCGCGAATGTTAAATTTAAATCGGTTTCCCGTGCTTTAGGGCGTGGAATTCCCGGAAAAGTAACGTAAGAGGGAGTGGCGGGAGTGAGGTGAGCCACGGTACAACATTCAATCCCCCCATCCTTTATTTTCAGGAGTAGCGAGTGAGTTCAGGCAAGATCATGTTTTATCGCTTTGGATGGTTAACCGCCGCGGCGATGCTTTGCGTCGGTGCGGCTCTTCCGTTTTTTACCTTCAGCAAGTTTTTTGTCTTTGACGACACTTTCTCGCTTTTTTCAGGCATCTTTCAGTTGCTGACGGCTGGGGAGCCAGTACTATTCGCCGTCGTTTTCCTGTTCAGTATCATGTTGCCCGTGTACAAAATGTACGTGCTGTTCCGGCTGATCAATAATAGCTTTCTGGAAGAGCACGTTCGACATCGATATACGACTTTACTCATGGTGCTTGGGAAATGGTCAATGCTTGATGTCTTCGTTGTCGCAATGTTGATCATGACAGTGAAGCTGGGTGCCATCGCTTCGATAGAGGTGCACGTTGGGCTTTATCTGTTTTCGGCGGGCGTACTCGTCAGCATGCTGCTGACGCATCTGGTCTCTGGAAAGCATAAGGTGCTTAAAGACCCTGGTTGATCAAGTTGAGGCGGCGGTGCGCGATTGAAGTGTACCTCCTCGGTTATTTCAATCGTGTAGCATGGAAAATTCTCAGGTTTTGACCCTTATTTGGGAGGGGGTGGCTAGACAATCAAGTGTAGACAATTATGCATTTAGTTGCTCGCGTATGCTTAAATATTCCTTTATAAAAGCAGCTGTTTCTCTGACCTCGTTGTTTGGATGTTGTTCTGCAAGGGCGAGTAGAGTGACGGCTTCATCTGGTTCAATGTGGCCTGAAAAAAGGAGTTGATCCAGAATCCCTACACCCCACCCTTGTATTTCATTATCGGGGTCATCAAGGAAAGACTTTATCCATGGTAATGCTCGTTTATCGGCGACGACGCGCAGAAGCTCAATTGCGCTACGCCTGATATCAATATCTTCACTCGTGTGGAACAGCTCATTGCAATAAACCATGGCGCTCCATGGATGAATATCCCAAAGAACAGCACGGACAAGTTCGCTCCCGCGTCTTCGCTTTATGTAGTAATCCACGGCATCGCGAAGGTTATCTTCTCCAAGCAGTTTTCAATTGCTTGTTTCGCAAGCGTGCTTGACCCGTGCTCTCCTCCCTCATGAAGCGCGCCTAATTCCGTCGCAATTATCTCCCAGTCAATCATGGCACTTAGCTCTTACGAATAGCAGATAGTTCAGCCGGGAAGGGCCGCAAATATGTCTGGTTCCGGCTGGACGACGCGCTATCACGGACTAAATAAGGCCTGTACATTCCCATTTTCCTGGAGGTTTGTAAATACAGGTATTAATTCCTGGCCCCTCATAATAAAACCATAACTCATATCCGTCTTCTTTCTTTTTATAGCCATGAGAAGGCCAATCTGGCTTAGGCAAGTACCCGCTCTTTAGTGCCTCCAGGGAACCCGGATATTCTCCCTCTTTTTTTCTATATTGCTCGAGCGCTTGGATTATCGGCTCGGCTTTGGCGTAGAAACGTCCTGCCTTTTCACCATAGCCAGGCGGAGGCCCGTAGATATGGCAACCATTGAGACCATTGAGGAGAAATATGCAGGCAAGTACGGTCTTTAATCTCGCTTTCATTTCAAAAAGTTTCTATTTGCGCTCAGGAGGGGGGCGAATTTTCTGAGTTGCCGTTTTTATGCGCCAGTATAAATACTAACGCCGTGACCTTTCGTCGATGAATAAATTCCTGATAATTATAAAAACCAGAAATAATGAGAACAATAACCCCATGGTTCCGCCCCATCCATTGCTTTCTTGAGTTTCAGTTAGCTTGATCTCACCTATATTCATATTAGGTTCTTTTTCATTATCGGACGATATTTTATCCGTAGAGAAGTCTCCAAGGCATGGGTTTATGCTCGTCGTAATGCTCTCAATATTGTTAATAATCTGAATAATGGAAACTTGCTTGGCACTATAAGTAGTGTTGTTGCTATTTATAACTTTGTAGGTTCTCAAATTGTCCAAGGTGCATATCAGGTCGGTAGAGAAATATTGACCAAAATAGACCTGATCGCTTTCGACTTTTTCATATAAATACCTGGAAGTCTCATATAATTATGATTGAGTGGCCTGAAGTTCGATCTTTATTGCCCAGCTAAATCCTATTTTTCCTTGCGTTACCGGCACCGCATCAGAAAAGCACTTCAACACACCAACGACCCCTTAGCATACTTCTCCCGACGAAATGGCTACCCAACAGGTCGGGTTACCCTTGAAGCCGCTCCAGCTGTGACCTGTGTCACAATTCAAAGGCGAATACTCACATAGACTACATGTGAGCAACATCACATAATTTTACCTAAATAGGACTCCATGATGTCAGGGAAGACGAATGTATGGTCACATCGGGAAAAACTTCTCGTTTTTTTCTTTTTTGCCTCTCTGATCATCGCGGGCGTTGTCGCGCTAGACAGCCGAACCCTGGAGGCGGCCAACACCATCCAGGGGACCTTCCGCCTGACGCCATCGACCATTGCGCTTGCAGCGGGGGAAGGTGACGACCCGGCTGCGCTTATCGATCGCGCCACCAACACGACATTTATCGCGAGTGGCGGTGCTGAACTCATCATTAGTTTGGGCGCGCCGCGGGAAATCTCCGCCATCAAGCTCTTTGGGGCCGCCCCCTACCTGCTCGCGGTCAAGGCTGAGCGTAGCGGCGGGTGGGAGACGGTGGAAGGGCTGGAGCGGCTTGACCTTCGCAACCAGGCCGAGACCTGGCACCGCTTTGAAACCGCACTGCCGGTGACCACCGGTCGTCTGCTACTGGTATTGAGCGCCCAGAACGGCAGCAAAGCCGAAGGCCTGAAGGAAATTGAGATCTGGGGCAAGGCCCGCGCCACTTCGACCAAAAGCGCCCGCGATCTGCTCGCGCTGGTACAGGGGCCAATGGCGCCCGATCAGGGCAAGCTCTATGCCGCCGGCCCCACCGAAATCGCCATTGGCGGCGAGCAGGGCAACACCGAAGGGACATTCAGTGTCACCCTGGACCGGGAATCATCAAGCATTCGCCGCGCCTGGCTGGTGTTCGAGAGCCAGGGCGCCGGTCACTGGATCAGCACCCAACATGCGCTCAATGGCGGCACGCCGATGGGCGGCAGCTACTTTTTCGCCTCCAGCGCCTGGACCACGCAGCTTGAGCCGCTCGCCCCGTCGCAGCTCATCCGCGGCACTAACACCATCACCTTCCAGCCGTTCGCCGACGGGCTGCCCTTCGGGATCCGTAATGTCCACCT